>NZ_CP053439.1:3530000-3830000 GCF_000769405.2 Rhizobium brockwellii
TTAACGGAGGATTAAAGCGCGTCCGACGGCGGACTTTAAATTTCCGTCACAAATCAGCGGCTAAGATTTCGGAACCTATCACCGAGTTGGGTGTTGTCTTTCCCATTGAAGGAAGGAGACCGACATGGCTGCCAATACCGATGATATCAGAGCATCTGTCAGCAAGGACATCGCCGCACTCCAGCAGGAAGTCTCGCGCCTGCAGAAGATGATTTCCGCGCAGGGCGCCGAAGCCTATTACGAAGTGCGCGGCCGCGCCGGCAAGGCTTATGACGAAGCCCTGCCCCGGGCAAAGAACGCCGTCGCCCAGATCCGGGCAGAAGGTGTCGCTGCCGCCGACGCCGCCCGCGAGCATCCGACCGCAACGACCACGGCTCTGGTGCTTGCAGGCGCCATTGGCTTCATTGCCGGATACCTGCTTTCCGGTAGTCCGCAGCCGCAGCCTCGCCATTGGTGGCGCTGAACACGCCACATCCATCATAAACCGGCTTTTACGCACCCGCCGATCCGTTTTTCGGCAGGGTGCGTGAATGCTTATGTCTTAGAAAAACCAATTTTTAATGTGAGCTATGGGAACATAAAAAAATGAAGGGAGGACTACCATGGAAAACAAGCGGGCCAACTGCATTATCGAAGTCAGCGTCGACAGCGCCAATGGCCGCTATGCGGTCGGCATCATGAATATGCGCCAGGCACTCGATTTGCCGGAAATGCCTAGTCTGTCCTACACACATCCGGACCCGGTCAAGGCCGCCGCCGGTATCGTCGTCAGCCGTAAGGAACTGGCCGGCTTCATGGCCTGCCGCTGAGGCAGCGCCACCCTGTCAAGCCGTGACGGCGCTTTATCCCAAAGCGCTGGGCCTTTTTTTGCGGCGCCTGTTATTCCCCCTCGTTTTTCATTTGCCTTGCTGGCATCCTTGCGCCGTTCATGCCAAAAAAGCGGCACCAAAAGCAGGACAAGGATGACAGATGAGGGAGCGGCGCCCACCGCACAAGACGCGTGAGCGGACAAAGCCCGGAGATAACGCAGCGGCCAAGCGGGTCACCCTTCCCCGTGCCCTTTCCAAGCTCGGTTATTGCTCCCGCACGCAGGCCGAACGCCTGATTGCCGAAAATCGTGTTGCCGTCGACGGCCGTATCGTCAGCGATACCTCCGAATGGGTCGATCTTGCCAAGGTAAGCATCAGCATCAACGGCCTCGTCATTGCTGCCGAAGCGAAAATCTATCTGATGCTCAACAAGCCCCGCGGTCTCGTCACCACTCGCCACGATCCAGAAGGCAGGCCGACGGTCTATGATTGTCTCAGGGATTTCGACATCCCGCATCTCTCTCCCGTCGGCCGGCTCGACAAAGCGAGCGAGGGCCTGCTGCTTTTCACCAACGACACCGAATTCGCCCAGATCCTGCTCGATCCGGTCACGCATGTGACGAAGACCTATCATGTCCAGATCGACCGCCTCATGGACGACGAGGACATTGCCGCAATGACATCGGGCATCCGCCACGACGGCGAGTTGCTGACGGCGACCGCCGCGCGGCGCCTGCGCCAGGGCGACAGGAATTCATGGATCGAGGTCGAGCTCGACGAGGGCCGCAACCGCCAGATCCGCCGCATGCTGGAGGCGCTCGGAACCGAATGCTTGCGTCTCGTGCGCGTCGCAATCGGCGAGCTCGAACTCGGCGAACTGCCGAAAGGCGCCGTGCGCGCGCTGACCGAACCGGAATTGCAGGCGCTACGCCGGAGAACCGGCATGGAAAGGACGAGACGCAATTGACCGGTGTGACGGAGATGGCACCGCACGATTTCTGGCAGGAGATTCACCCGCCCGGCACCTTTGCCGTCGATGGGGAATTCGCCTCGTTCTATGTCGCCATGCTTGAAGACGGCCGCCAGCTTCGCCTGCCGATCCGTGAGCTGGCGGATGGCGATCACGCTCTCGCCTCGCTGATCGTCAACCAGGCAAGCTTCGCCGTGCTCGATGCGCTCGCCGAAAGCCTCGCCGAAAAGATCAGGCCCAAGAGCATCGATGTCGTCGCCGGCCTGCCGACGCTCGGCTTGACGCTGGCCGCCGCCGTGGCGCAGAAGCTCGGCCATAGCCGCTACGTTCCGCTCGGCACCTCGCGCAAATTCTGGTATCGCGACGAGCTCTCCGTCGCCCTGTCTTCGATCACCACGCCGACACAGCAGAAACGTCTCTATATCGACCCACGCATGCTGCCGCTGCTTCAGGGACGGCGTGTCGCCCTCATCGATGACGTCATTTCCAGCGGCGCCTCGATCGTTGCCGGCCTGCATCTGCTGATGGCCTGCGGCATCGAACCCGTCGTCATCGGTGCGGCCATGCTGCAATCGGAGCGCTGGCGCGAAAGCCTTGCAGCCGCCGGGCCGCAATGGAGCGCGTGCACCGTCGGCGTCTTCGCAACCCCCATCCTGCAGCGGGACGCCACGGGCCGGTGGCAGGCACCACCAGCCTGACGCGCGATATGAGGATTGCTCAACCCTCGCCTGAAGGCACCTCTGTACAGCGCATGAGGAACGATTACAGTCCCGCCTGATCGATGAAACAACGGACCCGCCCATGTCGTTCGAGCAAGCATCCCTGCTGATCCTTCTGCTGGCGATGCTCATTCTCTTGTCGCTCGATCGCATCCGCATCGAGGTGGTCTCGATCGCCGGACTGCTTGGCGGCTATGCGCTCGGCCTCTATCCCGCTGATCAGATTTTCACCGGCTTCGCCAGTCCCGTCGTCATCACCGTCGTCGAGATCCTGCTGATCGTCCAGGTGCTGGCGCGCACCAAGCTCTTCGACAGGCTCGCCGCCCGCTTCGCGGCCGCAAGACCCAGGGACTTCAAGGTCATCGCCGGCACTTCCGCGCTTGCCGGCTTCATGTCCATCTTCATGAACAATATCGGCGCCTTTGCGATCACCTTGCCGGTAACGCTACGTCTCGGCACGGCCCTGACGATCCCCCGCCGCCAGCTCGTCATGCCGGTCTCGTTCGCGGCCCTGCTCGGTGGCCTCGTTTCGCTGATCGGCACACCGGCCAACCTGCTCGTCAGCGATGCGCTCGCCAAGGCGACCGGAACCGGCTTTCACTTCTTCGATTTCGCTTATGTCGGCCTGCCGGTCGCCGTCGCCGGCATTCTGCTCATCGCCTTTCGCGTGCAGCGCCTGTTTCCGGAACCCGACGAAACACCGTCAACGACCTCTCCGGCTACGCGCCGCATCGTCGTCGAGCGCCGCATCCCCGACGTTTCGCCGCTGATCGGCGTGCGGCTTTCCGATTGTCCAGTGCGTTTCGGCATCAAGCCGCACGCGCTGATCCGCGACGACAATTTCGTCTTCGGTCCACTCGACCAGTTGGTGATCGAACCGGGCGACGTGCTGCTTGCCGAAGGCGCCGATACGGTCTTTGCCGGCCTTGCCGCCACACAGGCGTTGATCGCCGACGCCCACTCGGATGGTCTGCAGCCGGATTTAAGCCGTGTCGAAGCCGTCGTCATGCCGGAAAGCACGTTGGTCGGTTCGCGCGTGCGCTCGCTTGAAGTCTTCCATTCTCGTGGCGTTGCAGTCACCGCTCTTTCCATGCGCGCGCCGCGCATCGAGGGCCGCTTCCTCGACCTGCAATTGTCGATCGGCGATATATTGACGCTGGAGGGGCCACGCATTGCAATCGGAGAAGCGTTGGAGGAAAGCGAGTGCCTGCCGCTCGCCTCGACAGCAGCGGCCGAACCAGCCTTCTTCTCCTGGCGGCCCTTCGCGCTCTTTGCCTGCGGCGTCGCCGCCTCGGCGGCCGGCCTGCGTCCCGACGTCGCTTTTGCCGGCGTCGTACTCGTGCTCGCTTTGCTCAATCATCTGAACATCCGTCAGGCGATGGCCGATCTCAATTGGCCGATCATCATCATGCTGGCGGCGATGATCCCGATCGGCCAGGCGGTGGCCAGCACCGGAGCGGCCGAAACCATTGCCGGCTGGCTGAGCCTCGTCGTGCCGATCACTCATCCGCTCTCCGGCATCGCCCTCATCCTCTTCCTCGCCATGGCATTGACGCCTTTCGTCAACAACGCGACGGTCGCAATCATCCTGGCGCCGATCGCACTGGAATTCGCAAAAGCCGGCCGGCATACGCCGGACGCCTATCTGATCGCGGTCGCCGCCGGCGCGTCGCTCGATTTCCTGACGCCCTTCGGCCATCACAACAACACGCTGGCAATGGGCATCGGCGGCTACCGCTTCCGTGACTTCCTGCGCGCCGGCTGGCCGCTTGCCGTCACAACTTACGGCCTCGCCCTGCTTCTTACCGGTCTGTTCTGGCTGTGAGATACGCGATCGGCTTGACTTCCCCAGCAATGAAACTAGAGCAGGAAGTCTTCACCCAATAATGAAGGACAGTCGAGCGCCGTGCGAATTCTCTCCGAAGCCCATTTCCCGGAATTGCCGAACTATTATCGCGGCAAGGTGCGCGAGAATTACGATCTTCCGGACGGACGCCGGATTATTATCAGCACCGACCGGCTGAGCGCCTTCGACCGCATTCTCACCTGCATCCCCTATAAGGGCGAGGTGCTGACGCAGACAGCGCGCTACTGGTTCGAGGCGACGAAGGACATCTGCCCGAACCACGTTCTCGACTATCCCGATCCGAATGTCGTCATCGGCAAGCGGCTCGACATCCTGCCGGTCGAGATCGTCGTGCGCGGTTATCTCGCCGGCACCACCGGCACCTCGATCCTGACGCTTTATAAAAAGGGTGAGCGCGACATGTACGGCATGCGTCTGCCCGATGGCATGCGCGACAACCAGATCCTGCCCGAACCTGTCATCACGCCGACCAGCAAGGAATTCGACGGCGGCCACGATGAACCGCTGACGCCGGCCGAAATCGTCACGCGTGGCCTTCTGACGAAAGAGCAATGGCAGACGCTGTCGACATATGCGCTCGCCCTCTTTGCCCGCGGCCAGGAGGTGGCGGCGAAAAACGGGCTGATCCTGGTCGATACCAAATACGAGTTCGGCACCGACGGTGACGGCAACATTATCCTCGCCGACGAGATCCATACGCCGGACAGCAGTCGCTACTGGCTTGCCGCAAGCTATCCGGCAAGCTTTGCCGCCGGGAAACGCCCGGAAAGTTTCGACAAGGATTTCGTTCGCGCCTGGGTGGCGGAGCGCTGCGACCCCTATAAGGACGAGATCCCGGAAATCCCCGCCGAACTGATCGAGCAGACCTCGGCCGTCTATATCAAAGCCTACGAGGCGATCACCGGCGAGCGCTTTGTCCCAGATGATAGCGGCGAGACGCCGCTTGCCCGTGTCCGAAACAACCTCGCTCCCTATTTTCCTTGAAAAGGCGACAGACGAAAGCCGCCGGCCCGATCATCAGCTTGCGGCATTCCTTCCAATCGCGCTAGCATCGAAAAAAGGGGTATCGGGCTCAGCCCGGCGGGGAACAGATGGTAAGAAGGCCAAGACGCAAGGCCGAGGAAACGCGGGAAGACATTCTCTCCATGGCGGAGATGCTGTTTCGCGAGCGCGGCTTCGTTGCGGTGTCGATCGCCGATATCGCCGGCGCGCTCCACATGTCGCCCGCCAATGTCTTCAAGCATTTCCGTTCCAAGGTCGCGCTGGTCGATGCGATCGCCGGACGCCATCTCGACGATGCCGCCGAGCGCTTCGCCGCCTTCGATGAGAAGCTGCCGCCGAGGGAACAACTGCTCCGCTTCATCCTGCGCCTGCTGGAAAGCCACCTGCAGGACATCCAGAAGAACCCTTACATCTTCGAAATGGTGCTTTCGACGATTGAAGCCAAACTCGAGGCCGGCAATCGCTATCGCGCCCGCATCGAAGCGAAGCTCGGCGAAATCATCCGCGAAGGCATGGCGGAGGGACGTTATCATTGCCGCGATCCAAAGAGCGCGGCACATACGGTCGCAGATGTCCTGGCCTGCGTGCTGCACCCTGTCATGATCGCCCGCGACGACAAGGAGACGCTCGTGCATCGCGCCGAAAAAATCGTGTGTTTCGTCGATGCCGCACTGCAAAATAGCGCTTGCTAAGTGATGATTGCTGAATTACGTCACTTCGTAAAGCTTTTCTTAAATTCGGATAACGGCATTTGAAGCCAAACCAATCCTGACGCTTATATAAGCCTGCGCTCGGCCCAGCCGAGCCCGTGGGCCGAGCGCGTGGATTGAACGGCGATTGCCACCGCACAGGAATTCAGCATGATACGGCGTGCCCTCCTCATCTCCTCGGCTCTGGCATTCGCAGCCCTTCTCGCCGCCTGCAGCGACAATGGCTCCAAGCCCGCCGGCAATGCGGGCGCAGGCGCGGCACAACAGGCGTCCCCCGTCGGCGTGATCACGCTGACCAAGGGCACGTTCCCGATCACCACGATCCTGCCCGGCCGTGCCGAGACATTTCAGACAGCCGATATCCGGCCGCAGGTGAGCGGCCTCATCCGTGAGATCGCCTTCAAGGAAGGCGGCGAAATCAAGAAGGGCGACCTTCTCTACCAGATCGAGGATGCACCCTATATCGCTGCCGTCGAGCAGGCCAAGGCGGCAATCTCCAAGGCGCAAGCCAGCGTGCCGAGCGCTGAAAGCAATCTCGACCGCTACCAGCGCCTCGTCGGCAGTGGCGCCACCCAGATCGAATTCGAAACTGCCAAGACGACGCTGCTCCAGGCCAAGGCGGAAGTCGAGTCGGCAAAGGCCTCGCTTTCCGCTGCACAGATCGACCTCGACCACACCAGGATCGTCGCCCCTTTCGATGGCATCATCGACCAGACGGCCGTTAATGTCGGCAACGTCGTCTCTGCCAACCAGACGACGGCGCTGACGACGATCCGCCAGCTCGATCCGATCTACATCTCGCTGACGGAATCGAGCACCAACCTCTTGAAGCTGCGCGATGCGATGGCCGCTGGCGACATCAAGGGCGAAGCCAATGTCGTCTTCCATCTGATCCTCGAAAACGGCAAGGAATACAACCAGCAGGGCAAGCTCGACATGTCGAAGCAGGTGGTCAGCGAGACCACCGGCACATTCATCATCCGCGTGCTCTTTCCCAATCCCGACCGTATCGTGCTGCCGGGCATGTATGTCCGCGCAACCGTCGAGCTCGGCGCCGAGGCCGGTTATTCGCTCCCGCAGCTGGCGACGAGCCGTGACGCCAACGGCCGGCTGACGGCACAATTCGTTTCCGCCGACGGCAAGGTCGAAACCCGCGCCTTTGAGAACAGCTCGCCCTCCAACAATTCCTGGCTCGTGACCGACGGCATCAAGGACGGCGATCAGCTGATCGTCAGCGGCCTGCAGTCGATCACCGCAGGTATGCCGGTGAAGCCGGTCCCGATGAAGATCAACGACAACGGCGTGGTCGTGCCTGCCGAGCAGCCCGCGGCCGGTGACGCGCAGAAGCCTGCAGCGAAGTAATCGCTGAGCCCCGCTCGTCACCGTCTCAGCCGCACAGGAACAACCGATGGCCAAGTTTTTCATCCGACGTCCGATTTTCGCCTGGGTCATTGCGATCACCATCATGCTCGCCGGCCTGCTGGCGATCTTCACGCTGTCGATCTCGCAATATCCCGACATCGCCCCGACGACGGTTCGCATCAACGCCACATATCGCGGTGCCAGCGCCGAGACTGTCGAGAAATCGGTGACGACGATCATCGAGGATGGCATGACCGGCCTCGACGATCTCACTTATATGACCTCGACCTCATCGACGGGTTCGGCCAGCATACAGCTCACCTTCGGAACGAGCGCCGACCCCGATATCGCCCAGGTGCAGGTGCAGAACAAGCTGCAGCTGGTTCAGTCGCAGCTTCCAAGCGACGTCATCGATGCCGGCATCAGCGTCACCCGCTCGACCTCGAGCATCCTTCTCGTCGGCTCGCTTGTTTCGACCGACGGCAAACGCAACTCCGTCGACCTTGGCAATATCATGTCGACCTCGATCGAGGATCAGATCCAGCGCCTGGAAGGCGTCGGCAGCATCAATGTCTTCGGTTCGGGATACGCCATGCGCGTCTGGCTCGATCCGTTCAAGCTGCTGAAATACCAGTTGACGCCGAGCGACGTGACGTCAGCCATCCAGGCGCAGAACACCCAGGTCTCCGTCGGTTCGCTCGGCGCCCAGCCGACTATCCCCGGCCAGCAGATCAACGTCACCATCACCGCCCAAAGCCAGCTGACTACCGTTGCCGATTTCGAGCACATCATCCTGAAGGTCGAAAAGGACGGCGCGACGGTGCGCTTGAGCGACGTCTCGCGCATCGAGATCGGCCAGGAAAGCTACGGCGGCAGTTCGCGGTACAACGGCCAGCCGTCGACCGGTTTTGCCGTCAACCTTGCGATCGGCGCCAACGCCATCGATACCGCCGCCCGCGTGCGCTCCGCCCTCGAGGTCATCGGCCGCGGCCTGCCGGCAGGCGTGGAGATCACCTATCCCTACGACACCACGCCCTTCGTAGAACTGTCGATCGAGAAGGTCGTGCATACGCTGATCGAGGCGATCGTACTCGTCTTCGTGGTGCTGCTCGTCTTCCTGCAGAACCTGCGGGCGACGCTGATCCCGACGATTGCCGTTCCCGTGGTGCTGCTCGGCACATTCGGGGTGCTGGCGGTCACTGGCTACTCGATCAATACCTTGACGATGTTCGCCATGGTGCTGGCAATCGGCCTTCTCGTCGACGACGCCATCGTCGTCGTCGAAAACGTCGAACGCATCATGTCCGAAGAAAAGCTTTCGCCGCTCGAAGCGACGGAAAAATCGATGGGCGAGATCACCGGCGCCATCGTCGGCATCGCGCTCGTCCTCACCGCCGTCTTCATTCCGATGGCCTTCTTCGGCGGTTCGACCGGCATCATCTATCGCCAGTTCTCGATCACCATCGTCTCGGCCATGCTGCTGTCGGCGCTGGTCGCCCTCGTGCTGACGCCCGCACTTTGCGCCACGATGCTGAAGCCGGTCGGCGAACACAGGAAGCACCGCGTCGGCGACTGGTTCAACCGCAACTTCACGCGCTCGACCAACGGCTATATCAGCGCCATCGGCTATCTGCTGAAACGGCCGATCCGCGTCATGCTCGTCTTCCTTCTGGTCGGCGCCGGTTGCGCCTATCTCTTCACCCGCCTGCCGAGCTCCTTCCTGCCGCAGGAAGACCAGGGCGTGCTGCTGACCATCGTCACCACGCCGCCGGGCTCGACCACGCAGCAGACCCAGGCAGTCGTCGAAAAGGTCGAGAAATATTATCGTGAAAACGAGAAGGACGCCGTCGATTCCGTATTCGGCGCGCTCGGCTTCGGCTTTAGCGGTTCCGGCCAGAACAGTGCCATCGTCTTCACCAAGCTCAAGGATTTCGCACAGCGCACCGATCCGACGCTGAGCGCTCAATCGGTCGTCAACCGTGCGCTGCGCAGCTTCTTTGCGATCCGCGAGGCGCAGGTCTTCGCGCTGCTGCCGCCGGCGATCCAGGGTCTCGGCGTGTCGAGCGGCTTCTCCATGTATCTCGTCGACACAGGCGGCCACGGCAACGACGCCCTGACGGCCGCCTCCAAGCGGCTGATCCAGATGGGCAATAGCTCGGGCAAGATCGTGGCGCTGCGCAGCAGCAACAAGGAAGTCGAGCCGCAGATGCGCATCGTGCTCGATCAGGAGAAGATCGGCGCCATGGGCGTCGACATCGCCTCGGTCAATTCGATGCTGTCGATCATCTTCACCGGCCGCGACGTCAACGACTTCACGCTCAACGGTGAGATCAAGCCGGTCTACGTCGAGGGGGATGCGCCCTTCCGCATGCAACCGAGCGACCTCAACCACTGGTACGCCCGCAACAATGACGGCGAAATGGTGCCCTTCTCCGCCTTCACCCGCACGGAGTGGGTGAAGGGTGCGCCCTCGCTTGCCCGCTTCAACGCCGTCAGCGCCATTCCGCTTGACGGCGCATCTGCTCCCGGGGTTTCCTCCGGCGATGCGATGAACGAAATGGAGGCACTGACCAATGAGCTCGGCGGCGGTTATACGGTCGCCTGGCAGGGCATCTCCTATCAGGAGCGGCTATCCGGTTCGCAGGCGCCGATGCTCTACGCGATCTCAGTGCTGGTCGTCTTCCTCTGCCTGGCAGCGCTTTACGAAAGCTGGTCGATCCCGTTCTCGGTGATCATGGCGGTACCTGTCGGCATCCTCGGGGCGCTGACGGCGGCAACCCTGTTCGGCCAGGCGAACGACGTCTATTTCAAGGTCGGCTTGCTCACAACCATCGGGCTGGCGGCGAAGAACGCCATCCTGATTGTCGAATTCGCCAAGGACCGCATGGAAAGCGGCATGGGGCTCTACGAGGCGACATTGGAAGCGGCGCGATTGCGCCTGCGGCCTATCATCATGACCTCGCTTGCCTTCATTCTCGGCGTCGTGCCGCTGGCGATCGCGACAGGCGCGGGCTCGGCGGCACAGAATGCCATCGGCATCGGCGTTCTCGGCGGCATGCTGGCGGCGACAATGCTCGGAATTTTCTTCGTGCCGTCGTTTTTCGTCGTCATTCGACGCATCTTTGCCACACGCGGCAAAAATGCGGCAGGACTGTGATATAAATGCACTGTGATAATGCAGTTGCCGTTGCTACATTGCGCCCGAATGCTTCGGAATGGTGTTTTTGGTAGAACGAGGCGCGGCGGCCGATAGTGAAGCATGAAGCTTTGGACAAGAATTGACTTGCTCGAGTACAGGATGAAATGAATGGTATCTCTTCGTTTTGCCACACCGGCATTATTGTTATTGTTGTCGGGCTGCGTTGTGGGCCCGGATCATGTTCCTCCTGAGATGCCGCTGCCCGCCAAATTCGGAGAGGGTGGAACCAAGAGCGATGGCGATGTTACCACCGTGGCCTGGTGGAGCGCCTTCAGAGACCGCAAGCTTGACGGCCTCGTCCAGTCCGGCCTGGACCAGAACCTGTCAATCCAGCAGGCAATCGAACGCATAAATGCGGCGTCCGCCAACGTCACCGTCGCAGGAGCCGGCGCCCTGCCGAACCTGACCGTCGGCGCCTCGCACACGATCAGCGGCCAGAAGGGCGAGCTGCGCACGCAGTTCGACACGCGCAACACCAGCGGCGGCGAAGCACAGCTGACCTGGCTGCTCGATATTTTCGGCCTCTACAAGCGCAACACCGAGAGCGCTCTCGCTTCGCTCGATTCTGCTTACGCATCGGCAGACGTTGCCAAGCTGACCCTCGTGCAGGACCTGGTCTCGAGCTATATCGACGTTCGCTATTATCAGCAGCGCCTGGCGCTTTCGAAGGCCAACCTGAAGTCCCGTCAGGAAACTTACGAACTGACCAAGTTCCAGCTAGAAGCCGGCGCCGCCTCGCGGCTCGACGTCGTTCAGGCCGAAGGCCTGGTGCAGTCGACGCTCGCCGAAATTCCCGGCCTCGAAACCAACATACGCATTTCGGCCCATCACATCGCCACGCTGCTCGGCCTGCCGGCCGCAACCCTTGTCGATGATCTGCTGAAGGGCTATGGCCAGCCGGTATTCCGCGGCGGCATCACCTCCGGCATCCCGGCCGACCTGATCCGCAACCGTCCCGACATCCGAGTGGCGGAACGCGACCTCGCGGCCGCAACGGCCCAGATCGGCGTGGCCCAGGCGCAGCTCTATCCGAGCATATCGCTCAGCGGCTCGATCTCGCCGGCCTACATCAACCAGCGTGGCATCCATGGCGGCCTGACGCCCTGGTCCTTCGGCCCCACCCTCAACCTGCCGATCTTCGATGGCGGTACCCTGCGCGCCGGCGTGAAGACGGCGCAGTCCAATGCCGCGACGGCCTATCTCAACTGGAAGTCGACGGTACTGACCGCAATTGAACAGGTCGAGAATGCACTTTCGGCTGTCCGGCGCGACGCCCGCACGGTTTCGGCGCTTCAAGCCCAGGTGAAGACCACGCAGGAAACGCTCGAACTTTCGACCGCATCCTATAAGGACGGTGCTTCTTCGCTGCTCGACGTTCTTGACGCCCAGCGCCAGGTTTCGCTCGCCCAGGCAAGCCTTGCCGCAGCCGTCCAGCAGATGGCCAAGGACTACGTATCGCTGAACATCGCAGTCGGCGGCGGCTTCGCCCCCGGCGGCAAGACCACCGCACCGGCGGCGAAGGTTGTGGCCGTCAGGGGCTGACAGCTGCTTCAATCGACCTGAGAAGTACAAAGCCTCGCGATCGTCTCGCGGGGCTTTTTCTTATCCGCGGCGTGCCGCAACCGAATAATTGCGCATAAGATGAATTCGGATTCGACATGCGGAAAAAGCCGAGCTATTAATCTGATTAAACGATTAATCAGAATGATCGTCAGTCATGACAGCATCGCGCCCGGGACCGAACCTCAACAGGATAGCGACGTCGCTCGGCGTCTCCGTCGCCACGGTCTCCAATGCGCTTTCCGGCAAAGGCCGGGTCTCCGGTCAATTGGTCGAACGAATTCGCGAGCATGCAGCCGAGCTCGGTTACGTCCCGAGCCAGGCCGGCCGGGCGCTGCGGACCGGCCGCAGCGGCGTTCTCGGCCTGGTGCTGCCCGATATAGCCAATCCGCTGTTCCCGAAGATCGCACAGGCGATCGAATTCGCCGCCTCCGCCGCCGGTTACGGCGTCCTGATCGCCGATTCCCGCGGCGATGTCGCCGCCCAGACCGAGGCGATCAACCGGCTGGTCGAGCGCGGCGTTGACGGCATGGTCATCATTCCCCGCCGCGGCACCCGCATTTCGTCCGCCGCCTGTCCCGTCGCCATCATCGACACTCCCTCGACGCCTGGCAACACCGTTTCCGCCGACCACTGGCAGGGCGGGCTCGAAATCGCCGGCCATCTCGCAGGCCTCGGCCATCGCCGTATCCTCATCATCGGCAACAATCAGGAATCCAACGTCCAGAACGACCGCGCCGGCGGCATCCGCTCCGGCATGCGCCCGGGCATGCATTCGGAAACCCTGTGGATCGACCAGTTGGAGCAGGAGAACGGCAGCGGCTGCCCGCTCGGTCTCGCCGAAAAGGTCAGCCAAGGTTTCACCGCCTTCGCAGCCCTTTCCGACCTGCAGGCGCTGCGCGCGCTGACGGAGTTGCAGCAGGCGGGCATCAACATTCCCACCGATGTCAGCGTCACCGGCTTCGACGACCTCATCTGGTCGTCTGTTGTTACGCCGTCGCTGACGACGGTCCGGATGGACATGGATAGGATTGCCGAAATTGCCGTGTCGGCGCTGGTGGATACCATAAAAACAAGCAGCATCCGGGAGGGCGTGCTTGTTACCGCGAAGATCAAACGCGTCGCCATGCAGCTGATCGTCCGTCAATCATCCGGGCCTGCGAAACCGCCACAAAAGACTTCAGAGATGGAGAACATGTAAGATGAAAAAAGCTTTCATTGCCTCGGCAACCCCCCTCCTCGATACCGCGCTCGCCTTCGATCTGCCGGTTGCCGACGCGGCAAGCCTCAAACGGTTCGGGTGAAATCATGGGCGTCTGGATCGACACTGACATGGGCTTCGACGACATCGCCGCCATTCTGGTGGTGGTGCAGTCTGAATTCGAGATCGACGGTCTATCGCTGGTCTTCGGCAATACGCCGCTGCCGCAGGTGAGGATAAACGCCGCCGGCGCCGCCAGTGCCTTCGGCTGGAAATTCCCCATCCACACCGGCCGCGCCATGCCCGTGCTCGGCAAGCTCGAAACCGCTCAGGCGATCCTCGGTGAAACCGGCATCCCCACGTCAGGCAAGAGCCTGCCGAAGGCAGCAGCCCCTGCCGAAAGCGACGCCTTCGCAGCACTCTGCCGTTGGCTGGAGCGTAAAGGCCAGCACCGCATCCTGGCGCTTGGCCCGCTCACCAACATCGCCGCCGTGGCGCTTGCCCGGCCCGATCTTGCCGCCCGCATCACCGAACTCGTCTGGATGGGCGGCGGTGTCACATCAGGCAACCATACGGCCTCCGCCGAATTCAATGCGCTTGCTGATCCCGAGGCCCTGTCGATCGTCATCGCCCACGGCCTGCCGCTGCGCATGGTCGATCTCGACCTCTGCCGCAAGGTGCTGGCAAGACCCGAGGATGCCGAGCCGGTGCGCAATGCCGGCGGCGCCAATGCCGAACTCATCGCCGATATGCTCTCGGGTTATATCCGCATCGGCACCAGCCGCGGCCGCCCGGCCATGGCAATCTACGACCCTTCCGCCGCCGTCGCCTTCGTCGCTCCAGATATCGTCAGCTTCCGCCCCGCCCGTATCGACGTCGAGCTACAGGGCGCCTTGACCCGTGGGCGCACCGTTGTCGAGACCCGCGCCACGCATGCGACCTTCAATGCCCAATTCGCCGCCGACATCGATGCCGACATGGCGCGTGTCATCATTCTCACCGCTTTGGTCAACGAGGCCCGCAAATGAACGCCATTCCGCGTCAAGAACCCGCCGATCTCAATGATCCCGCCTTGCGCGCCCGCGCCGTCGCTGCTGCGCGCGGCGATGCCCCCTTCGACATGCTGATCACCGGCGGCCGGCTGCTCGATGCGGTGACGGGCCTGATCCGGCAAGCCGATATCGGCCTCGTCGGCGCGCTGATATCAAGCGTCCATGCCCCGGCAAGCCGCACGGATGCCGCCGAGGTCATCGATGCTGCGGGCAGTATCCTGACACCCGGCCTGATCGACACGCACATGCATATCGAAAGTTCGATGGTGACACCCGCCGCATATGCGAGCGCCGTCTTGCCGCGCGGCGTCACCACGATCGTCTGGGATCCGCATGAATTCGGCAACGTCCATGGGCTCGACGGCGTGCGCTGGGCGATCGAGGCGGCGCGCAGCCTGCCGCTGCGCGTCATCCTGCTCGCGCCCTCCTGCGTGCCCTCCGCGCCGGGCCTGGAACAGGCCGGCGCCGATTTTGATGCCTCCGTCATCGCCGAGATGCTGCACTCCGCCGCCATCGGCGGCGTCGCCGAAGTCATGAACATGCGCGGCGTCATCGACGGCGATCCGCGCATGACTGATATCGTCAATGCCGGCCTTGCCGCCGGCAAGCTCGTCTGCGGCCACGCCCGTGGCCTCGAAGGCGCAGATCTCAACGCCTTCATGGCATCGGGCATCACCTCCGACCATGAATTGACCTCCGGCGCCGATCTCCTCGCCAAGCTTACCGCCGGCCTGACGATCGAACTGCGCGGCTCGCACGACCACCTGCTGAAGGAGTTCGTCGAGGTGCTGAACGGTCTCGGCCATCTGCCCCCGACCGTCACGCTCTGCACCGACGACGTCTTTCCCGACGAACTCCAGGAAGGCGGCGGCCTCGACGACGTCATCAGGCGCCTGGTGCGCTACGGCATGAAGCCGGAATGGGCCATCCGCGCCGCGACCTTCAACGCCGCACACCGTCTGCAGCGTTCCGATCTCGGCCTCGTCGCCGCCGGCCGCCGTGCCGATATCGTGCTCTTCGAAGACCTCGCGGAATTCCGGGCGCGGCTCGTCATATCAGGCGGCCGTATCGTTGCCCGCAACGGCAGCATGGAGGCGGCCGTCCAGCAGATTGATACGGCACCGCTTGTCAATTCGGTGAAGCTGCCGCCGCTGACCGAGAATGATTTCCGCATTCCGGCGAAGGGCGAGCGCGTCCGCGTCGCCACCATCGACCGCCCGCGCTTCACGCAATGGGGCGAGGCCGAAACCGAGGTCAGGGACGGTTTCGTCGTGCCGCCGGCCGGCAGCGCCATGATTTCAGTCGCCCATCGCCACGGCAAAGCAGATGCTACCCCGCGTATCGGCTTCCTCACCGGCTGGGGTGAATGGCGCGGCGCCTTCTGTACCACCGTTTCGCACGACAGCCACAACCTCACCGTCTTCGGCGGCAATGCGGGCGACATGGCGCTCGCCGCCAACGCTGTCATATCAGCCGGCGGCGGCATGGCGGTCGCCAAAGACGGCAGGATCGAGGCGCTCCTCCCGCTGCCGCTCTCCGGCCTGGTGACGGATACATCGCTGAAGGACACCGCCCTGGCCTTCGCCGGCATCCGCAACGCGATGGAAAAAATCGTCGACTGGAAACCACCCTATCGGGTCTTCAAGGCCTGCTTCGGCGCAACACTCGCCTGCAATGCCGGCCCGCACCAGACCGATCGTGGGATTGCCGATGTGGTGACCGGCAAGGTGCTGGAAAGTCCTGTTCTAAGTTAGATAGTGAGAGCACATGCCGTCCGAAAACCGCTTTCCCTTTTCGGCATCATGCTCTGAGATCTTGTAGACCGCGGAAAGCGCAGCTCCGCCAGCAAGCGTGCCGTGTGCCCCCAACGCCTAACCGGTCGAACTATGCGCCGTTACGGCAAATCCCGGTATGGGTTGTTCGATGAGGTTGACCGCAGCCAGCCCGTCGGGTCCTGCTGCCGTCATTTTCGGTACCTGGTTCGGATCGTTGTTGCAAATCATTCTCAATTGCACAATACTCGAAGTAAGGGTCGTCAAGCATCTTTTGCAAATCATTCTGAATCGCAACTTGTTCGACTCTCCGCGGCATTTGCAATTCGGTCGCAATAGCAGAAAGAGGGGAAATATATGTTCTATAGGGAAAGACGGTCGGTCCTGGCCGGAATGATAGGGGTGGCATTTGCGGCCGTGCTGGTTGCCTTTCCCGCCGTTGCCCAACAGACAACCAATTCGAAGTTCAAGGTGGTGACGACCTTCACGGTGATTGCCGACATGGCAAAAAACGTGGCCGGTGATGCCGCGATCGTGGAATCGATCACCAAGCCGGGCGCGGAGATCCACAATTATGCGCCGACGCCGGGCGACCTCCAGCGGGCCCAAGGTGCACAGCTCATTATCTGGAACGGGCTCAATCTCGAGCGCTGGTTCGAAAAGTTCTTCCAGAACCTGCACGACGTCCCCGGTGCCGTCGTCTCCGATGGCATCGAACCGATGGGCATCTCGGAAGGCCCCTACGAAGGCAAGCCCAATCCCCATGCCTGGATGTCGCCGAAGAACGCCCTGATCTACGTCGACAATATCCGTGATGCTTTCGCAAAGTATGATCCGGCGAATGCGGAGACCTACAAGGCTAACGCCGAGGCCTACAAGCAGAAGATCGAAGCGACGATCACTCCAATCCGCGCCACCCTCGACAAAATTCCCGAGGACAAGCGCTGGCTGGTCTCGAGCGAGGGCGCCTTTTCCTATCTTGCACGCGATTTCGGGCTGAAGGAACTCTATCTCTGGCCGATCAATGCCGACCAGCAAGGCACGCCCCAACAGGTTCGCAAGGTGATCGATGCGGTCGAGGAAAACAAGATTCCAACCGTCTTCAGCGAAAGCACCGTTTCCGATAAACCGGCCCGGCAGGTGGCGCGCGAAACCGGCGCGCATTATGGCGGCGTACTCTATGTCGACTCGCTGAGCGAAGCCGACGGCCCGGTGCCAACCTATATCGATCTTCTGCGCGTGACCTCCGATACCGTTGCGAAGGGTCTCGCCGATGGGTTGTCGCAATGACCGTGCTTAACAGTCTTGTCCGCCCCGCATCCTCGGATGCGGGATCGGGGATCACGGTGAAGGATGCGACCGTCACTTACCGCAACGGACATACGGCCCTGAGGGATGCGAGCTTCCAGATCCCCACGGGCACGATCGCCGCGTTGGTCGGTGTCAACGGTTCAGGCAAGTCGACGCTCTTCAAGTCGATCATGGGTTTCGTGCGTCTCGCCAGGGGCCACATTCGCGTGCTTGGCATGCCGGTCGAAGAGGCGCTGCGCAAGAACCTCGTCGCCTATGTGCCGCAATCGGAAGAAGTCGACTGGAACTTCCCGGTGCTGGTCGAGGATGTCGTGATGATGGGCCGCTACGGCCACATGGGCATGATGCGCATCCCGAAGGCCGCAGACCACGAGGCAGTGGCGTCCGCGCTCGCCCGCGTCGCCATGAGCGAGTTTCGCAAGCGCCAGATCGGCGAACTCTCCGGCGGCCAGAGGAAGCGGGTCTTCTTGGCGCGCGCACTGGCGCAGGACGGCCGGGTCATTCTGCTCGATGAACCCTTTACCGGCGTCGACGTAAAAACCGAGGACCAGATCATCAAGCTCCTGCGCGAACTGCGGGATGAAGGCCGCGTCATGCTGGTCTCCACTCACAGTCTCGGCTCCGTGCCGGAGTTCTGCGACCGGACCATCCTGATCAAGGGCACGGTGCTCGCCTACGGCCCGACCGTCGAGACTTTTACGCAGGAAAATCTGGAAAAGGCATTTGGCGGCGTGCTGCGACATTTCGTGTTGAGCGAAGCGCAGAACGGCAGGCCAACGTCGATCGGCGTCATACCCGATGATGAGCGCCCGCTGATCCTGCAGGGTGGCGAAGCGACTGCCCGGAGGTCCGATAGTGTCAACGGGGGCCGGGAATGATAGCCGACCTCCTGCAACCCTTCACCTACGAATACATGCTCAATGCCATGTGGGTGTCCGCCCTTGTCGGCAGCGTCTGCGCTTTCCTCTCCTGTTATCTGATGCTGAAAGGCTGGTCGCTGATCGGCGACGCGCTCTCGCACGCGATCGTTCCCGGCGTTGCCGGCGCCTATATGCTTGGACTTCCCTTTTCGATCGGAGCCTTCTTTTCCGGAGGGCTCGCTGCCGCAGCGATGCTTTTCCTCAACCAGCGCACCAGGCTGAAGGAAGATGCCATCATCGGCCTGATCTTCTCCTCCTTCTTCGGGCTGGGCCTGTTCATGGTTTCGCTCAAGCCTATGGCGGTCAACATCCAGACGATCGTGCTCGGCAACATTCTCGCCATCACGCCCGAGGATACGCTGCAACTCGCCATCATCGGCTTCGTGTCGCTCACCGTCCTGCTCGTCAAATGGAAGGACCTGATGGTCACTTTCTTCGATGAGAGCCATGCCCGATCGATCGGTCTCAATCCGACCGCTCTCAAGGTCATTTTCTTCACGCTGCTGTCTGCCTCCACCGTCGCGGCGCTGCAGACCGTCGGTGCATTCCTCGTCATCTGCATGGTGGTGACGCCCGGAGCGACCGCCTATCTGCTGACCGACCGCTTCCCGCGGCTGCTTGTGATCGCGGTCATCATCGGATCGATGACCAGTTTCGTCGGCGCTTATGCGAGTTACTTCCTCGATGGCGCGACAGGCGGCATCATCGTCGTGCTGCAGACGGCAATCTTCCTGATCGCGTTCTTCTTCGCACCCAAACACGGCATGCTGGCGGCGCGCAGACGCGCCGCGCAGGCGCTGGAGGCAGCGCCATGAACATGGTCGAGACGCTTCTTTCGCCTTTCCAGTTCGGCTTCATGGTCAATGCGCTGGTGATCTCGGTGCTGGTCGCAATCCCGATGGCGCTGTTGTCCTGCTTCCTGGTTCTGAAAGGCTGGTCTCTGATGGGAGACGCCATCAGCCACGCCGTCTTTCCCGGCGTTGTCATCGCCTATATCGTCGGCATACCCTTCGCGATCGGCGCCTTCGTGGCCGGCATGTTTTGCGCTATCGCCACCGGTTTCCTGAAAGATAACAGCCGTATCAAACAGGATACGGTGATGGGCATCGTCTTCTCCGGCATGTTCGGGCTCGGACTGGTTCTTTATGTGAAGATCCAGTCCGACGTGCATCTCGACCACATCCTGTTCGGCGACATGCTCGGTGTCTCCTGGCGCGACATCGGGCAGTCGGCCGTCATCGCTGCGATTACAGCTGTCATTCTTGGTGTGAAATGGAAGGACTTCCTGCTGCACGCCTTCGACCCCGCCCAGGCGAGAGCGGTGGGCCTCAGGATCAACCTGCTGCATTACGGCCTTCTCGCCCTCATCTCGCTGACGATCGTCGGCGCCTTGCAGGCGGTAGGCATCATCCTTTCGATCGCCATGCTGATTGCGCCGGGAGCCATCGCCTTCCTGCTCACCCGCAAGTTCAGCACGATGCTGCTCCTCTCCGTCGCCATTGCCGTGATCGGTTCCTTTGTCGGCGTCTACCTGTCCTTCTTCATCGACAGCGCGCCGGCGCCGACCATTGTGCTTGTGCTGGCGATCGGCTTCGTGTGCGCCTTCATCCATGCCACGCGCGGGACAGCAAGGGTTGAGGAATCGCCGATGGATTGATGGACATTGACGAATGTAACAATTTGAACTGCTGCCTAATTCCTAAAACCGATTCCGATTTAGGCAATTAGGCAGCAGATAATCAAACCTTCAATTCTCGCTCGACCAGCGCCACCCAATAGGCCGCCCCATATCCCAGCGCTTCATCGTTGAAATCATAGGCCGTGTTGTGATGCAGAGCCCCATCCACTGCCGGGCCGTTGCCGAGCCAGACGTAACAGCCCGGCGCGTTCTGGGCGAAGAAGGCGAAATCGTCGCCTGCCGTCGACGGGGGAAAGCTTGTCTGCACCTTCCCGCCGAAGACCGAGCCGGCCACTGCCAGCGCCCGTGCGGTCGCATCCGCGTCATTGATGACAGGCGGAATCCGCCGCTCGAATACATAGTCCACAGCAATTCCGTACATGGCCGCAGTGCCATGCGCCAATCGTCCGATCTCGGTCTCCAACTGGTCGCGCACATTGGGTGAATAGGCCCGCGCCGTCCCACCGATCTCGACGATATCAGGAATGACGTTCAGCGCCTTCGGGTCGCCCGCCTGCAGGAAACAGGCGCTGACGACGGCCGGCTGCAGCGGGTCGACCACCCGTCCGACGATCGTCTGCAGTGATGACAGGAAGGTGCCGGCGGCCGTGATCGGATCGCGGCCGAGATGCGGCTTGGCGCCGTGCGTGCCGGTCCCACGGAAGGTCATGCGCCAGCTGTCGGAGGAGGCAAGCTGCGACCCCTCGACCACGGCGATCTCATCGACCGCAAGCCCGGGCATGTTATGCAGCCCATAGACGGCATCGCAGGGGAAAAGCGTGAACAGCCCCTCCTCGACCATGCGCCTTGCTCCGCCTCGCCCTTCCTCGGCCGGCTGGAAGATGAAATGCACCGTGCCGGAAAAATCCCGCGTTGCCGCAAGATGCCGCGCGGCGCCAAGCAGCATCGCCGTATGACCGTCATGGCCGCAGGCATGCATCTTTCCGGGCACGGTCGATTTATAGGGCCGCTCCGCCATTTCAGGCATGGCGAGCGCATCCATGTCGGCGCGCAGCCCGATCCTGCGTTTGCCGTTGCCGAGCTGCAGCATGCCGACCACGCCGGTGCCGCCGAGACCGCGATGCACCGTGATGCCGGCTTCCTCGAGAAGCCTCGCAACGATGCCGGCGGTGCGCTCCTCCTCGAAACCGAGTTCGGGATGGGCATGCAGGTCGCGGCGCAAGGCGGTCAGAAACGGCAGATCGTCCTTGATCCGGGCGGGAATGCTCATCGGGCAATGCTCCTGGGGCCTGGATATCCTGTCATGCGAAACGGGCGCCCAATCGGCGCCCGCATCAGATCATTCTTTGTTTATCAAACGACCCACAAGTTCAACCCCAGAACAGGATGATTTTAGGCCGTCCCAAAAATCTGAATCCTGTTCTCAATTAAAGAGTTAGAGCATGATATCGTCCGAAAACCGCTCACACTTTCGACATCATGCTCTACGCCTCCTCGACGAACACCTCCTCGCGCTTCTTCTTGACGCTCGGCAGGAAGACGACGATCAGCACGGCGACCGCAATGGCGAGAAGAGTGGCGCTGATCGGCCGCGTGACGAAGGTGGTCGGATCGCCGCGCGACAGGATCATCGCGCGCCGGAGGTTCTCTTCGAGTAGAGGCCCAAGCACGAAGCCGAGCAGAAGCGGCGCGGGTTCGCAGCGAAGCTTCGCCAGCACGTAGCCGATAAGCCCGAAGAAGGAGACGGCGTAGAGATCGTAGACGTTGGCGTTGACGCTGTAGACCCCGATCGAGCAGAAGGCCATGATGATCGGGAAGAGCACGTAGTAGGGCACGGTCAAGAGCTTCACCCAGAGCCCGATCAGCGGCAGGTTGAGGATGACCAGCATCAGGTTGCCGATCCACATCGAGGCGATGATGCCCCAGAACAGCGCCGGCTGCTCGGTGGCGACGTTCGGACCGGGCACGATGCCCTGGATGATCATCGCCCCGACCATCAGCGCCATCACGGGGTTGGCGGGAATGCCGAGCGTCAGCAGCGGAATGAACGAGGTCTGCGCGCCGGCATTGTTTGCCGATTCCGGCCCTGCGACGCCGGCAACCGCACCCTTGCCGAATTCCTCCGGCGTCTTCGACATCCGCTTTTCCACCGTATAGGAGGCGAAGGAGGCAAGGATGGCGCCACCGCCCGGCAGGATGCCGAGCGCCGAACCGATCGCCGTACCGCGAATGACCGGTGCGATCATCTCCTTGAATTCCTGGCGGGACGGCAAAAGGCCGGTGACCTTGGCCATCAGCACCGTGCGTGTCGACTCGCCCTCGAGGTTGCGCAGGATTTCGGCCACCCCGAACACGCCGACGGCAAGCGCCACGAAGTTCAGCCCGTCGGCATATTCACGGATGCCGAGCGTGAAGCGCGGTGTGCCGGTATAGATGTCGGTGCCGACGAGGCCGAGTAGCAGCCCGAGCGCCACCATCGCCAGCGCCTTGACGACAGAACCATGCGCGAGAGCGATCGAGGAAACGAGGCCGACGATCATCAGCGAGAAATATTCCGCCGAGCCGAATTGCAGCGCGATTGCGGTGAGCGGCGGCGCGAAGATCGCGACCAGGAAGGTTGACACGGTACCGGCGAAGAACGAGCCGAGCGCCGCGATTGCAAGCGCTGCCCCCGCCCTGCCCTTGCGGGCCATCTGGTAGCCGTCGATCGCGGTGACGGCCGAGGAGGATTCGCCCGGCATGTTGATCAGGATCGCCGTCGTCGAGCCGCCATACTGGGCGCCGTAATAGATGCCGGCGAGCATGATCAGCGAGGAAACCGGTTCGAGCTGGAAGGTGATCGGCAAAAGCATGGCGATCGTCGCCGTGGCGCCGATCCCGGGCAGCACGCCAATCAGCGTGCCGAGCAGCACGCCGATCAGGCAGAAGAACAGGTTTTCCGGAGTGCCGGCTGTTGCAAAGCCGAGCGCAAGATTGCTGAAAAGATCCATCATCGTCTCCTAGAACCGGACCCAGGGGCCGAAGCGCTCGAACGGCAGCCCGAGCCCGTAGCTGAAGACCCCAACCGAAAAGATCGTCAGCAGCAGCGACAGCACGATCGCGAGGAATACGTTCATCTTTTGCGATGCGAAGCAGGCGATGAAGGCGGTGAGGAACAGTGACGGTGCAAATCCCAGACCGCGCACCGTCAGCCCGAAGAATACCGGTGCCGGCAGGATGAAGAGCATGCCGCGCCAGGCAAACGCGTCGATCGGCTCGCCCTCGACGCGGAGGGCCTGAATGAAGATGATCGCGCCGAGAAGCACGAGCACCGCGGCAAGCACCAGCGGAAAATAACCGGGCCCCATGCGCACTGCCGTGCCGAGGTCGAGCCCCAGCGACTGGATGGCGAAGAAAGCGCCGGTCGCGATGAAAAGCGCGCCGCAAATCGCATTGGTGGTATCGAAACTGATGGATTTCATGGTGTCTCCTGGGGAGATGGTTCGTGCTGCTGCGATTGCCCTCATCCGTCTGCCGGCACCTTCTCACCGCATGCGCGGAGAAGGGAAAATGCTGCAAGCCCTTCGCCCCTTGCAGCCGTTGGGTGACGCAAGTCCCCTCTCCCCGCTCACGGGGAGAGGGTTAGGGTGAAGGGCTTATCCGGCATGTCCTGACGAGGATAATCCTCAGTCGGCATATTCGCCGGCGGCCTCGATCACCGTTTTCCAGCGGACGATCTCGCTTTCGAGCTTGGCCTTCAGCGCCGCCGGCGTCGCATCGGCGTCGGAGGATGGCGCAGTGCCGAGCTCGGCGAAGCGGGCGCCGACATTTGGATCCTTCAGCGCCACCTGCAGCGACTTCGACAGACGTTCGTTGATCTCAGCCGGCGTACCCTTCGGCGTATAGATGCCGTGCCAGATACCGACTTCGAAACCCGGCAGCCCGGCTTCGACGGCCGTCGGAATGTCCTTCATCACGTCGAGCCGTTTGGGCGAGGTCACGGCATAGGCCTTGATCGTGCCGCCCTGGATCTGCTTCGTCGTGTTGGTCGTCTGGTCGCACATGACGTCGACCTGGCCGCCGAGCAGATCGGTCATGGCAGGGCCGGTGCCCTTGTAGGGAACGGTCGTCAGCGGCGTCTGGATGGCGCTCATGAACATCATGCCGCAGAGATGCGAAGCCGCACCGATGCCGGCATTGGCCACCGTCACCTTGTCCTTGTTGGCCTTGATGTAGTCGATCAGCCCCTTGAGGTCGGTCGGCTCCATGTCCTTGCGGGCAACGATCGTCATCGGCACCTCGGTGACGAGGCCGACATAGTCGAAGGCGCCGAGCGTGTCGTAGGCGAGCTTGCGGTAGAGCGTGGCGCTGGTCGCCATGCCGATATGGTGCAGCAGTATGGTGTAGCCGTCGGGATCGGCACTCGCCACGCGGCCGGCGCCGAGCGTGCCGCCGGCGCCGCCGACATTTTCGACGACGATCTGCTGGCCGAGATCCTTCGACATGGATTCGGCGACCAGGCGCGCAACGGTATCCGTCGGGCCGCCGGCCGCAAACGGCACGACCATGGTGATGGTGCGCTCGGGATAGGTCTGCGCCGAAGCGGCGGCGGCGAGAAGAGAGACCGCGGCAGCCGCGGTCAGGCCGAGCATGGCCTTCAGAATTTTCATCGTTTCCTCCCTGATGAAATAAGCAAGCCCGCCGACACATCCTCCGCGCCGGTTCGGATAACCTATTTGCCGCCTGGAAAAATCGACCCGCAATCATCGCAGTCGCTTTCGAAAGACGATTTTACAACAGTGCGATGCAGCATGGGTCGATTTGGAAACAAACAGCTCTGGCGATGGGTGGAAATCCACCCATCGCACCGCGAGATTGCAGCGCCGCCCAGCTCCGAGCTAGCTTTCGGTTGTCAGCATCCGCTTATCGAGACCGTATTTCTGCATCTTTTCGTAGAGTGTCTTCCGGGAAATGCCGAGCGACTCATAGACCGGCCTGAGGCTGCCGCCATGCGCCACCAGCGCGCTGGCAATGACCCCGCGTTCGAATTCGGCGACGCGCTCCGCAAGCCCGGTCGCCTCCTCGGCTTGGCGCCCGCCATTGTCGAGACCGAGGACCAGACGGTCTGCGGCATTCCTCAATTCACGCACATTGCCGGGCCAGTCGCGCTGAGCGATGTCGGAAATCACGTCCGGCGGCACGACCATCTCGTCCCGGCCGTAGCGGGCAGCCGCCTCCCGCACCAGCTGCAGGAAAAGCAGCGGAACATCCGCCCGCCGCTGCGACAGCGACGGCACGTGCAGCGTCGCGACATTCAGCCGATAGAAGAGGTCGGCGCGGAAACGCCCGGCCGCCACCTCCGCCTCCAGATCGACCTTGCTCGTGGCGATAAAGCGCACGTCGAGGGCCACCACTTCGTTCGATCCGAGCCTGGAGATGACCCGTTCCTGCAGCACCCGCAGGAACTTTGCCTGCAGGTCGAAGGGCATGGAGCCGATCTCGTCGAGCAGGATCGTGCCGCCGCGCCCATGTTCGAATTTTCCATAACGCGGCCTTACCGCACCCGGAAATGCCCCCACCTCATGGCCGAAGAGCTCGCTCTCGATCAGGTTTGCCGGCAGTGCGGCACAATTGATCGCGATGAACGGCCGGCTCGCCCGGGCGCTGATGTCATGGAGCGCCCGCGCCACCACCTCCTTGCCGGCCCCGGTCTCGCCGACGATCAGCGTATCGGCGTCGCTCGCCCCGATCGCCCGGATGCGGTAGCGCAGATCCACCATCACCTGCGTGCGCCCCGGCAGCCGCGCCTCGATATCGTCGCGCTTGCCGGCAACCGCCTTCAGCAGCCGGTTTTCGAGCACCAGGCCGCGCCGCTCCATCGCCCGGCGGATGACCCCGGCAAGCATCTCGGGCGTGAATGGCTTCTCGATGAAATCATAGGCGCCTTCGCGCATCGCCTTCACCGCAAGCTGAACGTCGCCGTGGCCGGTGACGAGAATGACCGGCACCTCCGGGTCGAGCTCACGGATCTTCTGCATCAGCGTCATGCCGTCGATGCCGGGCATGCGGATATCGCTGACGACGACGCCGGGAAAGCTGTAGCCGATCAGTTCCAGCACGTGGTCGCCGTTCGAATAGGTCTCGACGCTGAAGCCGGAGAGCTCCAGCGCCTGCGCCGTCGAGCGGCGCAGTTCCTCCTCGTCGTCAACCAGCAGGATCTTTGCATCATTCATTCCGCTGCCTCCGGCATCAATCCTGCCGCCGATTGCAGCTCGATGCGGAACACCGCGCCTCCTTCGGGATGATTGGCAGCAGTCAGGCTGCCGCCGAAATCCTTGATGATGTTGTAGGAAATCGAAAGCCCGAGGCCGAGCCCCTTGCCGACGCCCTTCGTCGTGAAGAACGGGTCGAAGATACGTTCGGCGATCGCCGCCGGCACGCCCGGTCCATGGTCCCGCACCGTCAGCACCACCTTTCCGGCCTCCTCGAAGGCCGAAACCTCGATGCGCCGATCATCCAGCCCTTCCACCGCATCGGCCGCATTCGAGATCACGTTCACCAGCACCTGCTGCAGACGCACCGAACCGGCGCGCACCACCGGCGGACGCGGCCCGAGAGCGAGCAGCAGTTCGGCATCCGCCGCCTTCAGCCGCCAGGCGATGATCTCCAGCGTATCGCGCATCGCCTCGTCGAGGGAAACGGGACCGAGCTTCTCGTTCGGCTTGCGGGCGAAGTTGCGCAGGTGCCGGCTGATCGCAGCCATACGGTCGATCAGCCCGCCGATACGGCGGATATTGTCCCGCGCCTCCTCCGTCCGCCCACGGTCGATGAGAACGGAGGCGCTGTCCGTATAGGTCTTGGCAGCGGCGAGCGGCTGGTTGAACTCGTGCGAAAGCGCAGCCGACATCTGCCCCAGCCCGGCAAGCTTGCCCGCCTGGATGAGGTCCGCTTGCGTCTGTCGAAGCTGCTGCTCGGTCAGCCGCCGCTCGGCGATCTCCTCTTCGATGCGGCTGTTGACGCGGGCAAGATCGGCCGTGCGCTCATCGACGCGCCTCTCCAGCTCGTTGCGGGCCTCGGCCTGCATCTGCATGCGCTCGGCAAGCCGCGCCCGCCGCTGGCGAAGGACGGCCACCGTAAGCCCGGCAATGCACAGGATGAGAAACACGGCAGCAAGCGCCGTGCGCGCCTGGGCGCGGATGGAACTCGTCTCCATCAGCACGTTCACCGTCCAGTCCTCGGCCGGCATGTAATGCGAGAGCACCAGATATTCGCTCGAACCGCGCTCGCTGGCCAGCGTCATCAGCTCATGCTGCTCGAAGTGGTGACGCGTCACCGGCAACGCCGCCAGCCTGGCATTGGCATAACGCCGCGAGGCCTCGGTGCGGGCGACACGGTCGGCCGTCAGCGGCAGGATCGCGCCGTAGAGCCATTCCGGGCTGCCGGACATGAAAATGATGCCCTCGGGATCGGAGACGAAAATCCTGTATTCGCCGCCGCCCCAGGAGGATTCGATCGTGTCGATATCGACCTTGAAGACGATGACGCCACGAATATCCGCATCGATCCGGATCGGCGCGGCGAAATAATAGCCGCGCTTCAGCGAGGTTGTGCCGAGCGCATAGAACCGCGCCTGCCGGCCTTCAATCGCATCCTGGAAATAGGGCCTGTAGCTGAAATTCTGTCCGACGAAGCTTCCCGGCCCATCGTAATTGCTGGCCGCGATCGTCTCTCCGTCTGGCTTGACCACATAGATATCGGAGGATTTCAGCAGCCCGTTGATCTCCTTGAGATAGAGATTGGCCGCATCGCGCAGCGCCGCATCCTCAGGCGCGCTCACCAGTTCCTTGATGTCGTCGTGATCGGCGATCAGCGCCGGCAACGCCTCGTAGCGGTTGAGATGGCCGCTGAGTGCCGAAACGGCAAGGCGCAGCGCCGTTCCTGCCTGCGCCGAGGCTTCCTCCATATAGGCGCGCGTCGCAATCGCGCTCCCATAGGTGAAGAAGGAGAAGATGATCAGCGGCACCACCAGCAACGCCGCTATCGCACGATATTTCGAAGACAGAACCGGCTCCTCCCCTTTCTGCCTCCACTCCCCAGCGAGGCATACCCGACGGACCGAGTTTAGAGGGGTGGGTAGGGATTTCCAAGGGGCCGTCGAAACTTGACACCCGGCAGGGGTGGATGTCCTATTGCTGCACCGCAAGGAGGCCCCCGCCCATGAGCGACGACCAGACGCCCGCCGATAACAAACTCACCACATCCAAGCGCCGCTGGGCGGCAGAGGGCAAGTTCCTGACCGGCCGTATCAGCCGTCCCGAAGCCGAGCGCCTGCCGCCCGGCCAGCACCTCGTTAAGAACTGGCCGGTGCTCGATCTCGGCCAGCAGCCTGTCATCTCGACCGATACCTGGCGGCTCGAGGTGCGCGGCCTCGTCGAAACGCCGCTCACCCTCACCTGGGCCGACTTCCAGGCGATCGAACAGAGCACGGGGGTGAGCGATATCCACTGCGTCACCACATGGTCGCGCTACGACAACAAATGGAAGGGCGTTTCGACGCGCAATCTGCTCGACCTCGCCATGCCGAAGCCGCAAGCAGCTTACGTCATGCTGACGAGTTATGACGGCTATACCACCAACCTGCCGCTCGCCGATTTCGCCGCAGAGGATGCGATCCTCGCCACCGCCTGGGAAGGCCTGCCGCTGACGCGGGAGCATGGCGGCCCGATGCGCCTCGTCGTGCCGCATCTCTATTTCTGGAAAAGCGCCAAATGGCTGCGCCGCATCGAGCTGATGCCCGCCGATCAGGCCGGCTTCTGGGAAAAGAACGGCTACCACATCTATGGCGATCCGTGGCGCGAGCAGCGCTATTCCGACGATTGAGCTTTCGGCCGCGAGAAACGGCGAAGTGTAAACGCGCCAAGTCCGAACAACGCGGCAAGCCCCGTCAGCGACGCCATGCTGGCGGCATGGAATGGTATCCCGCTCCAGCGCGGCTTAACGATATCGGCCGTGTTGAAGGCCTCGCCGCTGAAGCGGCAGGTGATGAGCGCAAGACCGCGCCGCACCATATCGGCATCGACCGCGGAAATGATTTCATCCGCCGCAGCCCTCTCCCGCGGCATCTCGCGCATCGAAAGCAAGACGGCCTTGGTCGCTGCCAGATAGGCATGGGCGCATTCGTTGAACGGGCTTGCCTCATCCGTCACGCTGCCCGGCATCCAGCCCCACAGACAGTAAGAATACTGGATTTCGGCATAGTTCAGCACGCGCCGGAAAGGCTCGTTCGTATCGACTGCGCGGGATGCAAGGTCGATAATCCCACTGCGATAGTCAGACATGACAGCCATCTCGCCGTGGGAAATCTCCGGGATATCCAGGCCCGCATGGCTGCCGCCATCGCTGCGGCTATGAGCAAGAGCGCTTCCGGCAGCCACACAAAAAACGGCAGCCGCTGCAAATGCCGCCGACAGGAGTGGTATGGTTTTGCCGATTTTCATGCTTGCTCGAAAAGTTAAGGGCGCCGGCAAAGCGGCGCCCTTCGATGCCTTCAGTGAAATGCCGTGGCCGGCCGGCTGCGTTGTCCACCCCTGACCGCAAGTCGCTTTTCCGCCAGCGCCCCGAAGGCGAGGCCGAGCGTTGCCCAGAGGATCACATGCATGCCGAGTGAGGTCGTGCGGAACCGCCAGAGCACCATCGCCGAGAAGTTCTCCGGCACCTCGTTGATCGGCGGCAGCAGATAGAGCACGACGCCGATGAAGACGAGATAGACGATGCCGGCGATGATCGCGCCGTTCCAGAGACCGAAACGCTCGGAAAGGCGGCGCGACAGCACCACTGCGGCAACCAGCGCCGCAAGCGAGACGACGATCATCAGGAAGAACAGCTCGGTCCTGACGCCGATCGTGTCGGGATTGCCGACCGCCGGCGGATTGGCCGGATACTTGATACTGGGAACGACGACGACCGCCACGAAGGCGGCAATGGCGATGACGGCCGAGGTGCCGCGCGCCGAAAGGCTGCTGAAACGGCCGTGTACGAAAGCGAAGGCAAGTGCGAAGAGCCCGCCGACGGCGACGCTGTAGGCCATGACGCCGGTGAAAAGGCCGAGACCGGCTTGCGTGGCGCGGCTGACGATTTCAGGTTCGGCAGCTTCGCCGGCCGCCTGGGCGCTCGCCTCCTCAAAGGCGATCGCCGCATCGACCAGCGGCTCACCGAAGGTATGGGCGAAAGCGAAAACGAGGATACCAGCAATCAGGCCCGCGAGCATGCCGCGAAGCAGAAGGTTTCCAACCATGTCAGGAACTCCGATCGCGAAGCGCTTTAGTGGCAGGGAAAGCCGAGGAGATGGCGACCGTCATGCACGAATTCGTGCACATACATGCCGTTGAACATCGCCATCGCACCTTCCTCGGTGCCGACGAAATAGAGGACGATGAGCATTAGCAGGCCGCCGAAGATCGCCCAAGGCAGGATCTCGCCTACAGGGATCGGCGCCGGTACAGCAACGGGCGCGAAAGTGGTGTCAGACATGTATTCCTCCGGGAATGACGCGTTCAGTCGAAAGAGTGCTTGTGCAGTAGGGTCTGACTTCCAGCGCGAAGAGCTTTCGACACGCTGGTCACAGTGGCGCGACCGCGCCGGACTTACACCGGCTTCCAAACCCGCAACAGCACGGTTATATCTGCACGCCGAAGAGACTGTCAACGAAACTTCACAAGCCGGCGAAGGACGCTGTCGCCGCATTCCGGGAGACAAGAACGGCTGTGAACACGCGCCTCACCTGGATCTGCCATGGCGGGACGGCAGCAAGCCGCAAGGCCCTGTTCCCGCTCGACGAACCGCTGGAGGACAAGGCAGTAGAGGAGGCCGGCAGGATGATCGCCCCGCCCCGCGCCGACCGTATAGCCACGAGCCCCGCCTTGCGCGCCCGTCAGACTGCTGACGCGCTCGGCTTCGAAGCCCAAATAGATCAGGCGCTTCGCGATTGCGACCATGGCCGCTGGGCCGGCAGGTCGATCACGACGATCGGGACCGAAGAACCCGAAAACCTCATGGGGTGGATGAGCGATCCGGAAGCGGCCCCGCATGGCGGCGAGAGCCTTGTTGATCTGCGCAAGCGCATCGCCGGCTGGATGGATGGCCAGGCCGTCCTCGACGGTCACGTCATTGCAATCAGCCATGCGGCCGTCATCCGGGCAGCGATCGTGCATGTGCTTCAGGCGCCGCTCTCCTCCTTCTGGTTGAGCGACGTCGAGCCGCTTTCCGTCATCAGCATGACCAGCAACAAACAGCGCTGGTCTCTGCGCTTCCAGCATTAGAGACTGCTGATCTTATCCAGCTTTGCACAAGCAAATCGCGTCATCTCTGTTGAACCCGGCTTTGCGGGGACTACTTCCTTGTCCCAAGGAGATGGAAGAATGACATATGATTGGAGTGGCGAGCGCACGCGACGCCTGCGTTTCATACGTGTCGCCACAGTCACGGTTCTGGTCGGTCTCATCATCAGCGTTCCACTGCTGATCGTCACCGCCTGAAGCACGAGAAAGGGCGAGCGATGCATTTGCACGCTCGCCTTCGTTTTTTTCCCGCATGAGCCAGTCTCCGGAACCATGAAGGCGACCGCGCTGACAAACGACGCCCTGGTTCCCCACAAGCCCCCTCGCGTGTCTCTGCGGCACAGCAACAGGCTGCCGCCTCCGATAATTCGCCTTCTGGTTTCAACAAACATTTCAGACTTTCGTGATATTTCCGCGAAGGTGGAGATGGAGAAGGCATAATGCCGGTGTTTTTCCAAAGCAGAGCCGGACGGCAATGCGTGTCGATCGTGGTGTCTGGCGTGACCCTCTGGCTTCTCGGCACGCTGCTACAGCTCGACGACAGCCTAGTCGCCTTCATGACCGGTTTCGGCGAGTACGGCGCCGACAAGCTCGTTCTAGCGCTCGGCATCGCCGGCGCCATGAGCTTCATCTATTCGGTGCTGCGCATCGCCGACCTGCGTAAGGAAATGGACTTGCGCGCCGCCGCCCAGGCAAAGGCCGATTGGACCGCAACCCACGACCATCTGACCAAGCTGCCGAACCGCTACGCCTTCGAGCGCAAGATCCTCTCACGGCCAATCAAGGACGACGAGGCCGAAATCGAGGAGTGGGACCGCAACGTCACCATCTTCTCCGTTGACCTCGACGGCTTCAAGAAGGTCAATGACCTCGTCGGCCACAAGGGCGGCGACATCCTGTTGATCGAAGTTGCCAGACGCATCTGCGCGCTCGGCAATGCCGATTGCGTCTATCGCTTCGGCGGCGACGAATTCATCATCGTCGCATTCGCCCTGACGGCGCAGCGCGAGGAGCGTTTTGCCAAGCTGCTGATCCAGGCCGTCACCCGGCCGATCCATATCGATGGCTTTGCCGTCGAAGTCGGCGCCAGCGTCGGCTATGACCGCTGGGCCGAGGGGGCCGAACCGCTGGAAGATGCCGCCCACCGTGCCGACCTTGCAATGTACGAGGCGAAATCACGCGGGCCCAACCATTATTTCGTCTTCGAACCTTCGATGCAGGACAAGGTAACGGAACGCGCCGCACTGGAAACCAGGCTGCGCGCCGCAATCTCCAACAAGGCGATCAGGCCCTTCTATCAGCCGCTAATCGACCTGAAGACCGGTCAGCTTTGCGGCTTTGAGGCGCTCGCGCGCTGGATTGGCGACGACGGTATCTATATTCCGCCGCCAGTCTTCATCGATATTGCCGAGGAAACCGGCATGATCACCGCATTGTTCGAGGACCTTCTCACCCAGGCCTGCAGCGACGCCCTCACCTGGCCGGAGCATGTGATTTTGTCCTTCAACGTCTCGCCGGTGCAGATGGAAGACAAATTGCTGACGTCGCGCATTCTCAAGGTCCTTTCGGCAAGCCGGCTGCCGCCGCAGCGCCTGGAAGTGGAGATCACCGAAAACGCGCTGATCCAGGATCCCGCCGTCGCCGCCGCCATTCTCGACGAGCTGCACGCCGCCGGCATCCAGATCGCACTCGACGATTTCGGCACGGGCTATTCGAGCCTCGCCCAGCTCTCCCGCTATCGTTTCGACAAGATCAAGATCGACAAAAGCTTCATCGCCACCTATCGCGACGACGAGCGCCAGGAAAAGATCGTCCGCGCCATGCTCGGCCTCGGCAGGAGCCTCAACATCAAGACGACTGCGGAAGGCATCGAGGAGCACGGCCAGCTCGCCTTCCTGCTGCAGCTCGGCTGCGACATCGGCCAGGGCTATCTCTTCGGCAAGGCGATGCCCGCCGCCGAGGCGGGCATCTTCATCAGCGATCGCAATACCAAATTGGCCTCGACGGGCTGACGGAACGCTCTACCTTTTGTTTTGACGCAATTCCCGGCAAAACCGCTTCGCGCTTTGCCGGGAATTTGCTTTAAAAAACCTGGCGCATGATCACGAACAGCACGAAGGCGATCGCGATCGAGGCCGGCAGCGTCAACACCCAGGCCATCAGCATGTTACGCACGGTCGACCATTGCAGGCCGGAACCGTTGGCCGCCATGGTGCCGGCAACGCCTGACGACAGCACATGCGTGGTCGAGACCGGCAGGCCGAGATGGTCGGCGGAAGCGATGGTGACCATCGCCACGACTTCAGCTGCCGCGCCCTGACCATAGGTCAGATGCGTCTTGCCGATCTTTTCGCCGACGGTAACGACGATGCGCTTCCAGCCCACCATCGTTCCGAGGCCAAGCGCAATCGCGACCGCCACCTTCACCCAGAGCGGGATGAACTTGGTCGCGTTGTCGACTGCCTTGTGGTAATTCGTCACCGCCGCCAGGTCGCCGGCATCCATCGGCAGCAGCTTCTGCTTGTCGATCAGCTTCAGCGCCTCGCCGATCAGGTAGATGTCGTTGCGGACGTTGCCGACGAGATTGGTCGGCACCGCTTCGAGCGTCGGGAAGCCGGCGACTTCGGCGCTCGTCTGGTGGATATATTGCTGCAGGGCCGGCGTCGTCGCATCCGTCCATGTCTTGTTCTTGACGGCGTCGCTGACTTCGGCCTTGTAGTCCGCGACCGTAACGCCCGGCTTCACATATTTGCCGAGTGCGGTTTCCACCTGGGCTGATGCCGACTTGTAGGCTTCGAGATAGTTGACATCCGGCGTGCGGTTCAGCGCGAAAGCCGTCGGCACCAGGCCGATCAGGATCAGCATGATGAGGCCCATGCCCTTCTGGCCGTCGTTGGAGCCGTGGGCGAAGCTGACGCCGGTGCAGGTGAAGATCAGGATGGCACGGATCCAGAGCGGCGGCGGCTGGTTGCCCTTCGGTTCGGCATAGAGCGCCTTGTTGCGCACCAGAAGCTTCATGACCAGCAGGAGAACAGCGGACAGGCCGAAGCCGATCAGCGGAGAGATCAAAAGCGACAGGCCAATATTGGTCGCCTGCGACCAGTCGACGCCGCTTGTCGCAGTGCCTGCCGGTGCCAGGAACTGGTTGGCGAGGCCGACGCCGATGATCGAGCCGACCAGCGTGTGAGAGCTCGACGACGGCAGGCCGAGATACCAGGTGCCGAGGTTCCAGACGATCGCGGCAATCAGCAGCGCGAAAACCATGGCAAGGCCGGAACCGGAGCCGACCTGTAGGATCAATTCCACTGGCAGCAGTGCCAGAATGCCGAAGGCGACGGCACCGCTCGAGGTCAGCACGCCGAGGAAGTTGAAGAAGCCGGACCAGATGACGGCGAATTCCGCCGGCATGGAACGGGTGTAGATCACGGTGGCAACGGCATTGGCCGTATCATGGAAGCCGTTGACGAACTCGAAGCCGAGCGCGATGAGCAGCGCAAGCCCTAGAAGAATCCAGGGAACGGCAACTGCGGTCGTCAGGTCGCGGGCGAGTGCATAGGCGACATATCCAAGGCCGCAAACCAGAACGAGTGCGAACACCGGCAAGAACCACTTGCCGGCCGAATTCGAACTGTGAAGCGGGTGGGAAGCGTCGCTATGAACCTGGCTGGGGGCAATATCGGCCATGGCATAGTTCCTTATTCCGTTTTGCAAATTTGCCTTTTGTTAATAAATCCGCCGCGTGAAGCTCTCATGACGCCCCGACTGAACCGCCCGTAAGCCACTGATGCTGGGCGATATTGACGGTGATGCGCCTGGTACCGTCGCCTCCATAAAAGATGCCGCGTAGCGATCTCAAGCGGCGGACGATGGTTGTCTAGGCAATGACAAAAGCGCGCCCCGAGCGAATAAATCCTTCCCGCCTGGACATCCGACGCTAAGTTCGGTCATCTCACACCCGCGCGGAGTCTTGGAAGACATGTCATCGACCGACCTGCTGCTGACCTTCAACACCGGCTCCTCGACCGTTAAGATCGGCATCTTCGCGATAGACGGCGCCGAGGCACGGCGCATCGGCAAGGGCGTGATCGATTTCCGCGCCGAACCGCTGTCGCTCGGCCTGACGAAAGGATCGCAGATAGTCGAGATGCCGTTGAAGGCCGCGGTGACCGAAGATCTGCACGGCGTCATCGATGAGACCTTCGCGCGTCTCGCCGATCATTTCGACATGACCGCCGCGCGCGCTGCCGGCCACCGCGTCGTCCATGGCGGCGACCGGTTTACCAGGGCGATCGTCCTCGACGACACCGCAATCGATGCCGTCGATGCGCTGACCCCGCTGGCACCCCTGCACCAGCCGCAGGCGCTGCGTTTCATCCGCGCGCTCAAGCATCTGAAACCGCATCTTGCCCAAACGGCCTCCTTCGATACCGCCTTTCATGCGACGCAGGACGATCTCGTTCGCCGCTTCGCCATTCCCCGTACGCTTCATGACGAGGGCATCAAGCGTTACGGCTTCCACGGCCTTTCCTATAAATTCACCGCCGGAGAGCTTCGCCGCAAGGCGCCGCGCGCGGCAAAGGTGGTCGTCGCCCATCTCGGTAGCGGCGCCAGCCTCTGCGCATTGGATGACGGCGTCAGCCGCGATTGCAGCATGGGCTTTTCGACGCTCGATGGCATCCCGATGGCGACGCGCCCAGGCTGGCTCGATCCCGGCGTCATTCTGCATCTGGCCGGTCAAAGGAAACAATCCTTCAAGGAGATCGAGGACCTGCTCTATCATCGCAGCGGCCTGCTCGGCGTCTCCGGCATCAGCGCCGATACGCGCGAGCTGTTGAAGGACGGCCGGCCGGAGGCGCGCCAGGCGATCGAGCTATTCACGCTGCGCATTGCCGGCGAAATCGGCCGCATGGCGGCAACGCTTGGTGGCCTTGACGCCATCGTCTTCACCGCCGGCATCGGCGAGCATCAACCGGAGATCCGCGCCGGCGTGGCCAAGCGGCTGTTCTGGCTTGGCCTTGCAACCGACGAAAGGGCCAATGCTGCCAATGATTTCACCATCAGTACGCGGGAAAGCCGCATCGCCGCCCATGTCATCGCCACCGATGAGGAGCAGATCATCGCCGAGGAGGCACTGTCCGTTCTTCGCAGTGACTGATCCAGATCAACGGCTTGCCGGCATCCGCCGGTAGAATTGACGTTGAAGACGTTTTCGAACGGGAGAAACCCATGGAAAAGCATGTCTCGACCGCTGCCCTGACCGATGCCGAACTCACCCTGATCGACCGCTATTGGCGCGCCGCCAATTATCTCTCCATCGGCCAGATCTATCTGCTGACCAATCCGCTGTTGCGCGAGCCGCTGAAACCAGAGCACATCAAGCCCCGCCTGCTCGGCCACTGGGGCACAACACCCGGCCTCAACTTCATCTATGCGCATCTGAACCGTCTCATCCGCGCCCGCGACCTCGATATCATCTATATGTGCGGCCCCGGCCATGGCGGGCCGGGCATGGTCGCCAACACCTATCTCGAAGGCATCTACAGCGAGATCTATCCCGATATTTCCGAGGATGCCGAAGGCATGCGCAAGCTCTTCCGGCAATTCTCCTTCCCCGGCGGCATTCCGAGCCACGCGGCACCCGAGACACCGGGCTCGATCCACGAGGGCGGCGAACTCGGTTACGCCCTCGTCCATGCCTATGGCGCCGCCTTCGACAATCCCGATCTGATCGTTGCCTGCGTCGTCGGCGACGGCGAAGCCGAAACCGGGCCACTGGCCGCGAGCTGGCATTCCAACAAGTTTCTGAACCCTGCCCGCGATGGCGCCGTGCTGCCGATCCTGCATCTGAACGGCTACAAGATCGCCAATCCCACCATTCTTGGCCGCGCCAGTCACGAGGATTTGCAGAGCCTCTTTGAAGGCTACGGCTATGAGCCCTTCTTCGTCGAGGGTCACGAGCCGCGCGATATGCACCAGCAGATGGCCGCAACCTTCGACAGGGTCTTCGACCGCATTCGCGAAATCCAGGAGGAAGCCCGCAATGGCAAGGCGCCCGATATCTGCCCGCGCTGGCCGATGATCGTGCTGCGCAGCCCGAAGGGCTGGACAGGACCGAAGGAAGTCGACGGCAAGAAGGTCGAAGGCTTCTGGCGCGCCCACCAGGTGCCGGTCTCCAACTGCCGCGAGAATGAAGGGCATCGCAAGATCCTCGAGGACTGGATGCGCAGCTATGATCCGAAAGACCTGTTCGGCAGCGACGGCCGGCTGAAACCCGAGCTGCGGGCGCTCGCCCCTGTCGGCCAGCGCCGCATGGGCGCCAATCCGCACGCCAATGGCGGTTTGCTGCGCAAGGAACTCGATGTTCCCGATATCCGCGACTATGCGGTCGATATTGGCAAGCACGGTAGCGCCATGGTGCAGTCGACGGAAATCCTCGGCCACTACTTGCGCGACACGATGAAGCGCAACGCCGATGCCGCCAACTTCCGTATCTTCGGCCCCGACGAGACGGAATCGAACCGCCTCGGCAGCGTCTTCGAAGTCACTGACCGTGTCTGGATGGAGGGTATCGAACCCTACGACGTCCACTTGTCTCGGGATGGACGTGTCATGGAGGTGCTGAGCGAACATCTCTGCCAGGGCTGGCTGGAAGGCTACCTGCTGACTGGCCGCCACGGCCTGTTCTCCTGCTACGAGGCCTTCATCCACATCATCGATTCCATGTTCAACCAGCACGCCAAATGGCTGAAGGTGACGCGGGAACTCGAGTGGAGAAAGCCGATCTCGTCGCTGAATTACCTGCTGACCTCGCATGTCTGGCGTCAGGACCACAACGGCTTCAGCCATCAGGACCCCGGTTTCGTCGACCTCGTCGCTAACAAGAAGGCCGATATCGTCCGCATCTACCTGCCGCCGGATGCCAACACCCTGCTCTGGGTCGGCGACCATTGCCTGCGCACCTATGACCGCATCAATGTCATCGTCGCCGGCAAGCAGCCGGAGCCGCAATGGCTATCGATGGACGAGGCGGTGAAACATTGCGAGGCCGGCATCGGCATCTGGCACTGGGCGAGCAATGAGGACGACACCATCCTGCCCGATCTCGTCATGGCCTGCGCCGGCGACGTGCCGACCATGGAGACGCTCGCCGCCGTCGATCTGCTGCGCCAGGCCATTCCCGAGCTGAAGATCCGCACCGTCAACGTCGTCGATCTCCTGGCACTGCAATCCAGGGATCAGCATCCGCACGGCCTGACCGACGAGGCATTCGATGCGATCTTCACCGCCGACAAGCCTGTCATTTTCGCCTATCACGGCTATCCCTATCTCATCCACCGCCTGACCTACAAACGCACCAACCACCGCAACATCCACGTCCGCGGCTTCATCGAGGAAGGCACGACGACCACACCCTTCGACATGACCGTCCTCAACGAACTCGACCGCTTCCACCTCGCTATCGAAGCGATCGAGCGTGTCCCGGGCCTGAAGGAAAGAGCAGGAGAAGCGCTCGCCGCCTTCCGCGGTAAGCTTGCGGAACATCACGACTATGTCCGCGAATATGGTGAGGACATGCCGGAGGTGCGGAACTGGACATGGCCGACGGCGTGAAGCGAAAACCAAACAGAATCGCGCGAACCTGTTCGGCGGAGACCATCCGGCGGGAGCAACCGTCAAGCAACGTCTAAAGTTGGTGAAAACGATCGAGGCGCTGTTCCAGAACGACCATAACGTAGGCTATGTGTCTTGGGAAAGCTCTAAGCCACTGACCGAGGAAACGACATGAAGGGTTTCGCTGCCACGCTCACCGCCGCCCGGCTGGAAAAGGCGCTCGCCTTCTACATGACGCCCGAAGCCCAGCCGGATGGCTCAGCCGATGCCGTCAAGCCAGCTGGGGAACGCGAGGCATACGAGGCCCGTGCCGGCGAACGCGCCCGCAACACGGAAGATGGCGCCGAAGCCTGGTAAGGCGATCCCCACCGGGTGTCCTCGCGGATGCCTGTCCGCGAATGCGTCGCACCCGGAACGCCGGAACCCCTATGCATGTTCGAGCCGGACTTTTTCCTTCATGCGCCAGACCCGCGGCGTTTCTCCCGTATATTTAAAAAAGAAGCGCGAGAAATAGGCGGGATCGGCAAAGCCAAGCCGAAATCCGATCTCCTGAACGCTGCCGAGCGTAAAAACCAGCTGGCGTTTCGCCTCTTCGACGAGTTTGCCGGCGATCAGTTCATGGGGAGTGTTGCCGGTCATCGACCGGACGATGCGGGTGAGATGCGTTGGCGAAACCCCAAGCTCTCTGGCGTAGAAAGACGCGGGTTTGTGTGATCGGAAATGTTGCTGAATGAGCTCGCTCAGCATTTCCATCCGCCGCTCTTTCTCGTTGGGCGGAAGTTCATGCGTATTCCCCTCATGGGAAATCCTCGCCGTCAGCCGCAGCGCCAGGGCGACATAGGCGGCCAACGCCTCGTTGCGGCCGCTGCGGCGGTTTTCGAATTCGTCGCCCAGCCGCCTCAACGTCTGCATGACATAGACGGCCTCGTCATGATCGGGATCGAGCGACGTCAGATGCGGCGCCGCCAGCCATTCGCCGAGCTGGCTCCGGTCGCCGGGCGGATGGCTGAGATGGGATCTCAACAGGGTGATCACCAGGCCGTCGATATCGCGTGAAAAACGAAAGCCGTGATTGAGCCCGGGCGGCACGGTAATGATGGCCGGCGGGCAGATAGCATGGCTCTTTTCACCGAAGATCGCGTCGCCCGAACCGCCTTCGATGTACAATATCTGAAAGAAACTCTCGTGACGGTGGGGGCGAATCTCCCATTGATGCAAGCTGCTGCGAGAGCGAATTGTTTCGCAATGCACCCAAAAGTCCGGTTCTCGCCCGGTCTTTTCGCCGTAGAGTTCGTAAGTAGGGACCTGTCTGCTCATGGGGCTCCGTGGGGCTTCTCCGGCACCAATGTTCGATTAGTGCAATTTTTAGGTTGGGATGTCCATTGCTGCGGCGAGCGCGGCGCGGCAGAATCTGACAAAACGCAAAAATGCAGGGAGGAAGCATTTGCGAACTCAGGTCGCCATCATCGGTTCAGGACCATCCGGCCTGCTGCTCGGCCAGCTTCTGACCGAAGCCGGTATCGATAATGTCATTCTCGACCGTGTGAACAAGAATTACATCCTCGGCCGGGTTCGTGCCGGCGTTCTGGAAGAAGGCACCGTCGGGCTGCTGGATCAGGCCAAATCAGGCGCGAGGCTGCATGCCGAAGGCCTGCCGCATGACGGTTTCTCGCTGGCCTTCGACGGACGCGACCATCGCATCAACCTTCACGAATTGACCGGCGGCAGGCGCGTCACGGTTTATGGGCAGACCGAAGTGACACGCGATCTTATGGAGCGGCGTGAAGCGAGCGGCTCCCTGTCGATCTACGATGCCGTCGATGTCGCGCCGCATGACTTCGACGGCCTGTCTCCCTTCGTCACCTATGTGAAAGACGGTGTTGCCAAGCGCATCGATTGCGATTTCATCGCCGGCTGCGACGGGTTTCACGGCGCCAGCCGCAAGGCCGTCCCGGAACGCGCGATCAGGAGTCTCGAAAAGGTCTATCCCTTCGGCTGGCTGGGGATCCTTGCCGACGTGGCGCCTGTCAGCCATGAGCTGATCTACGCCAACCATCCAAGGGGCTTTGCGCTCTGTTCAATGCGCTCGGCCACCCGGAGCCGCTACTACATCCAATGTGCGCTCGACGAGAAGATCGACGACTGGAGCGACGACCGATTCTGGGATGAACTAAGACGGCGCCTGCCGGTGCATCATGCCGAGGCATTGGCGACCGCGCCGTCCTTCGAGAAATCGATCGCGCCGCTGCGCTCCTTCGTCGCCGAGCCGATGCGTTTCGGTCGGCTTTTTCTGGTCGGCGACGCCGCCCATATTGTCCCGCCGACCGGGGCCAAGGGATTGAACCTTGCCGCCAGCGACGTCCATTACCTTTTCTCCGGGCTGATCGAGCATTACCGCGAAGGCTCGAATAGTGGCATCGACGCTTACTCGCAGAAGGCGCTCGCCCGTGTGTGGAAGGCCGTGCGGTTTTCCTGGTGGATGACGACGATGATGCATCGTTTTCCGGATACCGGGGATTTTGACCAGAAGATCCAGGAGGCGGAGCTCGACTATCTTACCCACTCCCGCGCCGCCTCGACGGCGCTTGCGGAGAACTATGTGGGACTGCCATTCTGATAGGATTGTCTGAGGTGGGCCATGGAACAGAATTCGACCGTAGAACCGGCCGCGGATAGTACCGCTCTTCGACACACAATCATAATTGTACAGTTATGGATTGCGGTACTTATTTCATTTTACATCACCACTTCGCATGACAGGTTAGCGCTAAATTTCTAGCGGCTAGCATATACGGCGCCGGAGTGCGCCAAAAAGGGAGAGAGAGAATGAAGAAGCTAATTCTGGCGGCCATTGCGGCAGTCACCATGGGCACGAGCGCCCATGCCGACACCATCAAAGTCGGGGTCATCGGACCGTTCTCCGGTCCGTTCGCGCTCCAGGGTAAGAACTTCAAGGCCGGCATCGACGCCTATATGGCGGTCAATGGCAACACGGTCGGCAACGACACGGTCGAGATCGTCTATCGCGACGTGCCACAGGCCGATCCCGCCCAATCCAAGGCGCTGGCGCAGGAACTGATTGTCAAGGAAAAGGTCCAATATCTTGCCGGCTTCTATTTCACGCCCGATGCCATGGCGGTGACGCCGATCCTGAAGCAGGGCAACGTGCCGATGGTCATCATGAACGCCGCCACCTCGGCGATCGTCACCAAGAGCCCGCTCGTCGTCCGTACCTCGTTTACCACATGGCAGACCTCGACGCCGATCGCCAAGGTCGCCTTCGACGGCGGCGTCAAGAAGGTGATTTCGGTCGTCAGTGACTACGGCCCCGGCATCGACGCCGAGAACGCGTTCAAGGCCGGCTTCGAGAAGGCCGGCGGCCAGGTGGTCGAGGCGATCCGCATGCCGCTTGCGACCAACGATTTCAGCCCGATCATGCAGCGCATCAAGGATTCCGGCGCCGAGGGCGTGTTCGCCTTCCTGCCCTCCGGTCCGACGACGCTCGGCTTCGTCAAGGCTTACAACGACAATGGCCTGAAGGCTGCCGGCATCAAGTTCTTCGCGCCGGGTGACCTGACCCAGGAATCCGATCTGCCGGCGCTCGGCGATGCGGCACTCGGCATCCAGACGACCTTCCACTACGCCGTGTCGCACGATTCTCCCGAGAACAAGGCTTTCGTCGAGGCGGCAACCAAGGCGATCGGCAACAAGGCCGAACTCTCCTTCCCCGCAGTCAGCGCCTATGACGGCATGTATGTCATCTATAAGATGATCGAGGCAACGGGCGGCAAACAGGATGCTGAGAAGGCCGTCGATGCGGTCAAGGGCCTTACCTGGACAAGCCCGCGCGGCCCGGTTTCGATCGATCCGGAAAGCCGTCACATCACACAGAACATCTATCTGCGCGAAGTGACGAAAGCCGATGACGGGACCTACATCAACAAGGAGGTCCAGACCTTCGAGAAGCAGGGCGATCCGGGCCTGGCGGCCGTCAAGTAACATCGAGCGTCAAGACAAGCGACGGGCTTGGCCTGCGATCAGGCCGAGCCCGTCGAAGCAAGGTATTTCCATGCAGACAGTCTTCAGCATAGCCGTCGACGCCCTTGCCTATGGCATGGTGCTGTTCGTGATCTCGATTGGCCTTTCGGTGACCATGGGGCTGATGCGTGTCGTCAACCTCGCCCATGGCGCCTTCGCGATGATCGGCGGCTATATCGCCTCCTATGTCGCCCATGACCTCGGCCTTGGTTATGCTGCAGCGGTCATCGCCGCCATTGTCATCACCATCATCGTCGCCATTCCGATCGAGCGTTTTCTCTACCGCCGGATCTACGGCGCGCCGGAACTGACCCAGGTGCTGATGACCATCGGCATCACCTTCTGCGTCATCGGCATCGCCAATTATGTGATGGGGCCAACGCTGAAGACCATTCCGCTGCCCGCTGCGCTGCAGGGTTCGGCCGATCTCGGCTTCCGCACCATTCCCGTTCACCGGCTTTTCGTCATCCTCTGCGGCCTCGCCGTGGCGCTCGCCCTCTGGTTTACGATCGACAGGACGAGCTTCGGCGTCAAGTTGCGTGCCTCCGTCGATGATGCGGCGATGGCGGCGGCACTCGGCGTGCGCACCGAGATCATCTATGCGGTGAGCTTTGCCGTTGCCGTCGGGCTTGCCGCCTTCGGCGGCGTGGTCGGGGCCGAACTCCTGCCCGTCGAACCCTATTACGCGCTACGCTACATGGTCACCTTCCTGGTCGTCGTCTCCGTCGGCGGCGCGGGCTCCATTCCGGGCGCGCTGATTGCCTGCCTGCTGCTGGGCGCGATCGATACGACCGGGCGGTATCTGATGCCGGAATTCGGCGAATTCTTCTTCTATCTCGCCGTGATCGCAATCATCTGCGTCTTCCCGCGCGGCCTTGCCGGAAGGGCGAAATAGGATGGCGCTTGTCATGAACGACGAAAACCAACGTCTCCAACATCGGCGCGGATTCATCCGCCGCGATCTCGCCGGAATAGCGGTCATCTTAGTTATTGCCGCGATCGGCTATTTCGCCTTCCCCGATAATCTCGCCCTTCTGACCCGGATGATCACGATCGCGCTGCTCGTCTTGTCGCTCGATCTGGTGACAGGCTATTGCGGCGTCGCAACGCTCGGCCATGCCGCACTTTTCGGCTCCGGCGCCTATGCCGCCGGGATCCTGTCGGCGCATTACGGCATTAATGACCCGCTGCTGATGATGCTGGCCGGCATATTAGGCGGCGCGCTTGCCGGGCTGCTCTGCGGCGCCATCATCCTACGTGCGCATGGATTGCCGCAGCTGGTGCTGTCGATTGCGCTGATCAACCTCTTCCATGAATTCGCCAACAAGGCCTCATCCTGGACAGGCGGCAGCGACGGACTTTCCGGCATTGCGCCGGATCCGGTCTTCGGCCTCTTCGAATTCGATCTCTACGGTCACACCGCCTTCTTCTTCGGAATGGCGCTGCTGCTGATCGTCTTCGTGCTGCTGAGGGTCTTGGTTCGCTCGCCCTTCGGCATGCTCTGCCGCGCCATCAAGCAGGACCCACTGCGCATCCGCGCCATGGGCGCTTCGCCGAAGGCAGCTCTGATCAGGATGTACGCGATCTCCGGCGCCGTTGCCGGTGTTGGCGGCGCCTTGAACGCGATTTCGACACAGGTCGTCGGCCTCGACAGCCTGTCTTTCACGCAGTCGGCCGAAGCGCTTGTGATGCTGGTGCTCGGCGGCACCGGTTCTCTCTTCGGGGCACTTTCCGGCACTGTCATCTTCATGCTCTTCGAGGACTACGTCTCCGCCGCCAATCCCTTCCATTGGCTGACCATGGTCGGTGCGCTGCTGATCGCCGTCGTGCTCTTTGCGCCGAAAGGTCTCTATGGCACATCAGCAGCCTTCGTTAGCCGCCGCGGGGAGCAGCGCTCATGAGCCCGGTCTTCGAAGTCGCCAATCTCAAGAAAGCCTTCGGCGGCCTTGCCGTCACCAATAATGTCTCGCTCACGATGTCGCCTGGCGATCGCATCGCGCTGATCGGCCCGAACGGCGCCGGCAAGACCACCTTCGTCAACCTCGTGACCGGTAATCTATCGCCCGATTCCGGCGAGGTTCGCCTCGGCGGCGAGATGGTGACGAAGGTCGATGCGATCGGCAGGGTCAGACGCGGCCTTGTCCGCTCCTTTCAGGTGACGCGGCTCTTCCAGGACATGACGCCGGCCGAACATGTGGGACTTGCCGTCCTTCAGCGCGATGGAAAGACCGGGCACATGTTCGGCAATTTCCTGCGTATGCCCGATGTCATGGCGGAGGTCGACGATCTGCTTGGAAAACTCGGACTGGCTTTCCTGATGCATCGCAAGGTCAGCGAAATCGCCTATGGCCAGCAGCGGCTTCTCGAGATCGCCGTGGCGCTGGCATTGAAGCCGAAGGTTCTGCTGCTCGACGAGCCGGCAGCCGGCGTGCCACAGAGCGATACCGGCCGCATCGAGCAGGCGCTGGCCGATCTGCCCGCCGATCTCGCCGTGCTGATGATCGAACACGACATGGATCTCGTCTTCCGTTTTGCCAGACGCGTTATCGTGCTTGCATCAGGCGCGGTCATCTTCGATGGCCTCCCCGAAGACGTCACCAAGGATGCGCGCGTGCGCGAGGCCTATCTCGGGAGCTATGCCAATGCCAGCCATATCGCTTGAGGTCGAAAATCTGTCGGCCGGATATGGACCGACGAAAGTGCTCGAAGGCATTTCCTTCTCCGTGCCGGCGGGTGCTCGGCTTGCCGTTCTCGGCCGCAACGGCATGGGCAAGACCACGCTGCTGGCAACGCTTGCCGGCCAGACCAGGCGATACGAGGGCAGCATCCGCCTCGGCGATTCGGATGTCAGCGCAGCACCGAGCGCGACGCGCGCGCATAAGGGCCTCGGATATGTGCCGCAGGCACGCTGTGTCTTCCCGACGCTGACGGTCGAGGAGAACCTTTTCGTCGGCTTGAAGGCGCGGCCGACGACAGCGCTGGACGAAGCCTATGCCATGTTCCCGCGCCTGAAGGAGCGACGCCGCAACCTCGGCAGCCAACTCTCCGGCGGCGAGCAGCAGATGCTCTCCACGGCCCGCACCATTCTCGGCCGCCCCTCCGTCCTGTTGCTCGACGAACCGCTGGAGGGCCTCGCCCCCGTTATCTGCGAGGAACTGATGGCCGCCTTCGCCGACCTCGCCAGGACGGGAGACATGACCATCCTGCTGGTCGAGCAGCGCATCCAGAGCGCGCTCGATTTCGCCGATCAAGTCGTCATTCTCGAACGAGGACGGCTGGCCTGGACCGGAACGCCGGAAAATCTCACCAGGGATCACGAGGCCATCGAGAGCCTGCTCGGGGTCGGCGGCCTGCATTGATGGGATGATCGGCAGAAGCTCAGGCTCTGCTGATTGCTCTCCTTTCGCCTTCAAGATTGCTCTTGGCGCGCCGAGCAATTCATGCAGTATATCGTCATGACGACATCATGATTGACCCGACATTATTATCATGGCTGAAATTTTTCCGCTGGCCGAATTGATGGATCGCCTGAAAAGACGAGAAACACCATGATTGATGAAGCGGCAGCAACATAAGACAAGACGTAAATCCTGGTTCATAAACAGGATCGACGTTTATGCCGCTCCCTTTACTTGAATAGTTGAGCTGTAATCGACCGGAATGTGTGACGTTGAGGGGCGGAATTGCTCTGACGCTCCATCAATTTCGGTTGCCAGATACCCGATAGGGTTGCATAGTCGAGAAGAACATCAAACGGGGGGATGGAAATGGCAAACCACAAGCCGGTCGCAGGTGATGTATACCAGCCTATTTTCAACATCGACAACCCGATCGACGGCAACATCCTGGACAATACCAGTTCAGTGGATGCCGACGGAGATCAGGTGCGTCTCAACTTCGTCAATGGACAGCGAATTCCGCAACCGGCCGATCCGAACGGGCCTGCCACGACCACCACAGTCGAGGGAAAATACGGCACTCTGACCGTCTATTCCAACGGTAACTACACCTATGAGCTCGATCACACCAACCCGGTGGTATCAGTGCTCGGCCCGGGAGACCAACTCGTCGACCAATTCAATTTCAAGATCTCGGATGGCAAAGGCGCCACCGACTTCGGCTTGCTCAATATCGCGGTCGACTTGCCGGAGCACGGCGACGTCTTCGTGAATTTCGAGGATGTCGGCAAATACGACTTCCCCACAGGCTACAAGGGCTTTGATTGGGGCGCCTGGCACGATGGTGACGACGCGACCGTGCGGGAAGAAGCGGATGGCAACCACTATCTGGGAGGGGGCGTATTCTGGACACCCATCCAAGCCGCCGATGGCGGCCACTTTCAGATCGAGCAATTCAGTGTCGCAAACGGCACGTCGGACTATGACAACGTTCTGACGATCGAAGGTAAGCTGAACGGCGATACCGTATTCTTGGTCACGGTCAACGTCACCGCCGACAGCATTCATGACCCGCAAGTGATTGATCTCAGCGCCTACGGCGAAATCGACTCTCTCGTGCTCGACACCGAACCCGTCATCAACGAAACGAGCGGCCCGGATTATTACGGCGCGCAATACGACAACTTTCATTTCATCGTTTGACGGAGGGGAAAGGGCGTCGTATCGCCGAAATCTTTGCACCTTCGCCGAGCACGCTCTGCTGCAGCTATCTGATACCAATATCTTGCGATAGCTGACCGGCTTGCGTCTTGCTAGCATAGGATCGTGCGAGGAGGCACGGTTATGCTGGGATGGAGGAAATGATGCAGCCAGTCGGGATGAGGTTAGCGGCGGTCATGTTCTCGCTTGCCGTATGGGCTATTATTATCGCTGTCGCATCCCACCTTTGGGTGACGAAGATGCCTGGATTGCTTTTGACGCTGTACAGATAGGCCTGTCCTCGGCGTTGGCGGAAATCTGCAGATCAGGGGCCGAACTGGTTTTGCCCCCTCGCCGCGACGGTTGGCGCTGCAATCAATGTGCTACCACGGCCGCCAGAACCGGCCCAAAATCGAGCCACAAAAATCGCTAATTCTGCAATGAGGAGATGGTAGCGGAGGAGGGATTTGAACCCCCGACACAAGGATTATGATTCCTCTGCTCTGACCTACTGAGCTACTCCGCCACTGGTCAACGATACCCGCTCGCGAAGCGATGCCGGTTCGTGGGATGAGCGGCTTATAAGGTGCGCTTCGGCTTTGTGTCAAGCGCATGATCGAGAAAAACGGTGGGCTTTGCCGGCCGTTGTTACCTATGGGTTTCAGGCGGCGACGGGGCTGGCCAAAAGGGCCTTCAGGCACGCTTCCGCCGAAGGCTCGCGCTCGGAACGTTCGATGAAGCCACCGCCGAAGACGCGGGCGTTGTCGCCGGGCGCGGAATAAAGCGCGCAGGCCTGGCCGGGCGCGATACCCGCCTCGCCGACCGTCAGATCGACATAGGTGCCTGTTGCATCTACATGCAGCACGGCGGGCGCCGGCGCCCGTGTCGAGCGGACCTTGGCGTAGCAGGCAAAGCCCTTGCCGGACGCGGCTTCCGAAAGCGTCTCGTCGCCCAGCCAGTTGACGTCGCGCAGGTAGACGCGGTGCGTTTCCAGCGCCTCCTTCGGCCCGACGATGACGCGGCGCGAGCGGGCGTCGAGAAAGACGACATAGAGCGGCTCGCCGGTGGCGATGCCGATGCCGCGGCGCTGGCCGATCGTGAAGTGCAAGATGCCTTCATGGGTGCCGAGCACGCGGCCGTCGAGATGGACGATCTCACCGGCGAGCGCCGCATTCGGCTTCAGCTTGGTGATGACGTCGGAATATTTGCCCTGCGGCACGAAGCAGATGTCCTGGCTGTCGGCCTTCTTGGCGACGACGAGGCCCATCTCTTCGGCAAGCCTGCGGGTCTCCGCCTTCGGCAGGCCGCCTAGGGGAAAGCGGAGATAGTCGATCTGTTCCTGCGTCGTGGCGAAGAGGAAGTAGCTCTGGTCACGGTCGGCGTCAGCCGGGCGGAAAAGCGCGCGGCGGCCGGGATTTTCCGGCGAAGGGTTCGGTCCCGAGCGAATATAGTGGCCGGTCGCCAGCGCATCGGCGCCAAGCTCCTTGGCAGTCGCCAGCAGATCAGCGAATTTGACGGTCTGGTTGCAGGAAACGCAAGGGATCGGCGTTTCGCCCGCCACGTAGCTTTCGGCGAAGGGATTGATCACCGTCTCGCGAAAGCGCTTTTCGTAATCGAGCACGTAATGCGGGATGCCGAGCGTTTCGCAGACGCGGCGCGCATCGTCGATATCCTGGCCGGCGCAGCAGGAGCCGGCGCGGTGAACAGCGGCGCCATGATCGTAAAGCTGCAGCGTGATGCCGAGCACGTCGTAACCCTGGTGTTTCAGAAGACCGGCGACGACAGATGAATCGACGCCGCCCGACATGGCGACGACGACACGGGTCTCTTCCGGCTTCTTGTCAAAATCCAGTGTGTTCAACGATGGTGCCATTCTGCTTGGGTCACGATCCGCCCTTGCGCTGCAATTGCGGCGGATTGCTGATCTCCGGCGGGATCGGCCGCCGTCTCTCGATGAGGCACCGATATAGAAAGGATTGTCCTTGGGCGCAAGGGGCAGCCTTCTGGCACCGATAATTCGCATTCCCGCGTGAAGAGAAGGCGCAGCCAAAGCCGCGCCTTGGAAGCGGGGGTGCGGCTCAGGTGCCGATCAGCTTGTTGCAGGCGAATGCAATGCCCGGATTGGCGATGATGGCGGTTACGAGCGCCAGTCCGATCATCGAGAATGAAAAGCGTTTCATAAACATCCTCCTTTCCAGCCCACGACAATTATGCGGCTTCGCTCGCCTTTCTCAAAATGACGAATGCTTGATGGCATCCGGCGGCATGCCTTTCCCCGACGCCACTCCCAGCTGTCGCTTAAGCGCTTCTATCTGCGTGACGAAGCCGTCTTCTGAGCGCGACCGTGGATCAGCGCTTCTGCCTCGTGCTGCGGCATCGGCCGGCCGAGCAGATAGCCCTGCACCTCACTGAAACCTTCTGCGCGCAGCTTCTGCAACTGCTCTTCCGTCTCGATCCCTTCGGCCAACGTCGTCGCGTTGAAGCCGGAACCGATGCCGACGACGGCGCGCACGATGGCGAGATTGCCGGCATCCGTCTCGATACCCGAAACGAAGCTGCGGTCGAGCTTGATCTTGTCGAAGGGGAAGGATCGGAGATAACTCAGCGACGAATAGCCGGTGCCGAAATCGTCGATGGCGATGCGGACGCCGAGCTCCTTCAGTGCACGCAGCCGCGGCAGGCTTTGGTCGGCATCGGTCAGGAATACGGATTCGGTGACTTCGATTTCAAGCCGGTCGGCATTGAGGCCCGTCTCGTCGAGCGCCGCGACCACGGTCGAAAGCAGGCTCGCATGCCGAAACTGGCTGACGGAGAGATTGACGGCGATCCTCAGACGGGCGGGCCAGCCGGCAGCCGCGCGGCAGGCTTCCCGGATCACCCAGTCGCCGATCGGCACGATAAGGCCGGTTTCCTCGGCGAGCGGAATGAATTCCATCGGCGCCACCAGCCCGCGCTTGGGATGGCGCCAGCGGATCAGCGCCTCGAAGCCGCCGATGCCGTCATTGTCGAGCTGCACGATCGGCTGGTAGTGCAGCTCGAACTGGCGCTTCTCCAGCGCCTCCCACAGTTCGGCTGTCATCACGTGCCGGCGCTCGGCGGCGAGCCGCATCTCCGTCTCGTAGAAACGATAGGTCGAGCGCCCACTCTCCTTGGCGGCATAGAGCGCCAGATCCGCATGCCGCATCAGCACATCCGCGCCACCGGCATGGTCGGGCGCCAAGGCGATGCCGATACTGCAGGTAACATGCTCCCGGGCGCCGTCGAGATCGAAGGCATGGCTAAGAGTTTGCAGCAGCCGCTGCGCAAAACGCCCTGCCCGCTCCGGTTCGACGAGCTCCAATACGACGGCGAATTCGTCACCGCCGAGACGGGCGACGAGATCGCCCTCCTCCGCCAGTTGCAGCAGTCGCTCCGACACTTGGCAAAGCAGCGCGTCGCCAGCGGCATGTCCCTTGCTGTCATTGATATGCTTGAAGTGATCGACGTCGATATAAAGCAGCGCGATCGGGCTGTCGGCGGTCGCCTCGACCGCCCGCCGGTTGATATGTTTGGAAAATGCCGCCCGGTTCGGCAGGCCGGTGAGCGGATCATGCATGGCGAGATGGGCAAGCTTTGCCTCGACGGCGCGCTCCTCCGTCACGTCCTGCGAGATGCCGAGCAGATAACGCGGCGCATGGCCCTCCGGCGTCGGCAGGGCGCGCTTGACGGTGCGCAGGAGGCGCGGCGCACCATCGGCGCGCAGCATGCTCTCCTCGAAGCTGATCGCCGTATTGGCTTCGAAGGCCCGGCGATCCTGCTCGCGGAAGGCGTCTGTCTGACTGGGGGGAAACAGCGCCCGGTCGGTTCGGCCGACCACCTGCTCCGCCCTCATGCCGACGATGTCGCCGCAGGCCTCGTTGAAGAGAACGTAAAGTCCGTCCGCTTCCATGTCCTTGACGAAGACGCCGACCGGCAGGTTGTCGACGATGCTGTCGAGAAGCGAGCGCGTATCGCTGATCTGGCGTCTGGCGGCATTGACCTCGGTACGATCCTGCACGATCGCCAGGATTGCGGCCCGGCCCTCGAAACGCACTTCTCGGCCATAGGTCAGCACTTCGAAGGTCTCGCCGCTCGCCTTGAGGTGAACCCAACGCTCCGCCTTTTCCATGTCGGTACGGCCGCTGACGGCGTCGACCATCCGTTCCCGCTCATGCTCAGGGCGGATATCCAGAACCGTCATGCGCCGGTATTCGTCCGCGCCGTAGCCGTAAAGTGCTGCCGCCGCCTCGTTGACGATGAGAAAGCGCAACGATGCCGGATCATAGACCCACATCGGCGACGGATGCGTTGCAAACAATGACCGGAAGTCGTCGTTTAATGCTTCGGTCTGCTCGGTCTTCTGCAAGGGGGCCATGGAATTTCGCGTGCGGTTGATGCCGATGTCAGGGGTATACTGAGAAAAGTTAAATAAAATCAGAATCATACTCAGGGTTAAACTTTAGGCTTCCGCCTTCAGAATGTGCAAAGCGGCGGTCTGCCATCACGATCTCGGCCCTCGATTAAATAATTTAGGCGCCATGGAACAATTCCGTTGATCGTGCGTTGCGGGGTGATCGATGTCGCATTCGAATTGCTGAGGAGGGTTTCATGGGCAGGTTCGGCACGACGACGGATTACAGCAGAATCAGACACTGGATCGAAGAGCGCGGCGGCCATCCCGCCCGGATCAACAACGCACCGGACAGCGAAACCGTCCGCGTCGATTTTTCCTCGAAACCGGAAGAGATTTCCTGGGACGAATTCTTTCAGGGCCTCGACGGTAGCAGGCTCGCCTTCCTTCACCGCACCAAGGCTGAAGACGACGTTGTCCGTTTCGGAAAAATCCTCCGCCGGAAACGTCGGCACCACTAAATTCATCGGTTCCTGACATGAAAAAACCCGGCGCTGTTTCCAGCGCCGGGTTTTTCATGTCCTCGGGAAGAAAAACTCAGTCGATATTGAAGGTCAGCGGCTTTGCCTGGCGAACCGCCTGGTGGGCCGTCAACTCAGCAAGCACGGCGTCATCAACCTTGCCGTCGACATAGAGCAGCGCAATGGCGTCGCCGCCCTGCTTGTCACGGCCGAGCTGGAAGTTGGCGATGTTGACGCCGGCAGCACCAAGCGTCGTGCCGATGAAGCCGATCATGCCGGGAACGTCGGTATTGGTGATGTAGATCATGTGCGAGCCGACATCGGCATCGAGGTTGATACCCTTGATCTGGATGAAGCGCGGCTTGCCGTCCGAAAACACCGTGCCGGCGACCGAGCGCGTCATGCTTTCGGTGGTCACCGTCAGCTTGATATAGCCGTCGAAGACGCCTGTCTTGTCGCGCTTGACCTCGGAAAGCACAATGCCCTTTTCCTTGATCATGATCGGCGCCGAAACCATGTTGACGTCGGCGACCTGTGGGCGGATGAGGCCGGCGAGCACAGCACTCGTCAGCGCCCGAGTATTCATGTTGGCGGTGATGCCATCATAGAGAATTTCGATTTCCTTGATCGGCTCTTCGGTGACTTGGCCGACGAAGGCGCCGAGAACGTCGGCAAGACGGATGAAGGGCTTCAGGATCGGCGCTTCCTCAGCCGTGATCGACGGCATGTTGATGGCGTTGGAAACCGCACCATTGACGAGGTAATCCGCCATCTGTTCGGCCACCTGCAAAGCGACGTTCTCCTGCGCCTCGGTCGTCGAGGCGCCGAGATGCGGCGTGCAGACGACGTTCGGCAGGCCGAAGAGCGGACTTTCCTTGGCGGGCTCGACCTCGAACACGTCGAAGGCGGCACCCGCGACATGGCCGGACTTGATGGCCTCCGCAAGCGCTGCCTCATCGACCAGGCCGCCGCGGGCGCAGTTGATGATGCGCACGCCCGGCTTGGTCTTTGCCAGCGCTTCCTTGTTGAGGATGCCGCGCGTCTTGTCGGTCATCGGCACATGCAGCGTGATGAAGTCGGCGCGGGCGAAAAGCTCTTCCAGCTCGACCTTGGTGACGCCCATCTCCTCGGCGCGCTCCTTGGAGAGGAACGGATCGTAGGCGACGACGTGCATCTTCAGGCCGATGGCGCGGGCGCAGACGATCGAGCCGATATTGCCGGCGCCGATGACGCCGAGCGTCTTGCCGGTTATCTCGACGCCCATGAATTTCGACTTCTCCCACTTGCCGGCCTGCGTCGAGGTATCAGCTGCCGGAAGCTGGCGAGCAACGGCGAACATCAGCGCGATCGCGTGTTCGGCTGTCGTGATCGAGTTGCCGAAGGGCGTGTTCATGACGATGATGCCGCGACGCGAGGCGGCCGGGATATCGACATTGTCGACGCCGATGCCGGCGCGGCCGACGACCTTGAGGTTCGTCGCCCCCTCGATGATCTTTTCCGTCACCTTGGTCGCGGAGCGGATGGCTAAGCCATCATACTTGCCGATGACTTCGAGCAGACGGTCTTTGTCCTTGCCGAGCTGCGGTTCGAAATCGACTTCGACGCCGCGGTCGCGGAAAATCTGGACGGCGGTTTCCGACAATTCGTCGGATACGAGAACGCGAGGTGCCATGAGGGCCTCCTTCAAAAGTGTTCAGCGATGAATAAAATCGGGAATGCTGGGCTCCGCCCTGTGGCGGAGCCGGATGCGATCGCCTCAGGCAGCAGCCTGGGTGAACTGCGCCTTCTGCGTTTCGAAGGCCCAGGAAAGCCAGGGCATCAGCTTCTGCATGTCGGATGCCTCGATCGTGGCGCCGGCCCAGATGCGCAGGCCGGACGGCGCGTCGCGGTAATGGCCGACGTCATAGGCGACACCTTCCTTTTCCAGCAGGCCGACCAGACCCTTGGCGAAATTCGCCTGGCCGTCGTCGTCAAGCGCTGCGATGTCCTTGTCGACGATCTTCAGGCAGACGGAGGTGTTGGAGGCCGTCTCCGCCTTGACGGCGAGATTGGCGATCCAGTCGTTTGCCGCAACGAAATCGTGGATGACCTTGGCATTGGCATCGGCACGCGCGATCAGCCCCTTGAGGCCGCCGAGTTGCTTGGCCCAGACAAGCGCATCGATATAGTCTTCGACGCAGAGCATCGACGGCGTGTTGATCGTCTCGCCCTGGAAGATGCCTTCCGTCAGCTTGCCGCCCGAGGTCATGCGGAAGATCTTCGGCAGCGGCCAGGCCGGTGTGTAGGTGACCAGACGCTCGACGGCGCGCGGCGAAAGAATGATGACACCGTGCGCGCCCTCGCCGCCCAGAACCTTTTGCCAGGAGAAGGTGACGACGTCGAGCTTGGCGAAATCGAGTTCCTGCGCAAAAGCGGCCGAGGTGGCATCGCAGATCGTCAGGCCCTTGCGATTGGCAGGGATGAAATCGGCATTCGGCACGCGCACACCCGAGGTGGTGCCGTTCCAGGTGAAGACGACATCGCGATCGAAATCGACGGTCGACAGATCCGGAAGCTCGCCGTAACCGGCTTCGAGCTTGCGCACATCCTTGAGCTTCAGCTGTTTGACGACATCGGTGACCCAGCCGGCGCCGAAGCTTTCCCAGGCAAGCATATCGACGCCACGTTCACCGAGCAGCGACCAGAGCGCCATTTCGACGGCGCCGGTGTCGGAGGCCGGAACGATGCCAATGCGGTAATCCGCCGGCACGTCGAGAATTTCGCGGGTGAGATCAATGGCCTGCTTGAGCTTAACCTTACCGACCTTCGCGCGGTGCGAACGGCCAAGGGCCGCGTCGGAGAGTGCGTCGAGCGACCAACCGGGGCGCTTCGAGCAGGGGCCAGAAGAAAAATGGGTATTGTGCGGACGGATGTCCGGCTTTGCGGTCTTCGCCATGATGCTATCCTCTCAGATAGAAAGCCCTTCGTTGGGGAAGGGTGTCCCGCCGCCGTGTTTATGGATGAGGCGGGTCATAGTCAAGATCGAAGTGTCGCGGTCGGAAGATATTTTGACGCAGGCGAGATGGCTGCAAAGCAAAAAAGCCGCCCTGTTCGGGGCGGCTTTCAGATGGAACCGGATCGAACCTATTTGTAGACCGGCTGCTGCAGCGGGATTTCCGGTGGCGGTTCGTAGCTCGCCTGGGCGCAACCGCCGAAGAGATAACGCGCGCCGACGCGGGCTTCGTGAACGCTGAGACCCTTGTCGCGGCCCGGGCCGCCATTCTCGGCGTAGCCGAACATGTTGCCGCCGTCGATGTGCAGGTAGCGATAGCCGACATCGGCCTTGACGTTGCAGGTCACGTCGATCGAGGCGCCGGCCATCAGGGCGTAGGTGAAGCGCCAGTTGCCCTTGCCGCCATGGGTGACCTGGTCGTCGCAGAAGCTGCCGTCATCGGCGCAGGCGACGTTGCGCAGGTTCTTCCACTTGACGTAGGAACCGCCGATACCGGCGCCGACATAAGGCGTGACGTAGCCGTAGGTGCCGAGATCGACATAGGCATTGGCGAGCAGCGTATAAGCGGTCAGCGAGGAGCGGTCGCTCGAGGTGCAATCCACCAACGGGAAGCCGCACTGCCCGACTGTCGAGCCCTTGAAATCCGCCTGGGTAAGATAGTCGAAGGTCAGATCGGTGCGCAGATAGCTGTTGATCTGGTAACCGACACCGCCGCCGACCGTCCATGCATCGTCCAGGTCGGCACGGTCGAAATCGACTTCCGTGGCGTTGCTGCCCTGGAAATAGCGGGCGCCGCGCAGATCGGTGAAGGCATAACCGACATCGCCGCGCAGGTACCAGCCGGTCGCTTCGGTGACCGTCACCTCAGGCGGCTGCTCCGGGATAGGCTCAGCAGGGGCGAGGTCCGCGGAATAGGCGTTTGTCGCGATCAACAATGCGGCAAATATGCCGGACAAGCTTCTTTTCATGGATCCCACTCCAAAATCTCGTTGCGTCGGCAGGCTCAATCGCCGCCAATCTGGTACGCTTCGTATGGATAATGAATTGGAAACGTTAAAAGCTGCTTAACTATAAATAGGAAGAAACGTTAAGAGAGAGATTGGCAGCAAGTTCCGCGATACAGTGAAGCTCCGCCAAAGGCCGGCAGCCCCGGACTTGCCGAAGATCGCCAGCCGCGACGCCAAGAACCCCGCCTCTTCAAATCGCCCCTGCATAATTCCTTAAATCGGAATCGATTTAAGGATAAAATTATGCAGCAACCAAAGTGTTACAGCGTCCTTTGCCCGTCTGAAAAGACGGGCGGCGCTGTAAGTTGGTTTCCTTCGCCATCAAGTCGGTCGGCTTCATTCGGCGAACCCTGCTCTTACTTCCATTGCGTCGCGTTTTCGGCGGCGCAGCCGTACGGTGGTAAGGAGGTGCCAAAGGTCGTTTTGAGCTTGGCGCAGCCCCAGGCATTGATCGGGCCTGGCATGGCATTGTTGAGCGTGATGCCGATTTCATCGTAAGGGCTGTCGGTGTTGGTGATGTAGCGATACCAGCGGAAACCGGCAAAGACGACGAATGCGAGAGCGATCGTCAGCAGCAGGCGCACCAATTTTTTCATGATATTTCCTTTGAATGCAAACGCCGCCGTGTAGCATCCGTATGTTGAGGTTGACAGCGCTGCTAACGGTTCCGGCAGGAGGTCCATTCGGAGTGGATCTTCGAACTAAGGCGCCGATAACGAAAAAGCCGGCACTTGCGCACCGGCTTTTGACGTTTCGCCCCGAAAAAATCAGGCGGCAGTCCGGACGTTCGAGATCGTGCCGATCAGTTCGTTGACGATTCGCTCGATCTGGGCGCGGTCGTCACCCTCGGCCATGACGCGGATCAACGGCTCGGTGCCCGAGGGGCGGATGACGAGGCGGCCGTTCCTGGCGAGTTCGGCTTCGGCGTCGGCGATCGCCTTCTGCACCTGGATATCCTCCAGCGGCTTGCCACCACTGATGCGGACATTACGCAGCAGCTGCGGCACCGGCTCGAAGCGGCGGCAGACCTCACTGACAGTTCTTCCGGTGCGCTTGACTGCGGCTAGGATCTGCAGCGCCGCGACAAGACCGTCGCCGGTCGTGCCGTAATCCGAAAGCACGATGTGGCCGGACTGCTCGCCGCCGACATTGTAGTTGTGCTGGCGCATATGCTCGACGACGTAGCGGTCACCGACCTTAGTCCGGGCAAGGCCGAGGCCCTTGTCATCGAGGAAACGCTCGAGGCCGAGATTGGACATGACGGTCGCAACGATACCATTGCCGCGCAGCTGCTGGCTCTCGGCCCAGCTCTCGGCGATGACGGCCATCAGCTGGTCGCCGTCGACGATCGAGCCGTTCTCGTCGACGATGATGACGCGGTCCGCATCGCCATCGAGCGCGATGCCGATATCGGCGCGCACCTCGTCGACCTTCTTCTGCAACGCGACGGGGCTGGTGGAACCGCAATTGAGATTGATGTTGGTGCCGTTCGGCTCGTTGCCGATGGTGACGACCTCGGCGCCGAGCTCCCAGAGCACGGCCGGCGCCACCTTATAGGCAGCCCCATTGGCGCAATCGATGGCGATCCTCAGGCCCTGCAGCGTCACGTCGCGCGGCAGCGTGCGCTTGGCATGTTCTATATAGCGGTCATGCACCCCGTCGACGCGCTTGGCGCGGCCGATATCGTCGGATTTGGCAAGCCGTGCGTTCAGGTCCTTTTCGAGCAGATCCTCGATCTCGGCCTCGATGTCGTCTGAAAGCTTATAGCCGTCAGGGCCGAAGAGCTTGATGCCGTTATCCTCGTAAGGATTGTGCGAAGCGGAGATCATCACGCCGAGATCGGCCCGCAACGAGCGCGTCAGCATGGCCACAGCTGGTGTCGGGATCGGGCCGAGAATAAAGGCATCGAGGCCTGCGGCCGTGAAGCCCGCGACCATGGCGTTCTCCAGCATATAGCCGGAAAGGCGCGTATCCTTGCCGATGACGACGCGGTGGCGGTGGTTGCCGCGGCGGAAGATCGTGCCGGCGGCAATGCCGACCCGCATGGCGAGATCCGGCGTCATCGGGAAGACGTTGGATTGGCCGCGAATGCCGTCCGTACCGAAATAGCGTCTTTTCATCTGCACTCCTGTGCTTTCCGCGCGCCATTCAAGGCAGCGCACCGTTCCAAGCGAATCCGGCTTCAGTGGAATGTCGTCAATCCAGCAGCGTGATTCATGCTTGCCTCAATTCAGCGGAATGCCACAAAATGCGGCGAACGGCACGTAAATTAGCAAGAAAAATGATTATATCCCGTTACCAATGGAAAAGGCCGGATCTCCCACTTCGGAAATCCGGCCTTGTTCAAGGTAGTGCCGTTATTCAATGCGGCTGCGGTTCGAGGCCGCCTTCGGGCTCGTCACCCTTGGTGGCAGGCCGTGCGCCGGCCTTCGGAACGGCCGAGCCACGGCTTGGCGGCGAATCATCACCGAGATCGCGGGAAGGCTTTTCGCCGCGGATCAGCGCCTTGATCTCTTCGCCGGTCAGTGTCTCGTATTCGAGCAGACCTTCGGCAAGCACGACAAATTCGTCGTGCTTTTCCGTCAGGATCGTGCGGGCCTGCGTATAGGCTTCGTCGATCAGGCGGCGCACTTCATTGTCGATCTTCTGCGCGGTTGCTTCCGAAACATTCTTCGACTGCGAAACCGAGTGGCCGAGGAAGACTTCCTGCTGGTTCTCGCCATAGGCGACCTGACCGAGCTGATCGGAAAAGCCCCACTGCGTGACCATGGCGCGGGCAAGCTTCGTGGCCTGCTCAATGTCGGAGGAGGCACCCGAAGTGATGTTTTCCTTGCCGAAGGTGAGCTCTTCGGCAACGCGGCCGCCCATCATGATGCAGAGGCGTGAGACCATCCACTTGTAGCTCATCGAGTAGCGGTCGCCCTCGGGAAGCTGCATGACCATGCCGAGCGCACGGCCGCGCGGAATGATCGTCGCCTTGTGCAGCGGATCGGCGACGGCGACATTGAGCGCGGTCATCGCGTGTCCGGCCTCATGGTAAGCGGTGAGCTTCTTTTCCGCCTCGGTCATCGCCGAGGAACGGCGCTCGGCGCCCATCATGATCTTGTCCTTGGCGTCCTCGAATTCCTGCATGGTGACGACGCGCTTGTTGCGGCGGGCTGCCATGAGGGCGGCCTCGTTGACGAGGTTCATCAGGTCGGCGCCGGAGAAACCGGGCGTACCGCGGGCGAGGATCTTGAGATCGACATTCGGCGCCAGCGGAACGTTGCGGGCATGCACCTTGAGAATGCGCTCGCGGCCGACGATGTCGGGGTTCGGCACCACGACCTGACGGTCGAAACGGCCGGGACGCAACAGCGCCGGATCGAGAACGTCAGGACGGTTGGTGGCGGCGATCAGGATCACGCCTTCATTCGCCTCGAAGCCGTCCATTTCGACCAGCAGCTGGTTCAGCGTCTGCTCGCGTTCGTCATTGCCGCCGCCGAGACCGGCGCCGCGATGGCGGCCGACGGCATCGATTTCGTCGATGAAGATGATGCAAGGCGCGTTCTTCTTCGCCTGCTCGAACATATCGCGCACACGGCTTGCACCGACGCCGACGAACATTTCGACGAAGTCGGAACCTGAAATGGTGAAGAAGGGCACATTGGCTTCGCCGGCAACCGAGCGGGCGAGCAGCGTCTTGCCGGTGCCCGGAGGGCCGACGAGCAGCACGCCGCGCGGGATCTTGCCGCCGAGACGCTGGAACTTCTGCGGATCACGCAGGAATTCGACGATTTCCTCGAGATCCTGCTTGGCCTCGTCGACACCGGCAACGTCTTCGAAAGTCACGCGGCCATGCGCTTCGGTGAGCAGCTTGGCCTTGGACTTGCCGAAGCCCATCGCCCCGCGTGAGCCGCCCTGCATCTGCCGCATGAAGAACAGCCAGACGCCGAGAATCAGAAGCATCGGCAAAAGCGTGCCGAGATAGCTGAGGAAACCCGAAGAGCCGTCCGTTTCAGGACGGGCGGAAACCAGGACATTCTTCGATTGCAGGCGATCGAGCAGACTGTCGTCGATCACAGGCGAATAGGTCTGGAAAGTGGTGCCATTTTCAACATAGCTTCCTGAGAGACGGTTGCCCGTGACCACGACATCCTTCACGCGGCCCGCATCGACCTCACGCAGAAACTGCGAATAAGGGATTTCGCGGGAGCCCGTCTGCGCCGGCGCCGTCTGAAACATACTGAAAAGGGCGATCAGCAGAAGCGCTATGATCGCCCACAAGGCGAAATTACGTAAGTTAGGGTTCATTGAACTCCCCAGCATGGAACAGCCGCCTCATGGCGACCGTCTTATTCGTATCTAACATAGGGTTGCGCCGTGCGATTGCCAAGGCGACACCCCAGGTCAGATGGTTTTTCCGTCAATACTTCTTAAAGGCAGCCTCGCATAGGGCGCCGTCGCGAAAACCGCCGAAAGCCTGTTGGCAAAGATGAAGTCAAATCGTGTCAAAAAGCGGTCGAAGGGTGCGAAATAGGGTGTTAGTTCGACCATCCGGGCGGATTCCTCAGATAAAAGGTTTCCTTCGGCGGATAAAACCGGCGCCGCAGCGATGGCGCGCTTCAGTGCACCCTTGGGAAGGTCCCTGCCCAACCCTCCCTCATTCCTGTGCTCGTCACAGGAATCCAGCGCGCCCAAGTCCTTGGGCGCGGGAGACTCTTCACGCATTGTTGAGTCATTCACCGCGCCGACGCGCGGTGGCTGGATTCCTGTGACGAGCAGAGGAATGAGGGAGGCTCCGGCCTGGGCTTCCACCCCTATAGTCGTTCCAGACCTATTTACGGCCTCGAACCTGCCATCCCAAACCCCAGCCTCTCCCGGCCGCAGAACCAGGGGCAATATCCCCCGGCTCTCGCGCGCCAGATAAAGCCCGTCGCGCCTGATATCGAACACCACCCTGCCGGCAGTCATTCGTCCAAGCCTGCTGCCGGTGGCAAATGTGAGAACCCGCTCCATATGCCCCCTCCCCGGCGCAAACGGCTGTCCACCGAAAACGGCTGTCAGACGGGCGAGCACATAGTCGAGGACTGCGCGATCCTGCCGCAACCCGTCAGGCATCACCTGCCCGAGCAGGCCGCCGTGAAGCCGGAAATGACGATCCAGCCATTCGGCTCCTCTGGACGACAGTGCCAGGCGCTCCTCCCAGGCTGCGCTGATATCCTTCTCCATGCCTGCATCGGCCGAAAGCTGCCGGCGCATCCGCACACGCTCGTACTTCATATCCTCGTTGCTGGGATCGTCGATCCACGGCACACCCCGCTCGTTCAGGAAAGCGCGGATATCCGCCCGGGTGGAGAAAAGAAGCGGCCGTAAAATCCAGAAACGCCGGTCGAAGAGCAGCGCATCTGCAATACCGGTCGAAACCTGCTCCGTTCGCATCCCACGCATCTGCAGTGTTTCGCGCTGATCGTCGAACGTATGGCCAGTGACGATGAGATCGGCCTCGAAACTTTCGGCGGCGGTCGCAAGCAAGCCATAACGTGCCTCGCGGGCCGCAACCATGATACCGGTTTTCGGCTTGTCGCCCTGCCAGATCATGATGATGTGGGGAATGCCGAGCGATGCGCAGAGGGCAGCGACGTCACGCGCCTCGTCTGCGGAGCCGGCGCGCAACGCATGATCGACGGTTGCAGCGTAAAGGGAAATCTTGAGATGGGGCGCGGCCTTCACAGCTTCATCGAGGAGGAGAAGCAGGCCGGTGGAATCGCTGCCGCCTGATATCGCGACGAGAATGCGCGCGGGGCTTTGAAGCGACGTGAGAAACTGGAGGATCGCCAGTTGAGGCGATGCGGCTTCTGGAGACATCCCGGAAGACCTTAGCAGGCGAGGCGCTTCTGTTCGCTCGCAACCTTGCTTATGACGGCGCGAGAGGCCTTCGGATAACGCTTCGACACTTCGCGCAGCGTCGCGCAGGCCGTCTCGGTATTGTCGAGGGCGGCAAGCGACATACCGAGCTTCAGCAGCATTTCCGGCGCCTTTTCCGATGTGCCGTATTTCTGATGCGCATTGAGGAAGGTCTTGGCCGCCTCATTGTACTTGCCCTGCGAATAGAGCGCTTCGCCGAGCCAGAAATTGGCGTCCGCTGCCCGCGCGCTGCTCGGGTAGTGGGTGATGTACTGCGTGAATTCCTGCTCGGCCGTGCTGTAATCACCGGATAGCACGTGGCCATAAGCGGCCTTGTACTGGTCGGCCTCGCTGCCGAGCGAGGCGGTCTGCTGCGGCGTTTTTGTGTTGGCATCGGGAATCGGCCCGGAACCGACCGTGGCATTCTCGTCGACACTTCCGCCGATCGGATTGCCGTTCTGATCGAAATCGATCGAGCCGAGCTCCTTCGGCGGCTGGCCGAGGCCGCTATTCTCAGGCACGCTGGTGGAGGGAGCCGTTTCGGCTCCCTGCGGTGCTTGAATCACCTTGGCGATGTCGTCGCCTCCGGAGGCTGCCGGAGCGGCATCGGTCTCGCTCTTCTTGACAGGGGCCTTGGCGCCGCCGCCGGCACCGGTCTTTTCGAGCTGCTGGAAGCGGAATTCATTGTCTTCCTGCTGCTTGCGGATCGTCTCCTGCATCTGCAGAAGCTGAAAGCTCATCTCTTCGATCCGGCCGTTTAGCTGCCGCAACTGCTCTTCGAGCTGCTGCACGCGGACCTCTGCATCGCCGCTCTGCACCTTGATGACGGGCGGCGCCGCCTGGTTTTCCGCGGATCGGCCGCCGAGATGTAGCCCGAAGAACGAGGCCGAATAGGCCGCCCGTTCGCTTCCGGTCACAGCCGCGAGGCAGAGCATGCCTGCCACGACAAATTTCTTCATATGTATCGTCCTGTCCCAGTGATTCTTCGCACCTCGATGGCACGAACAGGAGATTTTTCCAATTGCTTTCAAAAAGCAACGGAGTCTGGCCAAAGTGTGGTCAAAAAGAAAAGGCGGCCCCTGAGGGGACCGCCTTTCGAAAAAGCGAAGTGTTGCTCGGCAATTACATGCCGGCGCCGCCAAGCACGGTAACCGCGCGGCGGTTCTGCGACCAGCAGGAAATATCGTCGCAGACGGCGACCGGACGTTCCTTGCCGTAGGAGATCGTCTTCAGGCGCTGCGCCGGGACGCCGCGCGAAGCGAGATAGTCCTTGGCGGCAGCAGCACGGCGGGCGCCGAGCGCGAGGTTGTATTCGCGCGTGCCGCGTTCGTCGGCATGGCCTTCGACGGTGATCTGGTAATTCGGGTAGCGGCCGAGCCACTGGGCCTGACGGTCGAGCGTCTGCGAGGCATCGGCGCGGATCGACGAGGAGTCGGTGTCAAAGAAGATGCGGTCGCCGACATTGACAGTGAAGTCCTGGGCCGAGCCCGGCGTTGCAGCGCCGCCAGCACCGCTGCCGAGGCCGAGGTCGCCGGCGCTGTTCGGCGGCTTCTTGGCGCAGCTTGCGAGCGCGAGGCCGGCGATAAGCGCTATCATGACGGGGTTGCGGGCGAAATTCTGCATGCGGCTCATTGCCGGGGTATGAATTCGGCTCATGGCCGGTCTCCTTGCGATTTCATCAGGGTTTCCGGACAGTAACCGCACTCGGTTAACCGCCCCTCAAAGATTATGGTTAACAATTTGCTATTTTGTCCCTTGGCCGCTCGGTTCCATGACTTTGGGGCGACAAGAAGGCAGCAGCACATCGCCTATTCCATAAGCGGCGACCAGGCGGGGTCGGAGCCGTAGGTCGGCGTCTTCACGAGCTGCTCGTTGTAACCGGTCAGATCGATCGAATAGAGCTGCGGACCGCCCGAACCCGCCGCCTGGCGGAAGAACATCAGCACGCGGCCGTTCGGCGCCCAGGTCGGACCCTCATTGTGGAAGCCGGTCGTCAGGATGCGCTCGCCGGACCCATCCGGCTTCATCACGCCGATCGAGAACTTGCCACCGGCCTGTTTGGTGAAGGCGATGAGATCGCCGCGCGGCGACCAGACCGGCGTCGAATAGGAGCCGTCGCCGAAGGAAATACGGGTCTGGCCGGAACCATCGGCGTTCATCACGTAGATCTGCGGCTTTCCGCCGCGGTCGCTTTCGAAGCTGACGCGTGCGCCGTCAGGCGAATAGGAGGGCGACGTGTCGATCGCCGCCGTCGAGGTCAGCCGCGTCGTGGTGCGCGAGCGCAGGTCCATCGTATAGATGTTGGAATTGGCATCCTGCTGCAGGCTCATGATCACCTTTTGACCATCAGGCGAAAAGCGCGGCGAGAAGGTCATGCCGGGGAAATTGCCGACGACCTCGCGCTGCCCGGTTTCCAGCTGAAGCAGATAGACCCGCGGCTGCTGGTTGGCAAAGGACATGTAAGTGACTTCCTGCCGGCTCGGCGAGAAGCGCGGCGTCAGCACGAGATCGCTGCCATCCGTCAGCATGCGCACGTTGAAGCCGTCCTGATCCATGATCGCCAGTTGGCGCTTGCGCTGCTGCTTGGTGCCGGATTCGGAGACGAAGACGACGCGGGTGTCGAAATAACCTTCCTCACCAGTGATCTGCTTGTAGATCGCATCGGCGATGATGTGAGCCACACGGCGCCAGTTCTCCGGCTGCGTATAGAACTGTTGACCGGTCATCTGCTGCCCGGCGAACGGGTCCCAGAGCCGGAATTCGGCGCGAAGACGGCCATCCGCTTCCTTGGTAACCCGGCCGGTAACCAGCGCCTGTGCATTGATGACCTTCCAGTCCTCGAACCGCGGCGAAGCGTCGGGATTAGAAATCTTCTCGATGAAGGCGGTTTTGTTGATGGGTGCGAAGAGACCGGACCGCTGCAAGTCGGCGGCGATGACTTGCGAGACCTGCGCCCCCATGTCGCCCTGGAAGTCAGTCACCGCAATCGGCATCGGCTGGACATTGCCTTTTCGGATGTCGAGGGTGACCAGCGCGTTGGCCGGCGTTGCAAAGACGGCAGCGGTCATCAGACCGACTGCAACCAAAATGGCGCGAAAAAAGGAACACTTTGTCATACCAAACAGCCTTTCAGCATCTATGGAGTCGGATCGCCGGATTCAAAGTGCAGGACGACCTCGTTCCAGGATTCGTATTTTTCTTTCGGGGGCATCGGGAATGGCGACGAGCGCTGTACCGCCTGGAGAGCCGCGGCCGACAGGCCTTCTCGAGCAGCTTCGTTGTCGCCCGAGGCTGTTACCTCGGGTGAACCAACGATCGCCCCATTCTTGTCGAGCCGCAGATGGACGGTGATCGCAACTCTGCTGCCCCTCGCCTGCCCGGGAGGAACATTGAAGGAGGAAGCAATTGCGTGCTGGAAATCCATGGCTGACTTCTTGGAGGTCGCCGCGTCGACCGACTGTGCCAACGCCTCAGGCGCACAAGCCAGAATCGCTCCAAGCATGATGGCGGCTGCAAAAGACTTGTTGCCATGGGACAGATCCGTCAGCATCTAGATTCCCATAGAACTCGGATCGAAATTCAGGTCGAACTCATTCCAAGCCTCATACTTGTCCTTCGGAAGCATCGAGAAAGGGGCGGACTTCATGACAGCTCTATAGGCCCCGCCTTCCAACGCACGGCGTGTGGCATCGCTGCTACTGCCGCCCGATGACTCGACTTCTGGCTGACCAATAATATTACCATCCTTGTCGAGTTTCATGTGCACCTTGATGACCATGCCGGAAAGGCCTTCCATCCCCGGGGTGACAAGCCAATTGCCCTCGATCAAGCCGCGCACCGCATCTTCTTCGCTCTGGCTGAGCTTGGAACCACCGTTGCTCTTCTTCGCGCCGAGCGATGCCTCCTGCGTCGAACGCTTGGCGCCGCCAGCGGAAGGGTCGGTCTTGTTCAGCAACGCCGCAACCTCGTCGGCATTGAAATCGCTCTTCATCGCCGAAGCGGATTTCGCCGTTTCCTGCTTCTTGTCCGCCTTCTTCTTGTCGGTCGGCACGTCGGCGGTCTTCGGCTGGTCCGGGGTCTTTTCCGGAGGCTTTTCGGCGGGCTTCTGTGGTTCCGGCGGCTTCACCTGCGGCTTGGCGACGGGGGTCGGTACATTGTCCGGCAACGCCTCGGCGTCCGGCTTCGGCGGTTCCTCCGGCTTGGCCTGCTCTTCCGGCGGTTTTTCCTCAGGCTTCGGCGGCGTCACTTCGACGGGCTTCGGCGGCGGAATGGAAGCCACTTCTTTCGGCTGCTCGACTTCCGTTTCCTCCTTGACGATGTCCTTGACATCATTCGGCTTCGGATCGGTCTTCGGCATCGGCTTTTCGCTCGAATTCGCCGCGGCAGCCTCGCTATTGCTGGGCTTGGCGTTCGGCACCGGAGGCGTTTTCAGGTCGACATTGTTGTCGCCGGCGTTCTCCGCCGGTTGCGCGATCGGCGGCCGCGTCGTTGGCACGGGCGCGGAAGTCTCCTTCTTCGGAGCCTTCTTGTCGCCCTGCTGCATCTGGGTAATGGATTCCACCGGCACCAGATCGACCGGCATGGCCTCGAAATCCTCCACCTTGAAGGATTCCGGAGCGCCGAGCGACACCATCGCCCAGGTGAGCACCAGGCCGTGCAAAACAGCAGATGTGATGACACTGGCCTTCATTTTGAGCGCTATTGGTCCTTCTTCTGCTGCGTCACGAGGCCGATATTCTTGAAGCCTGCGCCCTGGATACGGGCCATGACGTCGGCGATGACGCCGTAGGGCGCTGTCGCGTCGCCGCGCACGAAGATACGTTCGTTATAACCGGTGGTGGCGATCGCCTCGAGCTTGGCGGCGATCTCCGCTGCCGGGATCGGCGTTTCCTGCAGGAACACCTCGCCGTCATTCTTGACGGAGATGGTAATCGGCTGCGTCTCGGAATTCAGCGCCTTGGCCTGCGTTTCCGGCAGGTCGATCGGCACGCCGACGGTCATCATCGGTGCCGCGACCATGAAGATGATCAAAAGCACCAGCATGACGTCGACGAGCGGCGTCACGTTGATTTCAGAAATTACGGCCCTGTTCCGACCGCCGCGACGACGGCGTCCGCCGCCCCCGCCGCCATTGCCTCCAACAGCCATACCCATGTCAGAATACTCCGTTGGTTACTGAGCGGCAGCGCGCGGCTGCAGTTTCTCGTCGATCTGGCGCGAAAGTATGGCGGAGAATTCATCCGCAAAACCTTCCATGCGACCCGAAAGCTTGCCGGCATCGGCAGAGAACTTGTTGTAGGCGATAACCGCGGGGATAGCGGCGACGAGGCCGATCGCGGTGGCAAGCAGCGCTTCGGCGATACCGGGCGCAACCACCGCAAGGTTGGTCGACTTCGAACCGGCGATCGCCTGGAACGAAGTCATGATGCCGACGACCGTGCCGAACAGACCGATGAACGGACCGGCCGAGCCGATGGTCGCCAGCGATCCAAGGCGGGCGCCGAGAAATTCGGTTTCACGGGCGAGCGTCACGTCCATCGCGCGGTCGATACGCATCTGCAGGCCGATCGGCGAGCGGGCGCCGCGTTCAAAAGATTTCTTCCACTCGCGCATCGCGGCCACGAAGATCGCCGCGAGCCCGGTATTGCTGCGTTCCGACAGCGAGCGGTAGAGTTCTTCCAGCGACTGGCCCGACCAGAACACCTGTTCGAACTTGTCGAACTGGCGCCTTGCGCGGCCATATGCCAGATATTTGTCGATGACGATCGCCCACGTCCATACCGAGGCTGCGATGAGCCCGAGCATGACGAGCTTGACGACGATGCCGGCCTGCATGAAAAGCGACCAGAGGCTGACGTCCGTCGTTGCTGCTGCCAATCCTACTTGTTCCATTGGTCCAAAATCCCCGAATCCAAACGCCCGGTGCTGGACCGGGCGGCACAAACTGATCTCGCAAGAAGTGTCCGGCGGCCGCCGCCCAAAGCCCTGGTCAAACTTCCAAGCTCATCTTCCGCCTTCTTGCCGTCAAATTTGGTCAAAGGAAGGCGTGCACCGCACAAACTCCGACTTTCCCAGTAAGACACTATTATGGTTAATACATCGTTAGTGCCGGACTGTGACAGTAAGCCTGTGTTTGGAAGATTTCGTTCCATGGATTACTTGACCGGAGCAAGGTCCGGCTGCCGAAAGAGCGCTCATCCTGCGGCGCGGGAATTCCTTCACATAAAACTCAAGTTCTGACAAGACCTGAATTTCAGGCGATTCTCACTACAACGGCGTACTGCCCTCCAGGAATTTCACCGCCAGTGTTTCCGGCAGCCGCCTCGGCCGCCCCCGAGCGTTGATGACGGCGATGATCACCTTGGCGGCGATCAGCAGCGTTTCGCCCGAGCGAATCTGCTGATTGAGAACCATCTTGGCGCCGCCGGCTTTTTCCGTATGCGTCAGGATCGTCAGCACATCGTCCATGCGCGCCGGGCTCTTGAAGTCGATCTCCATGCGGTGGACGACGAAAACCAGCCCCTCCTCGTCGGCGCTGACGAGTTCGCGCTGCTCGACGCCGAGGCAGCGCAGATAATCGGTTCGGCCGCGCTCCAGGAAATGCAGGTAGCGGGCGTGATAGACCAGACCGGAAAAGTCCGTATCTTCATAATAAACCCGCTGGACAAGGCGGTGTCCGGTCTCAGTCAGCTCTCCCGAAATGGAAAAAGGGCGTTCCGTCATAATTTTCTCCAAACTGAGGTGCCCTCTTTGGCGCAACGCTTCCGGACAGGCAAGCATTGAATGATTGTCACAATTCCTAACTATTCCCGATAATGAGCGACCAATCAGGAGACGGTGCGATGAAGATTGCGGTTATGGGCGGAGACGGTTTCATTGGTTGGCCAACGTCGCTGCATCTCTCCGATGCCGGGCATGATATCCATATCCTCGACAATCTCTCGCGCCGCTGGATCGACACCGAACTTGGCGTTCAGTCGCTGACCCCGATGGATTCGATCCAGGAGCGCACCCGCATCTGGCATTCCGAAACCGGGCGCCGCATCCACTTCAATCTGATCGATCTCGCCAAGGATTACGAACTCCTGAAGAACTGGCTTTCCGAACACCGCCCGGATGCCGTCATCCATTTCGCCGAACAGCGGGCCGCGCCCTATTCGATGAAGAGCGACCGCCACAAGAACTACACGGTCAACAACAATGTCAGCGCCACGCACAACCTGCTGAACGCGCTGACGGAACTCAATCTCGATGCCCATCTCATCCATCTCGGCACCATGGGCGTCTACGGCTATTCGACGGTCGGGGCGGCGATCCCCGAGGGCTACTTGCCGGTCGGCATCGAAACCGCCGGCGGCGAGACGGTCAGCCAGGAAATCCTCTACCCCTCCAATCCCGGCTCGATCTATCACATGACCAAGTGCCTGGATCAGCTTCTCTTCCAGTTCTACGCGCGGAATGACGGCCTGAGGATCACCGATCTGCACCAGGGCATCGTCTGGGGCACGCATACCGAGCAGACGCGCCGCCACGCGCAGCTGATCAACCGTTTCGACTATGACGGCGATTACGGCACGGTGCTGAACCGCTTCCTCATCCAGGCGGCGATCGGCTATCCACTGACGGTGCACGGCACCGGCGGCCAGACCCGTGCCTTCATCCATATCCAGGATTCGGTGCGCTGCATCGAGCTGGCGCTGAAAAATCCGCCGGCGCGCGGCGCCCGCGTCGAGATCTTCAACCAGATGACGGAAACCCACCGGGTGCGTGACCTCGCCGAGATGATCGCCAGGATGAGCGGCGCCAGGATTGCCTGGCTGCCCAACCCGCGCAAGGAAGCCGCAGAAAACGAGTTGATCGTCCGGAACGAAAAATTCCGCGATCTCGGCCTCGACCCGATCACGCTGGAAGCAGGCCTGCTCGGCGAAATCGTCGACGTGGCGAAGAAATTCGCCTATCGCGTCGACCGCTCGCGCGTGCCTGCCGTCTCCGCCTGGACCAAGGACATCGCTGCGACGATCAATCACGATCCGGAAGGCAAGCGGCTGAAGTCGGTGTCGTGAGTGAGCGAGTTCGCATTGGAAGGCTCAACTGGAACTCCCTCATTCCTGTGCCTCTCACAGGAATCCAGCCACGGCGCGTCCGCGCCGTGAATGATGCTATTCATACATCGCAAAAGCCTTTCGTGCCCAAGGACTTGGGCGCACTGGATTCCTGTGACAAGCACAGGAATGAGGGAGTGTGGCAATGGTGCACGTAACCACGCAGCCGCCTCATCGCTTCGCTTATGTCACACTCGTCACCAATGCCGATTACGCCATGGGCGCGACCGCGCTTGCCTGCTCCCTGCGCCGAACCGACACTGGGGCTGACATCGTCATTCTCCACACCGGCGGCGTCGATGCAGCCGCACTCGTGCCCCTGAAGGCGCTCGACTGCCGCCTGATCGAGGTCGAGCACCTGCCGCTGTCTGCGGCCTTCAACGAACGCCATGCGCGTGGGCAGCTCCATTCGGCAGCCCCTTTCACCAAGGGCCGCAAGCCGGATTTCCATTCGCCGCTCGACAATTTCTGCAAGCTCAGGCTCTGGCAGCTCACCGAATACCAGCGCTGCGTCTTCATCGATGCCGACGCCCTCGTGCTGAAGAATGTCGACAGGCTCTTCCTCTATCCGGAATTTTCCGCTGCCCCCAATGTCTACGAAAGCCTCGTCGACTTCCGCCGCATGAATTCCGGCGTCTTCGTCGCCACGCCTTCGCAAGACACGTTCCGGCACATGCTCGAAAGGCTCGACAGGCCGGACACGTTCTGGCGGCGCACCGATCAGACCTTTCTCGAGACGTTCTTCCCGGATTGGCACGGCCTGCCGGTTTATTTCAACATGCTGCAATATGTATGGTTCACCATGCCGGACCTTTGGGACTGGAAGAGCATTTCGATCCTGCATTACCAGTATGAAAAACCGTGGGAAAAGGATCATCCCAAGGCAGCGCGACTACAACCTTTGATCGATCTGTGGCACCGTTTCCACGATGGCGGCGATGTGCCTGAGATCACGGCGCTGGACAATCCGGAAGGGACAGCATGAAGGTACTGGTATCGGGTGGAACGGGTCTCGTCGGCCGGTATGTCGTCGAGGAGCTGCTGGTCGCCGGATATCAGGTGATCGTCGGCGGACGCCGCGCGCCGCTGCCGCGCCTCTTCTCCCGCCCGGTCGAGTTCGCAGCGCTTTCGCTCGAACCCGACAAGGATCAGATCGACGCCTTCGACGACGCCTATTTCTTCGTCCACGCCGCCTTCAGCCACATTCCGGGCAAATATCGTGGCGGCGAGGGCGACGATCCGAAGACCTTCCACAGGTTGAACCTCGACGGCACCGTCCGGCTTTTCGAAGCCTCCAAACGCGCCGGCACACGCCGCTGCGTCTTCCTGTCCAGCCGCGCCGCCTATGGCGAACATCCCGAGGGAACCGAACTGACGGAGGCGATGCTGGCCAAGCCTGAAACACTTTACGGCCAGGTCAAGCTCGATGCCGAACGCGCGCTTGACCACCTCTCCACGCCGGGTTTTGCCGGCGTCAGCCTGAGGGCAACCGGCGTCTATGGCGATCTCTCGCCGAACAAATGGGACGGCCTCATCGCCGATTACCTCGCCGGCCGGCCGGTTGTTGCCCGTCGGGGAACGGAAGTTCACGGCCGCGACCTCGGTCGGGCGGTGAGGGTGATGCTGGAAACGGAAAGCACCCGCATCTCCGGCGAGGTCTTCAACGTCTCGGACATCTCGGTCGACACGCGCGATATCCTTTCACCAATCCGTCGCGAGACGGGCTGTCGGCACGCGCTGCCGGCCCCTGCCGATAGCGCCGCGCTCAATCCCATGAGCACTGCGAAAATCCGCACGCTCGGCTGGGCATCCGGCGGAGCGCATCTATTCGAGGAGACGATGCAGCAGCTGGCCGCGGCACTGCCTAAATCCCCAAGACACAGGTCCACGCAAGCCTGACGTTGCAGAATGCCTCGAATTGCAATCGGGGGCCCGAATTAAAAATCGGGGGATTGTCCATGCAGGTCGCAACCACGTCTGCCTCCATCATCTTGCGCGGCACGTCTTCGACGGCAGCCGTTTCAATCGGCGGAAGCGAGACCGATCAAGGCGTGCTGAAGCTGCAGCGCGCCACCCAGGCGCTGCAGCAGATGCGCCAGACCTTGGCGAACTCGGGAGACGAGGCCAAGGCGAAGGCGCAACGCAAGCTCGAAGAGGCAAAGCAGCAGTTGGAGATGCTGCGTAGCTCAAACATGGCTCCTGAGGTGGTCGCCCGTCTGGCCGCCGAACTGGCGCGCAAGGTCGGCACCGCCGCCTCCGAATTCGCATCATCAGTCGCGACCGGCAGCCCGGCAACAGCGGTTTCGATGGATGCAACCACGGGTGCAGCGGCCGTCGCAATCAGCGGGGCCGATGCGGCGCTGACGGATACCGCAGGAGAAACTGCGGCCGGCGAGACCGGCTCGCAGGAACCGGACGCCGCCACCAACGCCCGCAACGCCTATGCGAGCGTCGCCGAGGATGCCCCGAAATTCTCGGGCATTTCGGCCGATGATCGCGAAACGATGGAAGAGTTCAAGGCGGTCGTGCGCGAACTCAAACAAGTGCTCGACAAGGCGATGCGCGAGTTGCGGCAGCAAGACCGGCAGGCCGGAGCCGTTTCTGATATGGCAGGCTTCTCCATCGGCGCCGCGACTATACCGACAAGCATCGTCATCTGACGATCCGCCGCGGGCGAGGCGTCAAACGCGCGTGATATCGTCGCGTCCGGCATTTGCATCAGACATCGAGCCGTCTATGCTCGGTCAAATCTCTCAGAACCGGCAGATCGAATGACTTCTAGAGAATTGAAAGCGCAGCTGCGCAACGAACGGCTGTCCGCACGCGACGCCATCCCCGCCGAGAAACGCGCCTCCAAAAGCCTCGCAATGGCCGAACATGCCGGCGAGGCCGTCGGTTTTGCGCTGGGTACGATCGTCTCCGGCTTCCTGCCGATCCGTTCGGAAGCCGACCTCAGGCCGCTGATGGCACGCTTTGCCGTGCGCGGTGCGCGGCTCTGCGTGCCGGCGATCCTCGATCGGCAGACCATCGTCTTTCGCGAGCTGGCGGAAGGTGCGCCCCTCGTCGATACCGGTTTCGGCACGGTCGGCCCCGGCGCCGATGCCGTCATTCTTGATCCCGAGATCATGCTGGTGCCGCTTTCGGCCTTCGATGCCCGCGGCCACCGCATCGGCTACGGCGCCGGCCACTACGACCGCGCCATCAGCCGGCTAAGGCAAAAAGGCCTGCATCCGAAGCTGATCGGCATTGCATTCGACTGCCAGGAAGTGGCACATGTGCCCGCTGAGCCGCACGACATGAGCCTGGATGCCATCCTGACAGAAAGCGGCCTTCGCTTTTTTGCCTCTTGGATTGGATAGGGAATGCGGCTGCTTTTTCTGGGTGACATGGTCGGCAAGACGGGACGCACGGCGGTCTGGGACCGTCTTCCAGGCCTGGTTTCCGACCTCAAGCTCGATTTCATCATCGTCAACGGCGAGAATGCCGCCGGCGGCTTCGGCATCACCGAGGACATCTTTCTGGAAACGATCAATGCCGGCGCCGATGTGGTGACGACAGGCAATCACGTCTGGGACCAGAAGGAAGCCGTCGCTTTTGCCGGCCGGCACGATCAGTTCCTGCGTCCCGCCAACTATCCGCAAGGCACGCCCGGCCGCGGATCCGGCCTTTTCTATGCCAGGAACGGTGCGCGCGTGCTCGTCGCCAACGTCATGGGCCGGGTCTTCATGCATCCCGAACTCGACGACCCCTTCAAATCGGCAGAGGTCATCCTTGCCGCCTGCCCGCTGAAGGAACAGGCCGATGCGATCATCTTCGATTTTCATGCGGAGGCGACCAGCGAGAAGCAGTGTTTCGGCCATTTCGTCGACGGCCGCGCCAGCTTCGTCGTCGGCACCCACACGCATGTACCAACGGCCGACGCACAGATCCTGAACGGCGGAACCGCCTATATGTCGGATGCCGGCATGTGCGGCGACTACGACTCCTCCCTCGGCATGGACAAGGAGGAGCCGCTCAACCGCTTCATCTCCAAGATGCCGAAGGGCCGCATGGAAGCCGCGAACGGCCCGGCGACAATCTGCGGCGTTGGCGTGGAGATCTCGGATACCACGGGACTTGCCGAAAAGATCGCGCCGCTCCGGCTCGGGCCCCGATTGGCAGAGACGGTGCCGGAGTTCTGGCGGTAACGGGCAACGCGCGGCCGTCCAACACGCAATTGTGAGAACCCGCCGTCTGGACCCCTGCGGCCTCATGCCGCATCCTCTCCGCAACTCGCGCATAACCCCGAAAATCGAAATCGATTTTCGGGGTTATGCGCCGGTTGAAGGTGATAGAGCGCCGGAGGGGTGGCATGAAGCCGCGATATCTTGTCCTCGCTATCGCATGCCTTGCGGCCTTGGCGGCGCCGAATCTTGCCGGGGCACAAGAGCAGCGGCCACCGGTCAGCCAGTGCCAGGCGATCGCGCAAACCATCCCCAAGGCGACCTTCGCAAGTTTTTCAGGCGCCTCGCCGCTAGTGCCTGCCGTCTCCGAGGGCGAGGACGTCAAACTGACCTTCCTCGGCCACTCCACCTTCGAGATCGAAACGCCATCAGGCATCGTCATCGCAACCGACTATAATGGCTGGTACAGGCCGGCAACGCCGCCCGATGTCGTGACCATGAACAAAGCGCACACGACCCATTATACGCTGACCCCCGATCCCGGCATCAAGCATGTGCTGCACGGGTGGAGCGACATTCCGGGCGAGAAGGCCAACATCAATCTCGTCGTCGGCGATGCCTATATCCGCAACGTTACGACGGATATCCGCTTCAGCTACGGTCTCGGCGGCGCGCATGAGAACGGCAACTCCATCTTCATCTTCGAGATTGCCGGCCTATGCATCGGCCATCTCGGCCACCTGCATTACGAGCTGACGGATGCCCATTATACCGAGATCGGCCGCCTCGACGTGGTCATGGTCCCGGTCGATGGCGGCCTGACCATGGGCGCCGACAGCATGAGCCGCGTCATCAAGCGGCTACGCTCGTCGTTGATCCTGCCGATGCACCGACGCGGCCCGCCAGTTGAAGCCTTCGTCTCGATGTTCGGCAAGGATTTCGACGTCGCCAATGCGCCCGATGACAGTATCACCGTCTCCATGCGCACTCTGCCGAAAAAGCCGCTGATCTATGTGCTGAAGGGTGTGCGGTAAAAAGGCCCGGCGGTTTTCCTTCTACAGCGCCGCGCGTCTTTTCAGACGCGCAAAGGACGCTGTAGCACTTTGAATTCCTGCGTAATTTTATCCTTAAATCGATTCCGATTTAAGGAATTATGCAGGAGCACTGCACGTCAAGCGAACTGCAGGTGACGCTTGATGCCGACATCCGGCATCTTGTCGTCGTCGAGATTGGCTTTGGCGATCTCCCAGCCGAACTTCAGCTTGTTGCCTGTGGAAACCCAGATCTCGGCATCGTCGACATGGAGGGACAGCATGGTGAGCTTGGGGTCCTTCTTGCCGCCGTCATACCAGGCCGCGACGATCGAGCTCCAATATTCCTCGATCTTGGAGGGGTCAGGATGCACCTCGATCACACCGGCGAGGCAGGCGTGATAGTCGTGATCCTTGCCGACAACGCAGAAATGCGCGCGGCTACCGGGCTTGATGGCGCGCACGATGTCGGCGTCGGTTTTGGTGTAGAACCAGATGGTGTTGGTGGTGGGATCGGCATGCGGCGCCATCGGCTGCATGTGCATGTCCAGTCCGGAAATTCCGAGCATACCGGCATGAACATCGTTGACCTGATCCCAGAGTTGGCGTGCTGGATGTTCCTGCGCCTCGCTGAGACTTGCCATGATCGTTCCTTTCCGTTGGATGGAGTTCGGTTGAAACGTCATCCCCTCGCCTTTGTTCCGAACTGCTTTTTCCTTGAACGGGTGCCGTTTCGCTCTTATAAGGCGGCCCATTCCGAACAATGAGACGTGAACAGGGGTGCCATGGCTGGCCATTCACAGTTTAAAAACATCATGCACCGCAAAGGCCGTCAGGATGCCGTGCGGTCGAAAATGTTCTCCAAGCTTGCGCGCGAAATCACCGTTGCCGCCAAGGCCGGCCTGCCCGACCCGACGATGAACGCCCGCCTTCGCCTGGCGATCCAGAACGCCAAGGCCCAGTCCATGCCGAAGGACAATATCGACCGCGCCATCAAGAAGGCAGCCGGCGCCGACGGCGAAAATTACGATGAAGTCCGCTATGAGGGCTACGGCCCCGGCGGCACGGCAATCATCGTCGAGGCCCTGACCGACAACCGCAACCGCACCGCCTCCAACGTTCGCTCGAGCTTCACCAAGGCCGGCGGCGCTCTTGGCGAAACCGGTTCCGTTTCCTTCTCCTTCGACCATGTCGGCGAAATCACCTACAAGCTTTCCGTCGGCGATGCCGACAAGGTGATGGAAGCCGCGATCGAAGCCGGCGCCGATGACGTCGAGACCGACGAAGATGGCCACTACATCACCTGCGGCTTCGAAGCCCTCGGCGAAGTGGCGAAAGCGCTGGAATCGAGCCTCGGCGAAGCCGAAACCGTCAAGGCCGTCTGGCGTGCCCAGAACAACGTGCCGGTAGACGAGGAAAAAGCCCAGTCACTGCTAAAACTCATCGACAGCCTGGAAGACGATGACGACGTGCAGAACGTCTATTCCAACTTCGAAGTCTCGGAAGAAGTGCTGGCGAAGCTCTCGGCCTGATCCCCTCAGGCAGGTGTCAAAACCCGGCTGCAATGCCGGGTTTTTTCTTGCCGGAAAGGTGGCGCCGTCAGAGTGCCCCCTCGCGCGCGCCCTGCCCTACGCGGCGGCTCGCATGAAATTTCCCAGCCCCGCGAAAAGTTCCACCGATGTCAGCCGCGCCTCGATGTCGTGGATCGGCATCGAGATGATCACCTCGTCGGCCTGCGTTTCCTGTAGAAACTCCGTCAGTTTCGCCTCGGCCGTCTTCGGCGAGCCGACCACGGCATAACGGAGCGTGTGTTCGACATTCATCTTCTCCATCGGCGACCAGAAGTCCCCCATATCGGCCACCGGACGCGGAAACGGGCCGCGGACATTGCGGCGCAGATTAACGAACTGCTGCTGGGCAGAGGTGAAATGATAGCGTGCCTCCTCGTCCGTCGCCGCCACCGCGCCCATCACGCCGACCATCACATGCGGCTTGTCGAGCGTCGCCGAGGGCTGGAAGCGGTCACGGTAGATCGCGATCGCATCGAGCAGCATGTCGGGGGCGAAATGCGAGGCGAAGGCATAGGGAAGCCCAAGCATGCCGGCGAGCTGAGCGCTATAGAGACTGGAGCCGAGTAGCCAGATCGGGATATGCGAGCCATAACCGGGAACCGCGAGGATCGCCTGGTTCTCGACCGGCGTATCGAGGAGTTGCTGCAGTTCCACCACGTCGTTCGGGAAGCTGTTTGCACCGGCCTCGAGATTGCGCCGCAGCGCCTGTGCCGTGCGCATATCCGTTCCCGGCGCTCGCCCGAGGCCGAGATCGATGCGGCCGGGGAAGAGCGCCTCCAGCGTGCCGAACTGCTCGGCGATGACCAGCGGCGAATGGTTGGGCAGCATGATGCCGCCGGAGCCGATGCGGATGCGCTTTGTCGCAGCCCCGACATGACCGATAACAACGGCGGTGGCAGCGCTGGCGATCCCCGGCATGCCGTGATGTTCGGCAAGCCAGAAGCGCTTGTAACCGAATTCCTCGGCCTTCACAGCCATGCGCGCCGAGCCATCGAGGGACTGGCGCACGGTGCTGCCTTCGGCAACGGGGGAAAGGTCGAGTATGGAGAAGGGAACCATGGGAAACCTGCCGGGCAGTTGAACGATGCCGTCTATGTAGGTTCGCGCCCGCACCATTCCAAACCATGCGCGCAAACAAAAAGAGCCGCGCGAGCGCGACCCTTCTGCAATGTTAGAATCGATAATTTACCGATGACGGCGCAGCACATGCACCTCGGCGCTCGGCTGGTGGTGGCCGGGCGGCAGCGTGAAATTGCCGAGCTGGCGGTCCATTTCCAGGGCTTCCGTCGCCAGCCGGTGGATCGCCGCCGTCGTCTCTTCGACCATCGAGGCGTTCTGCTGCGTCATCGCGTCGAGTTCGGCAACGGCGCTATTGATCTCGCGCAGCGTATTGGCCTCCTCGCGGGTCGCACTCATGATCTCGTTGATCTGCCCGTTGATCGCCTCGACATGGGCGCCGATGCCCGTCAGGGCGACACCCGCTTTTTCCACAAGCGTAACGCCGCTTTCGACCTCATGCGTCGATTTCTGCAGCAGGCTGGAGATCTCCTTGGCCGCACTCGACGAACGCTGGGCAAGCTCACGCACTTCCATGGCGACGACGGCGAAGCCCTTGCCGGATTCACCGGCGCGCGCTGCCTCGACACCGGCATTGAGCGCCAGGAGGTTGGTCTGGAAGGCGATGTCGTCGATGACCGAGATGATCGTGTTGATCTGGCGCGAGGAGGCCTGGATTGCCTCCATCGCCGCGATCGTCTCGCGCATGATCTGGCCGGAGCCGGTCGTCTCCTTCTTGGCGTCGCGGGCGATGCGCTCGGCCTGTTCGGCCCGCGCGATCTGCTGGCGGACCGACTGGGTGATGGCGCTGATCGCATTCGCGGTCTCGGTGATCGAGCCGGCCTGGCGCTCGGTGCGCCCGGCAAGTTCGTCGGCACCGGTGCGCATCTCCTCGGAGCCGGCGCGCACCGCCATCGAGTTACCGCCGATCGCCGTCATGGTTTCGCTGAGCGTCGCCAGCGCCTCGTTGAAATTGACGCGCAGGCTTTCAAGCTCGTTCGGGAAGCGGGTATCGATCTGATAGGCGAGATCGCCGTTCGCCAGATGATGCAGGCCCTCGTCAATCGCCTCGACCACCTGCTGCAGCGTCTTCGCCTCGGCCTCACGCTCGGCCAGATTCTGCTGGCGGTCGTGCTCGGCCTGCAAACGCGTCTCTTCGCTGGCAGCTTCGAGCTCGCGGCTTTCGATCAGCGAGTGGCGGAAGCGGTCGAGCGCGTTGGCCATCGTGCCGATTTCATCCTTGCGGTTCAGGCTGTCGATCTCGCTGTCGAGCTTGCCATCGGCGACATCGCGGGTGACGCCGGCAAGCCGCGCAAGCGGCGAAAACAGCAAATTGGTGACGAACCCGGTGGCAAGCGCCATGACGACGAGCACGCCGATGCCGATCATCGTCAGCAGGGTGGCGATCTCGATCGAGCCGGCATTGAGGTCGCTCAGAAGCACGCTCTCGACCACGAGGAAGCGGTCGCCGCGATAGTCGATGCCGCGGACATAGGCGCGGGCCGCGCCATCTGCCCGGCTGAAATCGGCAACCGTCATCGCCGAACTGGCAAGCGCGTTCTTGACGAAGGTGAAGGGTGTCGCGTCGAGCGTCGCAAGCTTGCCGCTCGCGTCGAGACCGACGGCGGAGCCATCGCCGGAGACGATCGCCGCCCGCGCCGTGCTACCCTGGACGATGCCCTTGGCGAGGATGCCGGCGACGATCTCGTCGCGCACCTTAAAGAGAATGATGCCCTTGGCCGCCCCAAGCTTAACGATCGGCACGGCATAGAAGATCGCCGACTTGCCACTGCCGGCATCGACGCGAAGGCCGGAAAAGCCTGTCGGCGCGGCGTCATCGGTCGCCTTGGCGGTATTCTCGATCGCCTTGGCGAAAGCGATGCCGGCGCCGGTCGCCTTCCAGGCGTCCGACTTCAGATTTTCGGCGAAATCATCTTCCTTCTTGTAGGAATAGAGTACGGTACCCTCGAGATCGACAATCAGCAGATCGCTGAAGGCCGTATCCTCGAGGTCGCGGGCGACTTCGCCCTGCGTCTTTTCGTGGCTCGAATAATAAAAGCCGCTCGGCCCTTCCGGCTTGATGAGCTTCTCGCGGTGGTCGGCGGGGTTGGGGTTGCTCGCTATGAAAACCTTCTTCAGCTCGGCACGGGCATCGCCCGCGGTCTTCTCGATGGTCTTCCAGCCGCTCTTCAGATTGGTGATCGACATCTGCAGCGCCTCAATGCGCGCGATGGAATTGGCCTGGTTTTCAAGCTGCGTCAGTTGGTCCTGCAGCATGTCGCCGCGAAAAATCAGCACACTTTCCTTAGCCTTCAGCGCCTGCTCGTCGGAAATGCGGCTGCTGGCGAAATAGGCAAGCACATCGATGACCGCAATCGACAGCAAGGTCATCAGAATGAATGTGACGATGACCTTGAAGGACAGGGACTGAAATCTCCGAGCCATGTACGACGAACCCCTTCTGAACGCGCCTGCCAGCGCGGGCACGCTGCGCATGCCTGATCAACTGACCTGTAAACAGAACATCGGGGACCTAAATCTTCGCGAAAAGAAGCCCCTCTCGTATTCGATGACTAGAATTCAGGCATCTGTTTTAATTCGCGGTAAATGGCGGGGCCGAAATCCAGGAATGTTTTTGTTTTGTTCACATGTCGGTGGCAGTTAATTCGTAATCGCTATAGGTTGAACCATGCAAAATACGATTCGCATCGTCGGCATCGATCCCGGGCTTCGCCGCACCGGCTGGGGAATCATCGAGACATCAGGCAATTCGCTGCGGTTTGTGGCATCCGGAACCGTGACCTCCGATGGCGACATGGACCTTGCCTCCCGCCTTTGCCAGTTGCACGACGGCCTGGCGGAAATCGTCCACAGCTACAAGCCGGATGAGGCCGCCGTCGAACAAACCTTCGTCAACAAGGATGCGGTGGCGACCCTGAAGCTTGGCCAGGCCCGCGGCATCGCCATGCTGGTGCCGGCGCGCGCCGGGCTGCCGGTCTCCGAATATGCCCCGAACGCCGTGAAGAAGGCAGTCATCGGCGTCGGCCACGGCGAAAAGCAGCAGATCCACATGATGCTGAAGATCCTGATGCCGAAGGCCGAATTCAAGGGCAACGACGCCGCCGACGCCCTGGCGATCGCCATCTGCCATGCGCATAATCGCGGCAGCAACCGGATGCGGCAGGCGCTGGCCGGCTAATCTGTTCTTGACTTGTTCCCATTCGATGATAAGTAATACCTCGGAGGTATTACCATGCGCGTGACGGAAAAAGGCCAGGTGACCATTCCCAAGGACATCCGAGACCGTTTGAAGATCGGCCCCGGATCCGAGGTGGATTTCGTTGCCGATGAAAAGGGTGCCCGCCTCGTTGTCCTATCCAGCAGGATAGAGCCATCACAGGACGATTTTGAGTCCTGGCTCGGCAGTATGAGCGGGACCCTCGACACCAGCGGCATGACGACCGATGAGTTCATGGAATGGTTGAGGGGACCACGTGATGACCTCAGTCCTCGTTGATACGAACATCTTCATCGATATTTTCGGGCCGGATAATCCTTTCAGGGAATGGTCCGCGCGGGCGTTGAGCATATTGCGCCCGGATTCGCAATTCATCATGACACCGGTCGTCTGGGCGGAGTTGGCAAGCATGACCCCGCGCGAGGAAACCCTCGCATTTCTCCTGTCGCGACTGAACCTGATCCGCGAGGCCCTGCCGTTTCCCGCCGCGTACCGGGCCGGCATGGCCCACGCGCAGTACCGGAGAAGCGGCGGCCTGCGCGATCGCACCCTGCCGGATTTTTTCATCGGGGCGCACGCCCTCGTTCGATCGCACCGCCTTCTGACGCGCGATGGCGCGCGCTACCGCTCCTATTTCCCTGAATTGGACATCATTTCTCCCGAAACGCATCCTTGAGAGACCGCGACCCATGATCGGCAAGCTGAAAGGCACCATAGACGAGATCGGCGAAGACTATGTGCTCGTCGATGTACACGGCGTCTGCTACGTCGCCCATTGCTCGGCCCGCACCCTGTCGAAGCTTGGCTCGACTGGTGAGGCCTGCGTGCTGTTTATCGAAACCTATGTGCGCGAGGACCAGCTGAAGCTCTTCGGTTTCATGACCGCGCTGGAGCGGGAATGGTTCAACCTGCTCCAGAGCGTTCAAGGCGTCGGCGCCAAGGTGGCGCTCGCCGTGCTCTCGACGCTGACCCCAGGCGAACTTGCCAATGCGATCGCCCTGCAGGATCGCACCGCAGTCTCCCGTGCGCCGGGCGTCGGTCCCAAGGTGGCGATGCGCCTCGTCACCGAACTCAAGAACCGGGCGCCTGCCTTTGCCGGCGAAGCGATCAATATCGCTCTCAAGCAGGAACTCGGCGAAGGCGTCGCGGCCGCCCCGGTCGCCGACGCGGTATCTGCATTGACCAACCTCGGCTATTCCCGCGACCAGGCCGCCAATGCGGTTGCCGCGGCAATGAAGACAGCGGGTGATCACGCCGACAGCGCCAAGCTGATCAGGCTGGGATTGAAGGAACTGGCGCGGTGAAAAGCCGCAAAACCGATGATGGGATGTCGAGGCAGCCGTTTTTTGGTGTATTGGTGTGACAGGATTGAAAACGGAATGAGAGCATGAGCGAACCCGCCCGCCTGATATCGCCGGAAAAGCGGGGCGAAGACCTTGATATCACGTTGCGCCCGCAATCGCTGGACGAGTTCACCGGCCAGGCGGAAGCGCGCGCCAATCTCAAGGTCTTCATCGAGGCGGCGAAAAACCGCGGCGAAGCGCTGGACCATGTGCTCTTCGTCGGTCCGCCGGGCCTTGGCAAGACGACGCTGGCGCAGATCATGGCCAAAGAGCTCGGCGTCAACTTCCGCTCGACGTCGGGCCCGGTGATCGCCAAGGCCGGCGATCTCGCTGCCCTGCTCACCAATCTCGAGGAGCGCGACGTGCTCTTCATCGACGAGATCCATCGCCTCAACCCCGCCGTCGAGGAAATCCTCTATCCGGCCATGGAAGATTTCCAGCTCGACCTCATCATCGGGGAAGGCCCTGCGGCTCGCTCGGTGAAGATCGACTTGTCGAAATTCACACTGGTGGCGGCCACCACCCGCCTCGGCCTGTTGACGACGCCGCTGCGCGACCGCTTTGGCATTCCGGTGCGCCTGAGCTTCTACACCGTCGAGGAGCTGGAACTGATCGTGCGCCGTGGCGCGCGGCTGATGAACCTGCCGATCACTGAGGAGGGCGCCCGCGAGATCGCAAGACGTGCCCGTGGCACTCCGCGCATCGCCGGCCGGCTGTTGCGGCGCGTGCGCGACTTTGCCGAGGTGGCAAGGGCGGAGGCCGTCACCCGCGAGATCGCCGACGAGGCGCTGACCCGCCTGCTGGTCGACAATGTCGGCTTCGACCAGCTCGACAAACGTTACCTCAATATGATCGCGGTCAATTTCGGCGGCGGCCCGGTCGGCATCGAAACCATTGCCGCCGGCCTTTCCGAGCCGCGCGACGCGATCGAGGACATCATCGAGCCCTACATGATCCAGCAGGGTTTCATTCAGCGCACGCCACGCGGCCGTGTCCTGACCGCAATCGCGTGGAAACATCTGGGAATGCAACCACCTAAGGATATGGAGGCTGCGCAGTTCCGGCTGTTCCAGGAGGACAATTGAGTGATCACCCGCCGCGGATTTTTCAAGGTTCTCGGCGGCAGTGTCGCAGGCGTCATGTCGCTCGGTGGTTATGCCTTTGCTTATGAACCGCTCGCGCGTCTCTCCATCACCCGCTACCAGCTGACGCCGCCGGGCTGGACGCCAGGGCTCAAGCTGCGCGTCGTCGCGCTCGCCGATCTCCATGCCTGTGAACCCTGGATGTCGGCAGGCCGTATTGCCGCGATCTGCCACAGGGCGAATGAACTCGAAGGCGACGTCACCGTCCTGCTCGGCGATTACGCGGCCGGCATGAACATGGTGACGCAATACGTGCATTCGAGCCAATGGTCGAAGGCGCTCTCTACCTTGCAGGCCCCTCTCGGCGTCCATGCGATCATGGGCAACCACGATTGGTGGGAGGACAGGACCGCTCAGAAGAACGGCGGGATGGAAACATTCGGACACCGAGCCCTCGCCGACGTCGGCATCCCGGTCTACGGCAACCACGCCGTTCGGCTCGAAAAGGATGGCCGCGGCTTTTGGCTCGCAGGCCTCGAAGATCAGCTGGCGCTGCTGCCCGGCCGGAAGTGGGGCCGCACGCAGATGCTCGGCCTCGACGATCTCGATGGAACGATGGCTCAGGTGACGGACGATGCGCCCGTCATTCTGCTCGCTCATGAGCCAGATATCTTTCCGCGCGTGCCGGAGCGCGTCTCGTTGACGCTATCGGGCCACACGCACGGCGGACAGATCCGTTTCCTCGGCCGTTCGCCTATCGTGCCCTCGCGCTACGGCAACCGCTACGCCTATGGCCATATGATCGAGGAGGGGCGTAATATCATCGTCTCCGGTGGCCTCGGCTGCTCCATCGCGCCGGTGCGCTTCGGCGTGCCGCCGGAAATTGTCGTCATCGATCTTGGATAGAATGGCATGGCCAAGCGCACTCTCATCCGCCTGAATGCGGGCGCTGAGCGTTTCAACTATCGCATTGCCGGCCTCGGCTTTCGCGATGGCCACGTGCTCGTTCATCGCGCCGTGCATGAGCCCTTCTGGACCTTTCCGGGCGGCAGGGCGGAAGTCGGCGAGACGTCGGAGGAAACGCTCAAACGGGAGATGGTCGAGGAACTGGGCGTTGAGGTGACCGTCCATCGCCTGCTCTGGATCGTCGAAAATTTTTTCCACTACGAACAGCGCGACTGGCATGAACTCGGGCTTTATTACCTGTTGGAGATTCCGCCGGAATTCCCCTTCCAGCCGGGCGAGATCATCCACCGGGTCGAGGACGGCGACAACCATCTCGAATTCAAATGGGTGCTTGCGACGCGGGAGGCCCTGACCGCACTCGACATCCCGCCCTATTTCATCGCCGATGAAATCGAAACCCTACCCGTTGCGCCACGTCATCTCGTCTGGCGGGACGGCGATCTCGACGGCAAAGACTGACGCAAGCAATTCAAAGTGTTACAGCGTCCTCCGCGTGCCTCAAAAGGCGCGCGGCGCTGTAGCCAAAAGCGCTTAAAGAGGAGATGCGCCGATGCCGACCTTCGATCCTGTCAGGCCATTCCGCAAACTTGCCTATAACAACGCCCTTGCCAACCGCCGGCTGCTTCAGGCCTGCGCGACATTGAAGCCCGGCGAATTCGAAGCGCCGCGCACAAGCTTCTTCCCCTCGATCAAGGAAACCTTGAACCACACCATCACCGTCGACTGGTTCTATATCGACGGCCTGGAAGGCGGCACGCTCGGACTCAAGGCCTTCGAGGTCGACGAACCATTCCATGACGTTTCCTCGCTGGCAGACGCGCAGGCGAAGGTCGATCAGCGCCTGGTGGCACTTTGCGAGGCCCTAACGCCGGAGAAGCTCACCTCGACAATCAGCCTCCATCGCGGCGCCCGCATCCAGGAAGAGCGGATGGAAGACGTGCTCGGCCACCTCTTCCAGCATCAGACCCATCATCGCGGACAGGTGCATGCGATGCTCTCCGGCACCAGCGTCGCTCCGCCGCAACTCGACGAATTCATCGTTGCCGACGATGCGCGGTTTCGCGGCGCAGAACTCCCCGCTCTCGGCTGGAGCGAAGAAACGCTGATGCGCTGATTTCAAAGTGTTAAAGCGTCCTTAGCGCGTCCTATCGGACGCGCTGCGCATTAATCCTGCAGCCGCCTCTTCAGGCCGTCGATGATCGTCTTCGTGAGAAGGTCGTAATTCTCGTCGAAGTGATGATCGCCCGGCAGTTCGATGACCTCGGCGCCGCTATCCTTCAGTGCCGGACAGGCGACATCGTCATCGTCGTCCTTGCCGTAGATGCATTGCACGAGCTTCGGATCGATGTTCTTCAGATCGCCGACGGGATCGCCTCCCGCTCCTTCCGTCTTCTGGCCGAGCCAGCCGAGAACAGAGATGACGTAGTCAACTTCGTGCGAAAGTGACAGCAGCGACAATTGTGCGACCGCCGACTTTTCGGCTGGCTTGAGGAGCTGGTAAGTAGCCGGCACGACATCGGCACCGAAGGAATAACCGATGAGCAGCACATGCTTCACCTTCCACTGCTTACGGTAGAAATCGATGATCTTCGAAAGATCGGCGGCTGTCTCCTCCGGCTTGCGCTCCTTCCAGAAATAGTGGAGCGAATCGACGCCGACGACCGGAATACCTTCCTTCTGCAGCGTGCCGCCGACCTCCTTGTCGATGTCGCGCCAGCCGCCGTCGCCGGAATAGATCACCGCCATCGTATCGAAGGCCGGCGTTGCCTCGAGCACAGCCAGCGGCAGGCCGAGCGGGTTGCCGAAGGCGCCGGAGGCGGTGACGAGATCGTCGAGCGTATCGGCAAACGCCGTCTGCGCATCGTCGGTGGAATCGCGGATCTCGATCGCGTCATGGGCCTTCTTCAGCGCCTCGGCATGCGCCCGACCATCCTTGTTGGCATCAGGCGTGAAGACGGTAACGATCGGGTCCGGCAACACGCCGTCGCTGAGGCCATAGACGGTGCGTTCGCCGACCACTTGCTTGGACGCCGGCGTGCAAAGCTCCTTGGCAAGCGGAATGCCGGCGACCGGATTAACGGCAAGTGTCTGGCCGATCGTCGCATCCGGCGTTTGCGCGGCGATCGCCAGCGCTAAGGCCCCGCCCTCGCCGATACCGGCGACGATCGGCAGGTGATAGGCGTTGTTGCCGGTCGCGCGCTGCACCTGCTGGCTCAGCGATTCGATGTCGGACACCATGTAGACGCAGCCGTCGTTGAGGCTGACGTCATACTGGCTGAGCGCCTGGATATAGGATGGAAAGTCAACGCCGATGACGACGGCGCCTTCGGCGACCAACCTGTCGGCTTCGGCTTTCTCATAGTCGCCCCAGCCGGCGGCATCCGAGATCAGCATCACCGTGCCCTTCACCTCCCCTTCCGGCAGGAAGATGTGCGGCGACGGGATGAGCCCGGTTTCGAAGCTCTGCGTGGTCTCTTCGGCGGCGTCAGCCGGTGCGGCCGCGAGCATGCAGGCGCATGCCGTGGCAAGAAGGATTGTTCTGATCATTTTCTCACTACCCCTTTCAATCCGCCCCCAATCAGAAATGTCGCGTCCATCAACGCGATCATCGGATTGCCCCCTCCTGAGACCGCAAGATAGCGCGGTTGCCAGTGCGGATGAAACTTGGATTTGAATGCCCGAAGGCCTTTGAAGTTATAGAAGCGCTCGCCGTGTTCGAAGACGGTGCTGCCGATGCGGTCCCAGACGGGCGCCGCCTCGCGTTTCGACATGCCGGAGAGAGGCGCCATGCCGAGATTGAAGTGGGTGAAACCCTGCCCTCGCAGATATTCCATGATCTGCACGAAGAGAAAGTCCATCGAGCCCTTCGGCGCGTCCGGCGAGAAGCGCATGAGATCGATCGTGCCCTCCTGTCTGGATTCGGTCACTAGGATATTGGCGAAGGCGACGATCCTGCCGTCCTTTTTCAGGATGCCGACCGGCTGCGAGGAGACATAATCGAAATCGAACGCGCCGAGCGAGAAGCCCTTTTCCTTGGCATTGTGATGCTCGAGCCAGGCCGTCGAAACCGCGGCAAGATCATCGATGACCGAAGACACGTCCTGCGGTTCGACGACGGCGAATTCCAGCCCGTCGCGCTGGGCGCGGCTTGCCGTCTGGCGAAGGTTCGCCCATTTGCCGCCCTTCATCTCGAAGGTCCTGAGATCGGCCACCGCCAGTTCGCCGAGCTTGAAGGCGCGCAGGCCGGCATCGGCGCAATGGGACAGCAGCGCCGGCGATATCTGATAGAACACGGCCCGGCAGCCGGCGGCGCGCGCCGCTTCGACGAAACGCCAGACGAGTTCCTGCACGGCGCGATGGTCGCCGACCGGATCGAACAGCGCGATCCAGGAGCGGCCCTGCCGGCCATACATGATGAAGGCATCGCCGTTTTCCGAGAACATGATGCTCTTGTCGCCCATGCGCACAAGATTGGCATCGGCATTGCCCTGCTTCATGACGATCTCGACGGCACGCGCCAGCGCCTCGTCCGTCGCCTGCTCCGGCCGGAAGCTCGCCGGTCGGAGCAGGCTGAAGACGGCGATCGCCGACGAAATGATGGTGATGCCGAGCACGGCGCGCAGCCCGCGCGGCGCCTCGGCGGTGAATTCGAACTGCCACCAGAGCTGGTTGCTGTATTCGACGTCGCGATAGACGAAGAGCAGGATGACGACAGCCCCGACGACGATCACGGCGATCGCCATCAGCCAGGACGCCGTCAGCGCCTGGTTGAGCAGCGAGGCCTGGCGGGTAAAGAGCCGGCGGCTGACGAAGAGCCCGAAGATGAGGAAGGCAAGAAAAGCCGCTTCGACAAGCGCGATCGCCTTCAGCAGCGACAAGGTCAGCGCGGCAAGCGCCGAGAACACGGCGACCCACCAGGCGCCGTCGAGCCGCTGGCCGAGGCCGCGCGCGGCGACGACGAGTGCCAACCCCAGCAGGCTGGAGAGGAAATGCGCCCCTTCGACCATCGGCAGCGGCAGATAGTTGGAGAGGAATTCGAGGTTCTGGTCCGGCGTAGGCGTGACGCTCGAAAACACCAGCATGACGCCGAGCAGCAGCGCGAGAGCCGACAGCAGCTGCGGCATCAGCCGTCCGCCGATGCGCCGCATGCTGGAGGCGGCCGGATGGTCGACGAAACGACGCAGCTCCGCCGCCGAGACCGCGAGTACAGCGATCAGCAGCGGCAACACATGGTAGACCAGCCGGTAGAGCACCAGCGATCCGAGCACGGCATCGATGTTCACCGCGCTGCCGAGCGAGGCGATGATCACGGTCTCGAACACACCGAGCCCGGCCGGAACATGGCTGAGCACGCCGAGACCGACGGCGATCGCATAGACGGCGAGGAAGACCGGCCAGCCGATGGCTGTCTGCGGCAGCAGCACATAGAGCACCGACGCCGAGGCGGCGATATCGAAGGCTGTGACCAGGAACTGCCGCGACCAGGTACGCGAATCCGGCAGGCGGATTGCCACAGGGCCAAGATCGAGCACGCGCCCGTCACGGCCGATGATCATCACCGCGCCCAGAATGGCGACGATCGAACCGGCGATCAGCCGAAGAAGGAAGGGGCTGATGCCGACGAGCGGGCCGATCTCGTCGGCGATGACGATGAGGGCGATCGCCGCGACGCCCGCAAGCCCCAATCCGAAGGACAACGTGACGAAGGCGATGATGCGGCCGATATCCTCCGGCGAGAGCCCGAGACGCGTATAGGCGCGGTAGCGGATCGCGCCGCCCGAAAGCGCGCCGAAGCCGGCGGTATTGCCGACGGCATAGGCGCTGAACGCGGTCAGCGCGACATGCGGAAAGGGCAGCTTCTTGCCGATATATTCGATGGCGTTGAGATCGTAGAAGATCAGTGCGAGGAAACTGAGCGCCGTGAAGAACAACGCAAGCAGGATCGAACTCGGCCTGGTGGCGGCGAGCGCACTAACGACGTCGTCATAGCGCACCTCGTTGGTGAGCTGCATAATCGCGTAACCGACGAGGCAGAAGACCACCAGTGATGCGGCCGCCAGCAGCGGCGTTCTGTACCGTCTGAACAGCCCACCAAAAGAAAACCCGTCCGTTTCTTCAATCTCTTCCAAATTGCCGTGCCCCGACATTCTCGTACCCTGCTGCAACTGCCAGCTTGGCGGGAATCATTTCAGATGACGTAACATGAAAGGCATATAAGCTCTATGAAGCCATGCCGCCGCTACCCCAGCCCCGCCGCCTGCGCCTCAATCATCCTCAATTGGGGCGAATTTGCGCAGGCGGGCGGCGCAGCACATTGCATTTTCGTAAGCTTCGGCAGAGCCTTGCGCTCGATGGAGAGTTGAGACGCGGGAGAAAGGTTCGATATGCAGGATGGTTCGGCCTTCGTGATGCTTGCTCTCGGCCGCCTGCTGCTCGGCGGCCTCTATGTCGCTGGCGGCGTTCATCATTTTTTCGTCATCGTGCCGCTGACCGAGGCGATCGAAGCCCGCGGCCTCCCTTTTGCGAAATGGGTGCTGGTCTTGGGCAGCATGTTCCAGATCGTCGCCGGCATCCTGCTGATGCTCGGCCTTTTTGTCGCGGCAGCGGCATTCGGTCTCATCGTCTTCACGTTAGCGGCCACCGTCATGCTGCTGAATTTCTGGGACATGCAGGGAACGGCGCGCGACAGCGCCATCAATACCTGGAAAACCAATATGGCAATCATCGGCGGCCTGCTGATCGCAGCAGCCGGCGCAATGTGAAGCGGTTCATGCCACCGGCTCGCTGCTCGCCCGTGCATGCGCGGCGTAACGCGCGACGGCAGCATCCACCTCCGCGTCGCGATCGCCTGCCACCTGCACCGTCGGCACGGCGAATTCGATACCGTTTTCCTGGAAGGCATTGCGGATCATCGCCAGCGCATTGCGGCGGATGACGAATTGCTCGCCGGGCTTCGTCATCATCGACAGCCGGATTTCGATCGCGAATTCGCCGAACTGCTCAACACCCTTCATCTTCAGCGTCTCGATGATATGAGGACCGAATTCCGGATTTTCGAGCAGCGTCTGGCCGATCTGCTTGATCACCTTCTTCGCCTTGACGAGATCGGTGTCGTATTTGACGTTGAGGCTGATCTTGTCGATCGTCCAATCGCGATTGAGGTTCTTCACCGCGCCGAGTTCACCGAACGGCACCGTCGTCAGCGGTCCGCGATGATGCCTGAGCTTCACCGAGCGCAAGCTGAAGGCCTCGACCACACCCTTGTGGCTGCCGCTTTCGATGTATTCGCCGATGCGGAAGGCATCGTCCCAGAGATAGAACATGCCGCTGATGACGTCTTTGACGATCGTCTGCGCGCCGAAACCGACCGCGACGCCGACGACGCCGGCGCCGGCGATCAGCGGCCCGATTTCGATACCGAGGCCGGAGAGCACCATCAGAACGGCGATGACGACAATGACGACGGCAAGGATATTGCGGAAGATCGGCAAGAGCGTCTGTATCCGCGCGCGTTTGGCCTTCTCCTCATCCGTTGCTCCGCCATCCACGGATGAATCGAGCAGCTTGCCGTCGATATAGGCCTTGATGACATGCCAGAGCAGATCGGCGGCAAGCAGGATGACGATGCCGCCGATCACGCCGCGCGCGATCTTGTCGATCATCGTTTCGCCCGCGGCCATGGTATCGGCACCGACGCCGAGCATATGCCCAAGCCAGATGGCGGCAACGGCAATGATCAGCGCCCGCACGCCACGGTCAAGCAGCACGGCTGCAATGCGGCGCGTGGCAAGGAAGCTCGCTTCGGTCTGCTGCAGCGATTTTACCGCAATCGTCGAGACGGCAAGCACGCGCGGCAGCAGCAGCACGTAAATGCCGAGCCAGAGCAGCCAGTTGAAGCCTGCGACCCAGAGGCTCCAGAGCAACAGGAAATAGACGGTGAGCGCCCAGGAGGTCCCGTGACCACGCTTCTCGTCCTTGTGCGGCCGCGACCAGACTGCCTCGATGGCGATCAACAACAGGCCGATGCCCAGGATATAGCCGACGAGGAGCCGCACGCTCGCAGAATAACCGAGCGGCTCCATCGACTGGATCACCGCCCAGCCGAAAATGAAATAGATGACGAAAGTCGCACAGCGCCGATACCAGAAGAATGCAACCGCACGCACCGGCATGATCGGAGCGGGGTTACCCTGCCGTTCCTCCTCCATCCGCGCCAGCCCGATGAGATCGACCAGTACGCCGCCGAGACAAATCGTGAAACGCTGGACCACAAGCGCGACAACGCAAACGATCGCTATGCTCTGGCTGACCGGCGGCCAGCTGACGCTGAGAAGAGCAAGTGCCGTCGCCATCGCGAAGATCAGCGCCGGGATGACGCGCGGGGCGAGATGCATGCCCGCCATCTGCGCCGCCTGGCGGCGGCGGCGGAAGGCATACCGGGCAATGCGCTCGACGATGGTGCCGAGCAGGAAAATCGCCAGAAACTGCGCCACCATGCGCGACCAGCCGGTGGCGGCGATTTCACCGAAGAACAGCGAAGAAGCATGGCCGACCTGCGAGGGCAATGTCATCGCCGCATCGGAGACCATCGAGACGTGCCGGCGGGCGTGCTGGAGCAGACCTGACAGCACCGACATCTGGTCGCTGGCCGCCGAATCGCTCGCGGGTGCTGCCGCCATTTGCGTCGACATCCATTGTTTGACCTGAGGAGTCTGCATCAGCTCCATCATCTGACGCACCTCGGCCGGCGGGGCGGACGCGGCCGGCATTTGCGCTGGCGGCGTCTGGGAAAAGCCAGGCGAAACCGCCGAAAAAAGCGCAAGCAATGCCAGTATGCCGAATATGACGGCCTTCAAGCCCCTTGCCATGCCACGCTCCATGACCGCCTCCAATGAAATGTCGGTCGCTTGTGCAAAGCAGCGCCGACATTTTGCAATGGATACTCGCGACCGTTGCCGCCAGCAAGCAGTAGGAAAACCATACTGATGGCTAGGAAAGGTCAACGTCGCCGCCTCTTCGAAACGAAACGCCGCGCTCGATTTCAGAATGACGGCTTTGTCGGAACGGTGAGTGAAGTCGCTCGCCTTCAGGATTTCGCGGCCGGTTTTTCCACGTGGCCGCCGAAGCCCGCGCGCATCGCCGACAGCACCTTGTTGGCGAATTCGTCATTGTCGCGCGAGGAGAAGCGACCGTAGAGCGCAGCGCTCAGCACCGGCGTCGGCACGCTTTCGTCGATTGCCGCCATGATCGTCCAGCGGCCTTCGCCGCTGTCCGAGACGCGGCCGGCATATTTCGAAAGTGCGGGATCGGCATGCAGCGCATCGGCCGTAAGATCGAGCAGCCAGGAGGTGATGACGCTGCCGCGGCGCCAGACTTCGGCGACATCCTGCAGGTTGAAATCATATTGGAAATGTTCCGGATGGGCGAGCGGTGCGGTCTCCGCATCGGCCTCGTGCGAGGCGGCGCCGATATTGGCGTGCTTCAGAATATTGATACCTTCGGCATAGGCGGCCATCAGGCCGTATTCGATGCCGTTATGCACCATCTTCACGAAATGACCGGCGCCATGCGGGCCGCAATGCAGGTAACCCTGCTCGGCGGTGCTGGCCGCAGCCGCCTCGGCGCTCCGGTTCGGCGAGGCTTCCGTCTTGCCGACACCGGGCGCCAGCGTCGCGAAGATCGGGGAAAGGTGTTCGACGATGCCCTTCTCGCCGCCAATCATCAGGCAATAACCGCGCTCGAGGCCGAAGACGCCGCCGCTTGTGCCGACATCGACATAGTGGATGCCCTTGGTGATAAGGTCGGCGCCGCGGCGGATGTCGTCATGGTAATAAGAGTTTCCGCCGTCAATGACGATATCGCCATTCTCAAGCAGCGGCACCAGGCTCGCCAGCACCTTGTCGACGATCGCCGCTGGCAGCATCAGCCAGATGGCGCGTGGATGGGTGAGCTTCGAGACAAATTCCTGGAGCGAAGCACTGCCGATCGCACCGAGGCCTGCGAGCTCGGCAACGCTTTCCGGCCTGGCGTCGTAGACGACGCATTCGTGACCGCCTCGCATCAAGCGCTGGACCATATAATTGCCCATGCGGCCCAAACCAACCATGCCAAGCTGCATAATGAATCTCCTGGAAACCGAAATGAAGTATCGAATCCGGAAATTAGCACCCGCAGTGTGACAGGCAAGCGAAGTCTCGCTGATATTGGCGAATGCGACGATTGCGCCGCCAATCTCCTTGAGACCGACGCACTCGTCAAACATCAGGCGCGCTGGCCGGCTCTCCCTTCATTTCGCTAAGGAACATGCCCTCGCGCAGATTGATGCCGTATTCCACGAAAGCCTTCATGCTGCAGAGCATCTGCGTCCAGCCTTCGCAGTTGAGATAGGTGCCGCGCCGACCGGCATCGTCTTCGCGCCAGCCGGTCTCGGCGATCGTCACCAGCGTGCCGCCATCCTCCAGCGGCTTGAAGTTCATCTCGACCAGCGTCTTGTACTTCGCCTCGTCTTCGCCAGTGCCGCCATCCCAGCGCAGCACGATGCGGCTTTCCGGCACCAGTTCGACCACCTCGACCGGCGCATCCTTCCACCAGGTCACCGTCGTGCCCTTCACGAGCGGTGCGCTCGCTCCGCCGATCGAGGTGAAATAGCTGCTGAGCTTCTTCGGGTTGACGACGGCATCGAACACCTCTGCAACGGGGCGGCCGACACGGCCGGAAATGCGGATTCCGAGAGACATGACACTTCTCCTCTTCTCCAATGTGTCTGTTCCATTGTCCTTGGCGCCATTATGTTATAAAAACATAACATGTCAAGCGAATCAACCGACGACCCCGTTTTCAAGGCGCTGGCGCATCATCGCCGCCGCGAAATCCTCGATCTGCTGAAGGATGGCCCCCGAACCACAGGGACCCTTTGCGAGATGTTTCCGCAGATGGATCGCTGTACGGTGATGCTGCATCTGAAGGTACTGGAGGAGGCCGACCTGGTCGTCGCCAGGAAGGAAGGCCGCGAGCGCTGGAACCACCTGAACAGCCTGCCGATCAAGCACATCTATGACCGCTGGATCAGCACCTATGCCGGCCATTCCCTGTCAATTCTCGACCGGCTGAAAGGCGACCTCGAGGGCCAGCCCGAATAATAATCCAGCCGCCCAACAGCTTGCTTGCCGGCCAGCCGAAGCGCTATGCCGGCCAAAACGGCACGGGATCAGGCAGATGACGATATCGGGCGCCGGCATACGCCGCATGCGGCTGCTGCGCAGCATCAAGCAGGAACATCTCGCCGAACTCCTCGGCGTCAACCAGGCGACGGTCTCACGCTGGGAGCGTAATCAGCTCGCCCTGTCGGCCGAACAGGCGGCCAAGCTGGAACGGATTTTCAGCTCACCGCAACATGCAGTCGTCGATGCGGCGCTGAAGCAGCTGGTCGAGGATTCCGTCCGGCCGGTGCATCTGATCTGCGACCGCACCCACCGGCTGCTCGCCGCCTCTCGCCCGCGGCAGACGGAGTGGCGGGCGCCGCTCGGCGCCTTTCTCGGCCGTTCGCTGTTCTCCTACGCCTCCACCGAAATCGCCGCCGCCGAGCAGTCGCTGGAGGAGCGCGGCTGGCATGAGGGCAGGCTCTCGTCGCTGATCCTCGATACCGGCGCCAACGGCAATGCGCTTCTGCCGATCGCCGCCGGCCGCGTGATCTGGGAACGGATCATGCTTTCCGATGGCAGCGCCGGCCGCCTCGTCACGACCATCGGCTGAGCCTGCAGCTTTCCTGCATTCCCCTGCATAATTTATGCGTTGTCTGAAAACCTTAGTCTTTATAGCGTCCGCCGCCGAACGGTCAGGAGACGATGTGATGACGATATTGGTAACGGGAAGTGCCGGCCATCTCGGCGAGGCGCTGATGCGAACCCTGAGGGCGGAAAGCGGCTGGGTGCGCGGCATCGATATCAAGCCCTCGGTTTTTACCGACATGGTCGGCTCGATCAGTGATCGCGCCTTCGTCCGCCGGGCAATGTCAGGCATCCGCCACGTCATCCATGCCGCAACGCTGCACAAACCGCATGTGGCAACCCACGGCAATTACGATTTCCTCGACACCAATGCCGCCGGCACCCTGAACCTGCTCGAAGAATCGGTCGCCGCAGGCGTTGTAAGCTTCATCTTCACCAGCACCACCAGCACCTTCGGTGCCGCATTGACGCCGGCTGCCGGCGAACCGGCGGCATGGGTGACCGAGGACGTACTTCCCGTCGCGAAAAACATTTACGGCGTAACGAAACTCGCCGCCGAAGGCCTGTGCGAACTCTTCGCCCGCAAATCCGGCCTGCCGGTCGCCATTCTCAGGACGTCGCGTTTCTTTCCCGAAAATGACGACGATCCTGACATTCGCAACGGCTATTCGGCAGAGAATGCCCAGGCCAACGAGCTTCTTCACCGCCGCGTGGACATCAGCGATGTGGTCGGCGCCCATCTGCTGGCGCTGGAAAAGGCGCCGGCAATCGGCTTTGGCCGCTATATCATCTCCGCCACGACGCCGTTTTCGGCAATTGATCTTGCCGCGATCCGGCGCGACGCGCCTCCCGTCGTCGAACAACTGTTTCCGGGTGCAGGCGCTCTTTACGCATCACGCGGCTGGAAGATGTTTCCTTCGCTCGACCGCGTCTACGTCAACGAACGCGCAAGACGGGAACTCGGCTGGCAGCCGCGATATAATTTCCGTTTCGTGCTCGATTGCCTGCGCGACAACAGGGAGTGGCGAAGCCCTTTGGCGTTGGATGTCGGCTCCAAAGGTTATCACGACGAGGTCTTTGCCGAAGGACCTTACCCGGTCGGATAGAGGAGCGAGCTGCAATGCGGACACGCGAAAGCCCGACTTCCTCTCCAGCATGGCGCCTTCGCTGAGAAGTGTCATCCAGATATCATGATCCCGTCATAGACCGTCTGCCGGGGATATGGGGCGACGAAATCCAGGGCGTGTTGTGCCATCGGGAATCGAATCCAGGCCGGGGTGTCATTTGAAGCGGTGTCCAGCCTGCGGGCGGAAGCCGTTTCGAGAACGCTTTTGACCGAGAGGGTATTTCCATGAAGAATTTCAGACCTTACGCATCGCGGCTGTTCGCCGCGGTTCTCGCCGCATCCGCCGCCGTGCCAGTCGTCGCAATGGCCGAGAATTCCGCCACCGTCGGTGGCCTCACCTTCGTCAACAAGGGCCTCGTCGGCATCGGGCGTATCCCGGCCAACCAGCGTGACAAATTCGGCGAGACCTTCGGTTCCGGCTCGGGCATGGCACTCGATCCCGCCGCCTGGAGCCGCGACGGCGCCAGCTACAAGGGCACGCTCTACCTGCTGCCCGACCGCGGTTACAACGCCGTCGGCACCGTCGACTATCGGCCGCGCCTGAACACCATCTCGATCGGCCTGACGCCGACCGCTCCGGGTGCGGCACCCGAGGCAGGCAAGGAACAGTCGGGCGTCGACGCAAAGCTCGTCGATTCCACGCTCTTTGTCGATGACAAGGGTGGCGACATGACGGGTCTCGACCCAGAATCCGGCGTCCGCCCCGCTGCCGGCGATTTTCCGCCGCTGCCGCAGGCGACGAACGGCAAGATCGCGCTCGACAATGAAGCCATCATCCGCATGGCCGACGGCAGCATGTTCGTCAGCGACGAATACGGGCCTTACATCTATCACTTCTCTGCTGACGGCCACCTGCTGTCTGCCACCCAGCCGCCGAAGGCGCTTTTGCCGATGCGCAAGGGTGCGTTGAGCTTTGCCTCCAACAATCCCGGCCCCGGTGCCTCCGCTCCGGACCCGAAAGATCCGGAGACCGGCCGCCAGAACAACCAGGGTCTCGAAGGCATGGCGATGACGCCGGATGGTAAGTTCATCATATCAGTGCTGCAATCGGCCGCCCGCCAGGACGGCGGCGATTCCGGCTCGACCCGGCAGAATACCCGCGCGCTGATCTATGACGCCGCCGATCCCGATCACCTGAAACTGGTGCACGAATATGTCGTGCCGCTGCCGGTCTTCAAGGACGCCAAGGACAAGACGACGATCGCCGCTGAGAGCGAAATCGTCGCTCTTTCCGACAAGACTTTCCTGATGCTCGCCCGTGACAGCGGCAACGGCCAGGGCCTGAAAGGCGACAGCTCGCTCTACCGCAAGGTCGACATCGTCGACGTTTCCGCCGCGACCGACATCGCCGGCAGCGATTTCGATGCCGGCAAGCCGATCGCCCAGAAGGGCGTCATCGATCCCTCACTGACGCCGGCGACGCTAACAACCTTCATCGACCTCAACGACAAGGCCGATCTCACCCGCTTCAGCCTGCACAACGGCGCACCGAACGACAAGAACAATCTGTCGGAAAAATGGGAAGCCATGGGTCTTGCGAGCGTTCTCGACCCGAACCTGCCGGACGACTATTTCCTGTTCGTCGCCAATGACAACGACTTTTTGACGCAGGATGGTTTCCAGGTGGGTGCCACCTACAAGGCAGACGGCGGTGCCGACGTCGACACCATGTTTCAGGTCTTCCAGGTCAGCCTTCCTGGCCTGAAGAAGTAACGGACGCGCAAAAGGGGTGGACGCGCAAGCTGCGCGCTCGCCCTGTCGATCCGGCGTCTTCGCTGAAAATGGAAGGAAAGGGTGCGATCCACGACCACCGATGGATGTTTACGATCCTGGGTGCCTACAAACGTAGGTGGGCGCCGTGTGTCCAGGCCCACGGGCCTGGCCAGGGACAGCTCCCTTTGGATCGAGTATGGCCCCAGGGATTGTGGTTCCTGTCGAGAGGCGCAGACCGCATGGCGATATATAAGGTTGTTTGCGCTGGTGCGCCAGTGGCGACGGAAGGCAGCCGCTATTTAATTGAGATCAATTGAGTTCGGGGGCGGAGCGGCCATTCAGCTTGTCGGTGATGCCGCGGATGCGGCTCGACACTTCACTCAACGCTGCGGCAAGATTTTCCTCGGTCCGGGCGGTCGCGGCTAGCACCGTATCGCGATTGCCGCGCAGCGTCTCGAGCTCGGACTCCAATCCGGCGACGCGGCGCGTCAACTCGGCAATCTCGTCCGTGATCATAATGCCGGCCATGACGGTGATCCTCAGATCGCCGATTTCGCCGAACTGATCCTTGAGATGGCCGACATAGCGGTCGAAACGGATGGCGAGATCGGTCAGGTGATCCTCCTGCCCTTCCTCGCAGGCCATGCGATAGGCCTTGCCGTCGATCGTTACCGTCACCTGCGCCATGCCAAACTCTTTCTATCAGCGATCCAGAACTGCGCGGATCGTTTCCATCGCCGTCACCAGCCGCCGCGATACCTCGCGATTGACCTCTTCCAGCCGGTTGGCGCGGAATTCGGCTTGGTCGAGCTCCTGCGCCAGCCGCGAGCGGTCGGCGTGCACACGCCGCACCTCGCCCTCGATCTCGCCCTGCTCTCGCTGCCGTTCGACGCGCATATCGACGGCGTTTTCGAGGCTCGATATCGCCTGTCTCAATTCGTTGAGCGCTGCTTCCATGGTTTTGCCTGTGGGCATCATGTCTTTCCGATTCCCGCGCAGGATCCGCGAATCGGCACGCCGCGCCGATCCTGCGATTTCAAAAGGATATGCAGCTCGCCGACGGCCCGTCAATAAATCCTGTCACTTGCCCACCGGCCTATCCTGTGGATGAGCGTTCTACACATCGGTTTCGTCATTTGTACAATCACGTGATCAAATGTCAAAAATCGCCGCTGTCAGCCCGGATTTGGCCTGCCATTTATTGACTTGCCCGTCCCAACTGCTATGTCTCTGCCGCTTTCACTCGATGGTCTTGGAGGCTCGAGGCCATCCCCCGACACCCGGAACTTGCGGAAAAGCCATGACCTCTCCCGAACAACACGACCGGATGGCGAATGCGATCCGTTTTCTCGCCATGGATGCCGTTGAAAAGGCGAACTCCGGCCACCCGGGCATGCCGATGGGCATGGCCGACGTGGCAACGGTCCTGTTCACCAAATATCTGAAGTTCGATCCGAAGAAGCCGCATTGGCCGAACCGCGATCGCTTCGTGCTGTCGGCCGGCCATGGCTCGATGCTGCTCTATTCGGTGCTGTATCTGACCGGCTATCCTGACATGACGATCGAAGATCTGAAGCAGTTCCGCCAGCTCGGTTCGAAGACCGCCGGCCATCCGGAATACGGTCACGCGACCGGCATCGAAACGACGACCGGTCCGCTCGGCCAGGGTATTGCCAATTCCGTCGGCATGGCGATTGCAGAACGCAAGCTGCGGGAGGAGTTCGGCTCCGATCTCCAGGATCACTATACCTATGCGATCTGCGGCGACGGCTGCCTGATGGAGGGTATCAGCCATGAAGCCATCGCGCTCGCCGGCCACCTGAAGCTCAACAAGCTCGTCCTTTTCTGGGACAACAACTCGATCACCATCGACGGCGCTGTCTCTCTGTCGGACTCCACCGATCAGATCGCCCGCTTCAAGGCCGTACACTGGAACACAATCGAGATCGACGGTCACGATCAGGCCGCGATCGCCGACGCGATCGAAGCTGCCCACAAGTCCGACCGCCCGACCTTCATCGCCTGCAAGACGATCATCGGCTTCGGCGCCCCGAACAAGCAGGGCACCCACAAGGTCCACGGCAACCCGCTCGGCGCCGAGGAAATTGCGGCCACCCGCAAGGCGCTGAACTGGGAAGCCGAAGCCTTCGTCATCCCGTCGGATGTCCTTGACAGCTGGCGTGCAGCCGGCGCCCGCTCCGTCGACCTCGTCAAATCCTGGGAAGACGGCCTCGCCAAGGCTCCGGCCAAAGCCGAGTTCAGCCGCCGCATGGCAGGCGAACTGCCGGAAGGTTTCGACGCCGCGATCAGCGCATATAAAAAGAAGCTCGCCGAGACCAAGCCGACGGTCGCGACCCGCAAGGCTTCGGAAGACGCGCTCGAGGTCATCAACGGCTTCCTGCCGGAAACGCTCGGCGGCTCCGCCGACCTGACGCCGTCGAACAACACCAAGACTAGCCAGATGCATTCGATCACGCCGACGGATTTCGCCGGTCGTTATATGCATTGGGGCATCCGCGAGCATGGCATGGCGTCTGCCATGAACGGCATTGCGCTGCATGGCGGCCTCATCCCCTATAGCGGCGGCTTCCTGATCTTCTCGGATTATTGCCGCCCGCCGATCCGCCTTGCTTCGCTGATGGGCATCCGCGTCATTCACGTCCTGACGCATGACTCTATCGGCGTCGGCGAAGACGGCCCGACGCACCAGCCGGTCGAACAGCTCGCCGGTCTGCGCGCCATCCCGAACCTGATGGTCTTCCGTCCGGCCGACGCCACGGAAACGGCGGAATGCTGGCAGATCGCCATCAAGACGCACAACCGTCCCTCGGGCCTTGCTCTGACGCGTCAGAACCTGCTCGCAGCCCGCACCGAATACAGCGAAAAGAACCTGTGCGAACAGGGCGCCTATGTGCTCGCCGGCAATGCCGACGCCAAGGTGACGATCTTCGCCTCCGGCTCCGAGGTCGAAATCGCCGTTGCAGCCCGCACGGCACTCGAAGCCAAGGGCGTCACCGTCCGTGTCGTATCGGTTCCCTGCACGGAACTGTTCTTCGAGCAGCCGGAAGCCTATCGCAAGGAAATCCTCGGCAACTCGCCGGTCAAGATCGCCGTCGAAGCCGCCGTTCGCGAAGGCTGGGATGCGTTCATCGGACCGGAAGGCACCTTCATCGGCATGAAGAGCTTCGGCGCTTCCGGCCCGGTCAAGGAGGTCTACAAGCATTTCGGCATCACCGCTGACGCCGTCGTTGCGGCCGCGGAAGCAAAGCTTTAATGAGGGCGCCTTGAGGCGCTCTCCATCTCCTCAATTCCAGGCCCTCACTCACTATCGGGCCATACTCTATCGGGAGTGAATGAACATGACAGTCAAGGTTGCCATCAACGGTTTCGGCCGCATCGGCCGCAACGTCCTTCGCGCCATCGTCGAATCCGGCCGCACCGACATCGAAGTCGTCGCCATCAACGATCTCGGCCCGGTTGAAACCAACGCCCATCTGCTGCGCTACGACTCGATCCACGGCCGCTTCCCGGCAACGGTGAAGGTCGAGGGCGACTCGATCATCGTCGGCAACGGCAAGCCGATCAAGGTCACGGCGATCAAGGATCCGGCAACGCTGCCGCACCGCGAACTCGGCGTCGACATCGCGATGGAATGCACCGGCATCTTCACCGCCCGCGACAAGGCTGCCGCTCATCTGACGGCCGGCGCCAAGCGCGTCATCGTCTCGGCGCCCGCCGATGGCGCCGACCTGACGGTCGTCTTCGGTGTCAACCATGACCAGCTCACCAAGGACCACTTGGTCATCTCCAACGCGTCCTGCACCACCAACTGCCTGGTACCGGTCGTGAAGGTTCTCGACGACGCCGTCGGCATCGACCACGGCTTCATGACGACCATCCACTCCTATACCGGCGACCAGCCGACGCTCGACACGATGCACAAGGACCTGTATCGCGCCCGCGCTGCTGCCTTGTCGATGATCCCGACCTCGACGGGTGCAGCCAAGGCAGTCGGCCTCGTTCTGCCGCATCTGAAGGGCAAGCTCGACGGCACCTCGATCCGCGTTCCGACCCCGAACGTTTCCGTCGTCGACTTCAAGTTCGTCGCCAAGAAGGCGACCAGCGTTGGCGAAATCAACGAAGCCATCATGGCTGCTGCCAACGGCAAGCTGAAGGGTATCCTCGGCTACACCGACGAGCCACTCGTCTCTCGTGACTTCAACCACGACAGCCACTCCTCGATCCTCGCAACCGATCAGACCAAGGTCATGGAAGGCAACTTCGTGCGCGTCCTGTCCTGGTACGACAACGAGTGGGGCTTCTCCAGCCGCATGTCCGACACGGCAGTCGCTTTCGCCAAGCTCATCTGAGCGCTCTTGAGGCATCGACATGCTAGCGGCCCGGGAAACCGGGCCGCTTTTTGTTGCCGTGCCTCCGAACAAAACCGGCCTCCCCGCACTGGCATCTTTTCGTCCTTTGGCCGGATGAGATCTGCTAGAATACATCACCCTGGACATTCGAAATGCCCAGTTTCCTCGCGCATTGGCCATCGGCCAGGCGTAGCCACGCCAATACCGTGCGGCAGCACTGTCGCCCGCATGAAAATGAGAGAGATGGATGGATTACTTTACCGTTGAAATCGCCGGCCGCGCCGTTGCCAGTTTCCGCTCGGAAAATCACGAGGAAGCGACGCATTTCTTCGAGGCTGAAGACTTTCGCGACGATCTGACAGTCCTGGAATCCGAAGGCAAGCCTCTCTGGGACCGCAAAGCGGCCCTGAGCCTGCGCAAGGCGACCACCGAGGAAGCAAGCGAAGTCGAGCATGCCTATGAATTCGACGACGATCCGGAACGGACGATCGAGGACGAGTTCGTCGTTTTCCTGGTCCCAGTCGCGGATCTGACCGACGAGGGCGAGGACACAGAAGACTGACCAACGATCCGCACCGGGTTCGATATGGCGCCGCCGTTCTCAGGACAGGATGGCGGTGCAGTTGAGGCTGCCTCGGGTTCGAATTCGATCGGCGTCTCTGCACGAATTGGTAATCCGCTGGCCAAGCGTGCTAGATTGAGGAAATGCGCAGCGCTGCACAATGGCTAAAATGAGCCAAGTGGAGGTGATAAATGGCAGAGGCACAAAAACGCTTGTCCCACACCACCCTCAAACGGCGGCAACGGTTTCACCCTAAGCGGGACGTCAGACCTGCCGTGCTGGCAAAGGCCAATCGTCTGGTCATCTGGGTCGCCGCGTTCATTGGCCTCTCGTTTCTCGCCATTGTCATACTTGAGGCAGTGTTAGGATAGCGGCGCAAGAGCCGGCCGCTTCTGGCACAAAACTACAGCCGGCTGCTCTCGCTCGGCGGCCGGCATGTCCACCCGATATCGAAATCTCTCAGCGCTCATTTTCCCTCTCCGCATCCGCGCGTGCAATTCAGGCTTCCCGTCATTGGACAAGGCAAACGGGCCGGGTGAAACGAGGAGTGGGTCTTATTCTGTTGCCATTCGCAGATACCGGCAGGAAAAATCCATGCCTGTCTTTTTTGCCCTGCTCTCGCCTGATTTTCCTATACATTCCTTATAGAGAATTTCTCCCGTAGCATTCCGTGTCGGTTGGCCGTCCGGCAGCCGTTCAGCAGCATGAAGCAGCATCGCGACGAGGTTAAGCCGCAAGGCCTACCCTTCTCTGAAGTTTTGCCGTTTACTGACGGATCGCCGCGCGTGACGGAGGGGTTGAATAGAGGCGGATCGGCCGGGGCCGCTGCGTTCGCGAAGCAGTCGATGGAAAGGGGTGGGCATGGAAGCGTTCTATATCGTGGTGCTGGTTTCGACGGCGCTCGTGCTTCTTGCCGCATTTTCGAGCCTGCTCGCCTTCCGCTTCGGCGCCCCCCTGCTGCTGCTCTTCCTGATGATCGGCCTTGCTGCCGGCGTCGATGGCCTCGGCATCGAGTTCAGCAACAATTATCTCGCCTATATTCTAGGCTCCATCGCGCTGGCCATCATCCTCTTCGATTCCGGCTTCGGCACGCCGATGCAGGCCTTCCGGCTCGCGGCCGTGCCCTCTCTGGCGCTCGCCTCGGTCGGCGTGCTGATCACCGCCTCGCTCTTTGCCTTCGCGGCCATGTGGCTTTTGAATTTCACCTGGCTGGAAGGCCTGCTACTCGGCTCGATCGTCGCATCGACAGATGCCGCCGCCGTCTTCTTCCTGCTGCGCATCGGCGGCATCAACATCCGCGACAAGGTGCGCTCGACGCTGGAAGTCGAATCCGGCACCAACGATCCGATGGCGATCTTCCTCACCATTGCCCTCGTCGAGGTGCTGGCGAGCGGCGAGCGTTACGCCGGCATCAATATCGGCATGCTCGCCATGTTCGTGCAGCAGATGGGCCTCGGCGTCATTCTCGGCCTGCTTGGCGGCATGATGATCGTGCTGATCGTCAGCAGGCTCGATACCGATCGCGGCCTGACGCCGATCTTCGTGCTGGCGCTCGCTCTTCTCGTCTTTTCCTTCACCGGCGCGGTCGGTGGCAGCGGCTTCCTCGCCGTCTATGTCGCCGGCATTTACGCCGGAAACCGCAAGATGCAGGCGATCGGCACCATCAAACGCTTCCAGGACGGCATGACCTGGCTGGCGCAGATCATCATGTTCCTGGTGCTCGGACTGCTCGCCACGCCGTCGCAATTTCCTGTCATCATCGTGCCCGCCATCCTGCTTGCCCTCTTCCTGATCTTCGTCGCCCGGCCGTTGGCGGTCTGGCTGTCGCTGCTTCCCTTCGATTATACGCAACAGGAAATCGGCTTCGTCGCTTGGGTCGGCCTGCGCGGCGCCGTCTCCATCCTGCTTGCCATCATGCCGATCCTCGGCGGGCTCGAGAACGGCCAAATCTATTTCAACACCGCCTTCATCATCGTGCTGGTCTCGCTGCTCCTCCAGGGCTGGACGATCAAGCCCGTCGCCAAGAAGCTCGGGCTGATCATTCCGCCGCGCATCGGCGCCGTCGACAAGGTCGAGGTCGACCTGCCTGGGGCGGCTAACCACGAGTTGCTCTCCTACCGCGTCATCAAGGATAGCCCGGTGCTGCGGGGCGAGCGTATTCCGCGCTGGGCGACACCCTCGCTCGTCATCCGCGACGGCAAGTCGATGCGCTACCAATATGCAGGGCGGCTGCGCGAGCATGATCTCGTCTACCTCTTCATCGTGCCGAGCTATTCCCGCTTGCTCGACCGGCTTTTCGCCAGCCGGGCGCCTGTCGACGACGACGATGCCGAATTCTTCGGGGCCTTCGCGCTCTCCCCCGCCCGTCCTGCCGCCGATCTCGACGCCGCCTATGGCCCCGGCCTGCTCAACGAATCCGAAAAGGGCCTGACGATCGCCGAATTGATGCGGCAGCGCCTCGGCGGCAAGGCCGATTATGCCGACCGCGTCCGCCTCGGCTCGATCATCCTTATCGTCCGCGATCTCGACGAGCACGATCACATCACCTCCGTCGGCATGTCGCTCGAAGCAGTCGAACCGGCAATTACGCTGCCGATCTTCCTCAATCTCAAGGACATCACCCAGCGCATCCGCGACCGGCTGAACGGACGCAGGAACAGGGAAACCGCAGCCTCCGAAAGCACGCCGAAACCGCCGGCCGGACGCGACGAAGGCACACGCGAAAACGGCCGCTGAACGCCTTGCGTCTCGAATGATCCTTGCTATGTTCGGCGCAACTTTCGCCAACCACGACAGGATCCTCCCCATGCCCTCTTTCAAGACCCTCGACGATCTTTCCGACATCCGCGGCAAGCGCGTTCTCGTCCGCGTCGACCTCAACGTCCCGGTGAAAGACGGCAAGGTCACCGATGTGACGCGCATCGAGCGTGTGGCGCCGACCATCCTCGAACTGTCCGAAAAGGGTGCCAAGGTGATCCTGCTCGCCCATTTCGGCCGGCCGAAGGATGGCCCTTCGGCGGAGCTGTCGCTGTCGCTGATTGCCCCTTCCGTCGAGGAAGTGCTTGATCATGCCGTGCTGACGGCCTCCGATTGCATCGGCGAGGCCGCTGCCTCTGCCGTTGCCGCGATGAATGACGGCGATATCCTGCTTTTGGAAAACACCCGCTTCCACAAGGGCGAGGAAAACAACGACTCCGACTTCACCAAGGCGCTTGCCGCCAACGGCGATATCTATGTCAACGACGCCTTTTCGGCCGCCCACCGCGCCCATGCCTCAACCGAGGGTCTTGCCCACCACCTGCCGGCCTATGCCGGCCGCACCATGCAGGCAGAACTGGAAGCGCTGGAAAAGGGCCTCGGCGAACCGGCTCGCCCTGTCGTCGCGATCGTCGGCGGCGCCAAGGTCTCCACCAAGATCGACCTCTTGATGAACCTCGTGAAGAAGGTCGATGCGCTCGTCATCGGCGGCGGCATGGCCAATACCTTCATCGCCGCACGCGGCACCAATGTCGGCAAGTCGCTCTGCGAACATGATCTCGCTGAAACCGCCAAGCAGATCATGATCGAGGCCGCCACCGCCGGCTGCGCCATCATCCTTCCGGAGGATGGCGTGATCGCCCGCGAGTTCAAGGCGGGCGCCGCCAACGAGACGGTCGATATCAATGCCATCCCCGCCGATGCCATGGTGCTCGATGTAGGCCCGAAATCCGTCGAGGCCATCAACGCCTGGATCGAGCGCGCTGCAACCCTGGTCTGGAACGGCCCGCTCGGCGCCTTCGAAATCGAACCCTTCGATGCCGCAACCGTCGCTACCGCGAAATACGCCGCTGGGCGCACGGTAGCCGGCAAGCTCACCTCCGTTGCCGGCGGCGGCGACACCGTCTCGGCGCTCAACCATGCCGGCGTTGCCGACGATTTCACCTACGTCTCGACCGCCGGCGGCGCCTTCCTCGAATGGATGGAAGGGAAAGAGCTTCCCGGTGTCGCCGTCCTCAACGCCGCTGCTACATAATTCCTTAAATCGGAACCGATTGAAGGACATAATTATGCAGCCATTCAAAGTGCCAAGCGTCCTTTGCGCGTCTGAAAGGCGCGCGGCGCTGTAGTAATCCGCAAGACTGATTTCGCAGATTTTACATGTCGATAGACCGCGGAAGAAAAACAGCTTCCGCGGTCTTTTGCTCAAAGGACGAAAAAAATCCCAACTTTCAAACGATTGAATTGAATTCAATCGTTTCAATGACTTAGCCTTCCATTTTCCTGCCTATAAACTTCTGGTATCCGCGTTCTATATTCCTGAAGTGCCGATGTTTATTGTTGTGGAGAGAACGAGATGAGCGAACGACTGGAAGACATTGCAGTGCAGATGGTTACGGGCGGCCGGGGGCTGCTCGCCGCCGATGAATCGACCTCCACCATCAAGAAGCGTTTCGACGCGATCAACCTCGATTCGACCGAAACGAGCCGGCGGGACTACCGGGAGATGCTCTTCCGCTCCGACGAGGCGATGAAGAAATATATCTCCGGCGTCATCCTCTTCGAAGAGACGTTGTTCCAGAAGGCCGCGGACGGCACGCCCTTCGTCGATGTCATCCGCGCAGCCGGCGCCATCCCCGGCATCAAGGTCGATACCGGCGCCAAGCCGATGGCCAAATATCCCGCTGAAACCATCACCGAAGGCCTCGACGGTCTCGGCGAGCGCCTTGCCAGATATTATGAAGCCGGCGCCCGCTTCGCCAAATGGCGCGGCGTCATCGCCATCTCGTCGACCTTGCCGACCCGCGGTTCCGTCCGCGCCAACGCTCAGGCGCTTGCTCGTTATGCTGCACTTTGCCAGGAAGCCGGAATCGTTCCGATCGTCGAGCCGGAATGCCTGATGGACGGCAAACCGGGCGACCACAATATCGACCGCTGCGCCGAAGTGACCGAATCCACGCTGCGCATCGTCTTCGAGGAACTGGCCGATGCCCGCGTCAACCTCGAAGGCATGATCCTCAAGCCGAACATGGTGATCGACGGCAAGAACGCCCGCAAGGCCTCGGTCGCGGAAGTTGCCGAGCACACCGTCAAGGTGCTGAAGGCGACCGTTCCGCCCGCCGTTCCCGGCATCGCCTTCCTCTCCGGCGGCCAGACGACCGAAGAAGCGACAGCCCATCTCTCGGCGATCAATGCCAGCGGCGACCTGCCATGGTTCGTCACCTTCTCCTACGGCCGCGCCCTGCAGGACAGCGCGCTCAAGGCCTGGAACGGCAAGCAGGAAAACGTCGCCGCCGGCCAGCGCGAATTCACCCACCGCGCCGAGATGAACAGCCTCGCCGCCAAGGGCAACTGGAAGAAGGACCTGGAAAAAGCCGCCTGATTTTTTGGAGCCTTGAACTTTGGGCAGGGAGGGGCGAACGCAGCTTCCCGCCCTCTCCGCCGTTTCCTTTCCTCTCATTGTCACGGCGACAAGAAACCGCTTCGTTCCCTCGAAAACCGTGACTACTCATAGCGCCCTGTCACAACAGGAGCCGCCATGAACACCCTCTCCTACGTCACCGTCGATGTCTTCACCTCCACCCGCTTCGAGGGCAATCCGCTTGCCGTCATCTCCGATGCGCGCGGTCTGAGCGATGCAGCGATGCAAAAGATCGCCACCGAGTTCAACTATTCCGAAGTCACGTTCGTCCTGCCGCCGGGAGACCCGCAAAATTCCGCCCGCGTGCGCATCTTCACGCCGACGATGGAAATACCCTTCGCCGGCCATCCGAATGTCGGCACGGCTTATGTGCTCGGCCGGCAGGCGGAGATCTTCGGCAAGCTGGTCGGCGATACGCTGCGTTTCGAGGAAAAGGCCGGCATCGTCGAAGTCAGCCTGAAACGCGAGGGCGGAAGGGTTGCTGCTGCCGCCATCCGCGCGCCACAGCCGCTGACGATCGGCGACACCATTGCCGCCCAAACCGTCGCCAGCTGCGTCTCGATCGACCCCGGCGCCATCGTCAACACCACCCATGCCCCAGTCTTTGTCTCCGTCGGCCTGAACTTCGCCGTTGCAGAAGTGAACGGGCTCGAAGCGCTGGCCGCTGCCCGCCCAAACCTTGCCGGGTTCCAGGCAGCTGCCGGCCGCCAGACGACCAGCGGCCACGACTTCTCGCTCTTCCTCTATGTGCGAACAGCCGAAAATCCATGGAAGATCCGCGCCCGCATGTTCGCGCCGCTCGACAACGTGCCCGAAGATCCGGCAACGGGCAGCGCTTCAGCCGCGCTCGGCGCCTATCTCGTCTCGCTGGCGCCGGAGGCCGACATGAATGTCCGCATCAACATTGAACAGGGCATCGAAATGGGCCGCCGCAGCGTCATCACTCTTGATGTCGTGAAATCCGACGGCATCGTCACAGATGTCGTCATCTCCGGAGGCTGCGTTTCCGTCATGCGCGGAGAGATCAGTTTGCAGGACTGACGGTAGCAGGTCGGCCGTAATCCCCGGGGTACATGCAATCCAAGGATTACATCAGGAAATCGCGCGAAAGCAGAGCCACTGCCCAGACGGCGAAAGCGATCAGCGCGAGCTTCCAGAAATCCATCCGTCGCCTGAGGCCGGGAAGTCCGAGCGGCTTGATCACCTGTATCGCCATGGCAAGGATGAGCAGCAAGGCTATCAGCTTTGTCATGCTTTATTTTTTCCGTTTTTCGGAATGTCACAGGACGGACATTTTTCCGCGCGAACAAGAGGATCTCGACACGCCGTAAAGATATTCCGGGGCACAATCAATCATCTTGAGGCTGGGCTGAGGCAGGTCTTGCCTTATGTCCATTGCAAATCGCTAAGACCGAGTCTGGGGAAATGAAGAGAAATCTGCTGTCCGTCGCCGCGTTGCTCTTTGGCACGCTCTTCCTTTTCATGGGCAACGGCCTGCAGGGCATCCTGCTCCCCGTGCGCGGCAATCTCGAAGGCTACGCAACGACGACGCTCGGCCTGCTCGGCACTTCGTGGGCGGGGGGCTTCGTCATCGGCTGCCTGATTGCACCGAAGATCGTGCGCCGCGTCGGCCATGTGCGTGCCTTTTCGGGCTTCATCTCGATCATCGCCATCATCGCGCTGGTCAGCGGTATCATCATCGATCCAGTCTGGTGGGTGGTCTTGCGCGCCGTCACCGGCTTCTCCACCGCCGGTACGTCGATGATCATCGAAAGCTGGCTGAACGAGCGCGCCAGCAACGAGAGCCGCGGCGCGATCTTCTCGCTCTATATCGGCATCACATTGCTTGGCGTCGTGGGCGGCCAGATGATGATCCCACTCGAGGATGTGCGCACGCCGGTGCTGTTCATGATCTGCGGCATCTTCTATTGCATCGCCATGCTGCCGACGACGCTGTCGACCGCTGCTTCGCCGCAGCCGTTGAAGGCGGTGCGCCTCGACCTACCGGCGCTCTATCGCAACTCGCCGGTCTCCTGCCTGGGCATCCTGCTCGTCGGCATCGCCAACGGGGCTTACGGCACGCTCGGCGCCGTCTTCGGCGCCGGCGCCGGCCTCTCCGACACCAACATAGCCGTCATGATGAGCGCCACCATCTTCGCCGGGGCCGTGATGCAGCTGCCGGCCGGCCGGCTTTCCGACCGCATCGACCGGCGCTACGTGCTCGCCGCCATGTCGGGGATCGCCGCCCTTGCGGGCTTGCTGATCTTTCTCTTCCACCCAACGTCCCCCGCCTTGCTGATCGGGCTTGTGGTCCTCTACGGCGCGGTGGCGAATACGCTCTATCCGATCGCCGTCGCCCACGCGAACGACTTCGCGGCCTCGGAGGATTTCGTCAAGGTCTCCGGCGGCTTGCTGCTGCTTTACGGCATCGGCACGATGATCGGCCCGACGCTCAGCGGTCCCGTCATGTCGGCGATCACCCCGCATGCGCTTTTCCTAGTCACCGCCATCGCCCATGTGCTGATCACCGTTTACGCCATCATCAGGAGCCGCATCCGCGCCGCCGTGCCTGCCAGCGACCGCGACGCCTACACGACGATCCCTACCGGCACCTCGCAGATGCTGACACCGCAAAGCATGTCGCTTGCCGATCGCGGCGCCGGCAAACCTCCCGAAACCGAAAAGTCTCCCGAAAGCGGCGATCCTGCTGTAAAGTTCGGCTAGAACAATTCCAGCAAAAGTGCGCAGCGAACGGAGGACGAGCCATGAGCTTCATCGATGACGACCGGCCGCAGAAGAAAGTCGCCCACGAGGTCGGCGCCGATCTCTCCATGCTTTCGGTCGACGAGTTGAAGGCCCGGGTAGAATTGCTGAAGACGGAGATCGCCCGTCTCGAGGCCGAAGCCGGTCGCAAGGCCTCCGGGCGGCAGGCGGCGGAAAGCTTCTTCCGCACCTGATCCGTTAAAACCCCAAAAAACAAGACTATGGGCCGATAAAACAGCCCGCCCCAAGTCTTAATTCAGCACAATGTTAATAAAATATTAAGCTTTATAAGGTATTACTATATTCATCCGGATTTCCTCTGGATCTCAGACAGTTTCCCAAGCGGTGAATTGGTCTGATTTTTCTCCCTGTTTTACCTTGAGAGCCGCGTTTGCGGCTCTTCTTTTTCCTATGGCCGGCGCACTTCCACGAAACTGTGGAGATTAACCCTTTCTTAAGAAACGGCTTGCGCATTTGGGCTAATGATACCATCTTAAAGTCATAAAGACCGGGCCTGGAAACTTTTCCGTCGGTGCCGGCGTTACCTGAATATATGTAGCTGCGTGCGAACAGGGACTATTGCGATGTCGGAAGTTGGATTGAACACGATCAGTTTTGCAGGCCGCGCCGCTGCATCCTCGCAGTTCAAGGCACTTTACGCGGAAGGCATGTCGCTGGTCGAAGAGACTGCCGCCTATCTCGACGGCCAGGGCCGTGCCGCCTCCAAGGTTCTGCCGCGTATGGCCTCGGTTCTCTACGCCGCGGAATCGATGCGTCTCACCACCCGCCTGATGCAGATGGCTTCCTGGCTGCTGTTGCAGCGTGCCGTCAACAATGGCGAAATGTCCCGTGACCAGGTGCTGGCCGAAAAGAACAAGGTTCGCCTCGATGGCTTCAACGTCGACCGCGCCGCGCCCGGCTGGGGTGATCTGCCCGAATCCTTCCGCGACCTCGTCGAACGCTCGCTGCGTCTGCAGAACCGCATTGCCTTGCTCGACCGCGAGATCTACCGCCCGTCCGAAGCAGTGATCGTTCATGATAATCAGAACAGCGTCCAGGCCCAGCTTTCCCTGCTGCAGACCGCCTTCGGCAACAACTGACCGGATCCGGAAGAATTCGATATAAACCGGCTGCGTCTTACGCGGCCGGTTTTTTGTTTGCCGCTGAACACCGGCATTCCTGAAGCATCCTTTGCGCGTACAAAAAAGACGCGCGGCGCTGTGAGCCATTGCGAACGCAAAAAAGCCCGGCGAAACCGGGCTCTCTTCGAATTCCGTCGAGCAGAAGCGATTAGAGGCCGAGGCCGCCGAAACGCTTGTTGAACTTGGAAACGCGGCCACCGCGGTCCATGAGCTGCTGGTTGCCGCCGGTCCAGGCCGGATGCGACTTGGAATCGATTTCGAGGTTCATGACAGCGCCTTCCGAACCCCAGGTCGAGCGGGTTTCGTACTCAGTGCCATCGGTCATGACCACCTTGATCATGTGATATTCGGGATGGATGCCTGCCTTCATAACAATCTTCCTGCGATACCGGAGTTCAATTTGCCGCATGCAGTTGCGGCCAACGAACCGATTGAATAAATGAAGCCGCAGTCGGATGGCTACGGCTTCCCATTAGGATGCGGTGCCTATACATGAAGGACGCCTAGATAACAAGAGCCAACAGGCCGCATTGCGCGGGTCCTGCGGGCGATCGGAGACGATTTGGCAGAGCAGGCACGGGCTGAGGAAAACAAGAAGCGATCGCTGCGACCGCTCGGCAGGCTGACACCCTATGTCATGCGTTACCGCGGCCTGGTGGCCGGTGCGCTGATGTCGCTGGCGCTTGCCGCCATCACCTCGCTGGCGCTGCCGCTCGCCGTGCGCCGCATGATCGATCACGGCTTCACCCAGTCGGACGGCCGCTTCATCAACAGCTACTTCGCCATGCTGATGGTCATGGCCATCGTGCTCGCGGTCGCCAGCGCGCTGCGCTATTATTTCGTCATCACCATCGGCGAGCGCATTGTCGCCGATCTTCGCCGTGACGTCTTTGCCCATGTGACGCGGCTGTCGCCCTCCTTCTTCGACGTCAACCAGTCCGGAGAGATCGTCTCGCGGCTGACCGCCGATACGACGCAGATCAAGTCCGCCGTCGGCGCCACCGCCTCGGTGGCGCTGAGGAACCTCATCCTCTGTATCGGCGCCATGGGCATGATGATCGTCACCTCGCCGAAGCTTTCGAGCCTCGTCATTGGAGCGATCCCGCTGATCGTCTTCCCGCTCGTCGCCTTCGGCCGCTCGGTGCGCAAACGCTCACGCGCCGCCCAGGATACGCTCGCCGATGCCTCTGCCTTCGCCAACGAGACGATCGCCGCGACCCGCACCGTCCAGGCCTTCAACGGCGAAGACGCCGCGGCAACGCGTTACGGCACCGCCGTCGAATCCGCCTATGAGGCTGCCCGCGCCGCCATTCGCTCGCGCGCGCTGCTGACCGGGATCGCCATCACGCTGATCTTCGGCAGTGTCGTCGCCGTGCTCTGGGTCGGCGCCCATAGCGTGCTTGCCGGCACGCTTTCGGCCGGCACGCTCGGCCAGTTTCTGCTCTATGCCGTCATCTCCGCCGGTTCGCTGGGCGCACTGTCGGAGGTCTGGGGCGAAATTTCGCAGGCAGCCGGCGCCGCAGACCGGCTGACCGAGCTTCTCGACGAGGTTTCGCCGATCACAGCCCCCGCCAGCCCTGAGCCGCTTCCGTCGCCCAGCCGCGGCCGCGTCGAATTCTCAGGCGTGCATTTTGCGTATCCTTCGCGCCCCGGCAAATCGGCGCTGCATGGCTTAAGCTTCGCGATCACGCCAGGTGAGACCGTCGCCATCGTCGGTCCTTCCGGTGCCGGCAAGAGCACCGTCTTTTCGCTGCTGCTGCGCTTCTACGATCCGCAGCAGGGCAGCGTGAAGATCGATGGTGTCGACGCGCAGCTGACGACGCCCGACGAGCTGCGCCAGCGCATCGCCATCGTGCCGCAGGATGTCACCATCTTTGCCGCCTCGATCCATGACAACATCGCCTTCGGCCGTCCCGGCGCCTCGCGTGACGAAGTCCGCGCCGCAGCCCTTGCCGCGCAGGCCGACGAATTCATCGCCCGGCTGGACCAGGGCTACGAGACCGAGGTCGGCGAACGCGGCATCACGCTCTCCGGCGGCCAGCGCCAGCGCATCGCCATCGCCCGCGCCATCCTGAAGAACGCCCCGGTGCTGCTGCTCGACGAGGCGACCTCGGCGCTTGACGCCGAAAGCGAGACGCTGGTGCAGAAGGCGCTCGACGGCCTGGTGGACGGCCGCACGACGCTCGTCATCGCCCATCGCCTGGCAACCGTGCTGAAGGCCGACCGCATTCTCGTCATGGATCAGGGCCGGGTCGTCGAAGAGGGCACGCATCAGAGCCTGATCCGTCACGGCGGCATCTATGCGCGGCTGGCGCGGCTGCAATTCGACGCCGCCAATGAGGATGTGCTCGACGCCGCGAAATAGCCGGCGCGCACTTTCCCGCCAACAGCGACTAAAGTCTGAACCCGCCACGCCTCTCTGCGGTTGTCTTTCGCGCGTCCTGCCCTAACCTCTTCATTCCCCGGGGTGGGGATATTGCTGCTGAAATCCTTGGGAGGAGATAGGAATGGCGCTTTCCGATATGACGCGACGCACGGGCCTTGCGCTCGGTTTCGCTGTGCTTGCGGCCCTTGCCGTCGGCGCGTCTGCCGCGGCTGCGGATTTTCCCGATCGTACGATCACCATGGTCGTGCCCTTCGCGGCCGGCGGCTCGACCGATGTCGTCGCCCGCATCATCGCACAGAAGATGTCGGAGGATCTCGGCCAACAAGTGATCGTCCAGAACGTCGCCGGCGCCGGCGGCAATCTCGGCGCCGGTAACGTCGCCCGCGCCGAACCGGATGGCTACACCATCCTGATGGGCACGGTCGCGACCCACGCCCTCAATCCGCTGATCCTGAAATCGACGCCATATGATGCAGAAAAGGATTTCGCACCGATCTCGCTGCTCGTCGTCGTGCCGAATGTGCTGGTCGTCAATCCGGAACTGCCGGCAAAGACCGTGCAGGAGCTGGTCGCGCTGCTGAAGGCCGAGCCCGACAAATACAGCTACGCCTCGTCGGGAAACGGCACGCCGTTGCATCTTTCCGGCGAACTCTTCAAGTCCATGGCCGGCGTCAGCATGCAGCACATCCCCTATAAGGGCGCCGGTCCGGCATTGAACGACGTCATCGGCAACCAGGTGCCGATCATGTTCGACAACCTGCCCTCCTCGTCGAGCCACATCAAGGCCGGCACTCTGCGGGCGCTGGCGGTGACCACGGCCGAGCGTGCGCCGTCCTTCCCCGACGTACCGACCGTCGCCGAGTCAGGCATTCCAGGTTACGAGACCTATACCTGGAACGCGCTTTTCGCCCCGGCCAAGACGCCGAACGAAGTGGTGATGCGCCTCAACGCCTCGGCTAAAAAGGCGCTCGCCGACCCAGCCGTCGCTGAACGCATGAAGGAATTCAGCGCCACCATCGTCGGCTCGACGCCGGAAGAACTCGCCACCCACGTGAAGGCCGAACTCGCCAAATGGGGACCGGTCGTCAAGGGCGCCAACATCCAGATGGAGTGATGCCGAAAAGTGTAAGCGGTTTTCGGATGACATCATGCTCTATTCTTTAAATGAGGACAGGATTCAGATTTTAGCCCGACCCGGCCTGAAATCATCCTGTTCTCGGGCATAGGCGCTGGCGCCCTCATTCGCTTGCGTCCAATGGAAACGGTGACAATTGGACGCTAAGCAACCCAATCCTGATTAAGGCAGTGGAAAAGCTCGCCATTTTGATCTAGCCTCCGCTAAGCTGATGGTTGCAATTCAGCGTTTTGGGATTTCGGGAGACATCTATGTATAAATTCGAAGTCTATAAGGATAAGGCCGGCGAGTTCCGCTTCCGCTTCAAAGCATCGAACGGGGAAGCCATGTTCTCGTCAGAGGGCTACAAGGCGAAGGCGTCCGCCATGAGTGCCATCGAATCCATAAAGAAGAACACGCCAAGCGCCGAAATCGTCGACCAGACGAAGGCCGAATCCTGAGCAGACCGGCAGCGGCGGCGTGATTGCCGCCCTGCCCTTTCGCGCCCGTAAGCAGCGCCGGCGCCCCTGAGCTCGGCCGGCTTGCTTGCGATTTCGGGCGCCATTTTTCTTTTTCGCATATTTTTTGAAAGCCATGTCGAAACGACCGGTGGCCGCGCCTCATTGTTTCGGGACGGCCGCGCCGCCCCGCCGGGCTGCACGGTTTTCGGGATATCGATCCCCGACATCGGGGGCCCGGATCAACGTCAGCAACGAGATCAGGAGTTTTCCATGCAATATGCTCTCATCATCCGCGAAGCCGCCGAGGATTTCGCCCGCCGCGACGATCCCACCTATCGTGACGGCTGGGTCGCCTACAGCCAGGCGCTCGCCCAGGCCGGGATCATGACTGGCGGCGCCGGGCTGACAGGCCCGGAGACTGGCACGATCGTGCGCCGCAAAGGCGAGGACCATGATGTTCAGGACGGTCCCTACCCGGAAGGCAAGGAACAGCTCGGCGGCTTTTATTTGATCGACGTTCCCGATATGGACACCGCGCTCGAATGGGCGACCCGCGTTCCGATCTCCGACAAGGGTTCGGTCGAGGTGCGCCCGCGCCTGCAGATGTGAGGCGGCAATGCCGCCCGATGCCGGACGCGCTGCCGAAAAGGTGGCGCGTCAGTCCTACGGCAAGCTGATCGCCTTCCTCGCCGCCCGCTCGCGCGACGTGCCGGCGGCAGAGGATGCATTGTCGGAAGCGTTGGCTTCGGCTCTTCGCGTCTGGCCGGAACGCGGCGTTCCCGGCAATCCGGAAGCCTGGCTGCTGGTGGCTGCCCGCCGCAACCTCATGCAGGCGGCCCGCCACCGCACCGTCGAGGCCAATGCGCAAACGACGATATCGGTCGCCTTCGAGGAGGCTGAGGAACGCATGAACGCGGCCGGCAGCGCCGTCTTTCCCGATGAGCGGCTGAAGCTGCTCTTCGCCTGCACCCATCCCGCCATCGACAGCTCCGTGCATACAGCGCTGATGCTGCAGACCGTTCTCGGCATCGAAGCAAAGACCATCGCCCGATCGTTCGTCGTTTCACCCGAGGCGATGAGCCAGCGGCTGGTGCGGGCCAAGCTGAAGATCCGCGATGCCGGCATTCCCTTCGTCGTTCCGCCCCGTCCCGCCTTGCCCGGGCGGTTGGCGGCGGTGCTTTCGGCGATCTACGCAGCTTACGGTCTTGGCTGGGACGGTCTCGACGGAGAGAACGAACGCCATTCGCTTGCTGGCGAGGCGATCTGGCTCGGCCGCGCGCTTCTGGCGGTGCTGCCGGACGAGCCGGAAGCGGTCGGGCTGCTCTCCTTGATGCTTCACTGCGAAGCCCGCCGCAGCGCCCGGCGCGACGGTAGCGGCCGATATGTGCCGCTGGACGAGCAGGATACGGCCGCGTGGAACGCTATCATGATTGCAGAGGCGGATGCGCTGCTGCGCAAGGCCGGCAGCTTCGACCGTTTCGGCCCCTTCCAGTGCCAGGCGGCGATCCAGTCCGTGCATGCAGCGCGCCGGCTGTCGGGAACGACCGACTGGCAGGCGCTGACGACACTCTACGCGGCGCTGGTAATGATGAAGCCGACGCTGGGTGCACGCGTCAGCCAAGCTGCGGTGATCGGCCGGGCCTTGAGCGCCGCTGCCGGCCTGGAGGGGCTCGACAAGCTCGATCCGCGCGACATAGCAAGCTACCAGCCCTACTGGGCGGTGCGTGCCTTTCTGCTGACCCGGGCCGGCGATGATACCGCGGCAGCCGATGCCTATATGACGGCGATCGGCCTCAGCGACAGCCCCGCCGTGCGCGATTTTCTCGCGGGCCGCCTGAAGGGCATGTAGCAGGGAATGTCCAGCTGATCATTTCTCGGTCAGCTTCAGCTCGATGCGGCGGTTGGTAGATCGCGCATCCGGCGTTTCCCCCGGCGCAATCGGCTGGAACTCGCCGAAGCCGGCAGCAACCAGCCGGTCGGCCGGCACGCCTTGTGCGATCAGGAACTTGACGACCGAAATCGCGCGCGCCGAGGAGAGCTCCCAATTGTCGCGATAGCGGCCCGTTCCGGCGAGCGGCACATTATCCGTATGGCCGTCGACGCGCAGCACCCAATTTATCTCCGGCGGAATTTCCTTGGCGAGATCGAGAAGGGCCGCGCCAAGCTTCGCCATCTCGGTCTGCCCTTCCGGGTTGAGATCGGCGCCGCCCGAGGGAAACAGCACTTCCGACTGGAAGACGAACCGGTCGCCGACGATGCGGATATTCTCGCGGTCCGAGAGGATCTCACGCAGACGGCCGAAGAAGTCGGAACGGTAACGGTTCAGCTCCTGGACACGGGCAGCGAGCGCCACGTTGAGGCGGCTGCCGAGGTCGGCGATCTTGGTCTGAGAGACCCGGTCTTTATCCTCCGACGCCTGAAGGGCTGCTTCGACGGCGGCAATCTGGCTGCGAAGCGCTGCGATCTGCTGGTTTAGCAGTTCGACCTGGCTGAGCGCTCGTTCGCTCACCTGCTTCTGCTCGTCGAGCTCCTGTGTCATCGAGCCGATCCGCTTCTGCGCCGCATCCTGACCGCCCGAACCGGCATTCAGCAGCGCTTGCAGCCGCGACCGGTCGCCTTCGGCGCTAGCAAGCGAGGCCTGCAGATTGGCGACCGAATCCTGGAGATCCTGGTTGCTGCCCTTTTCAAGCGCAAGAAGCTGCGTCAGCTCGTTGATCTGACTGTTAAGACGGCTGAGCACCTCATCGCGTCCGGTGATCTCACGGCTGAGTATGAACTGCCCGACGACGAAGACTGTCAGCAGGAACATAATGGAGATGAGCAACGTCGACAGCGCGTCGACGAAGCCCGGCCAATAATCGACCGTGCGTTCGCGGCGTCGGTTGCGGGCTAGAGCCATGGCTTACTTGCCCTCGCTCTTTTCTGCCTGGCTGACGCGGTCGCGCAAACGCTCGCCCCTCTCGCCTGCGCGCTCCTGCACGCCGATGCGTTCGGCAAGCCGATCGAGCGTGCGGCGCATCGCCTTCGCCTCATCCTGCTGTGCCTCGATCCAGTCGCGCAGCATCTGCTGCTCGTTGCGCATGTTCTTGACGAGACCTTGAATGCCTTCGGCAAGGCTCGCCATGGCGGCGACGGAGCGCTGGCTGCCGGCACCACCCTCTTCAGAGACCTTGCGCAGATAGTCGGAGAGCGCGCGCATATCGTCCGACGAAGCACCGGAAACGGCCTCGAGAGCCGGGGCAAGATGATCGGAGCCGACATCTGTGACCGAGGAGAGCCAGTTTTCCAGCTCCATATAGAAGCGGTTTTGCGCGCGGCCGGCCTGGAGGTCGAGGAAGCCGAGAATGAGCGAACCGGAAAGGCCGAGCAGCGAGGAGGAGAAGGCCTGGCCCATGCCCGAAAGCGGCGTGGAAAGCCCTTCCTTCAGCGCCGAGAGCACGTCCCCGGTGCCGTTCGAGCCGGCATCGAGCGACTGGATGACAATGCTTATCGAACCAATCGTGCCGATGAGGCCCCAGAAGGTGCCGAGCAGGCCGAGGAAGACCAAGAGGCCGATCAGGTAGCGTGAAACATCGCGCGATTCGTCGAGGCGGCTGGCAATCGAATCGAGGATCGAGCGCAGCGCCGTCGTCGACAGCGACGCTGAGGACTTGCGACTGCCGAGCAGCGCCCGCATTGGCGCAAGCAGCCGCGGATTGCGGTTGACCTTGTCGACGCTGCCGGCGGCGCGGAAGGAATTAAACCAGCGTACCTCGGGGCGAAGCGCCAGTACATGGTTGAAAACAAGGATGATTCCGACGCCAAGAACACCGACGATCAGGCCGTTGAGGCCCGGATTGTGCATGAAGGCGGTCTGCGTCTGGCGGAAGAGGATGGCGGCGATAAAGCCGACGATGACGAGGAAAAGCAGCATCGTCCAGAGGAAGGGCATGGGACTCGAAAGCCTGTTGGCATAAGTGCCAGCCGTCTTTTCGGTGGAGCCGATCTCCGCCACATTCACATTTTCCATAGGGTCGCTGCCTCCGGAGTCATTGCTGGCGGAGACTAGAGCAACATTGTGCCGAATTGAAGTATGCCGGGGCGAAAACCGTGACTTTACAACAGCCAGATTTTCGTTCGGTCACTTGGCGGGAACCGGCCGCTTGACGACTTCGATCAGCGCCTTGTGGATGATCTCGTTGCCGGCGACGATCGTGCCGCTCTCCAGCATCGTGGCGCCGCCGTCCCAGTCGGTGGCGAAGCCGCCGGCTTCGCGGATGAGCAGGATGCCGGCCGCCACGTCCCAGGGCGCAAGCTCCGCTTCCCAGAAACCGTCGAAGCGCCCTGCCGCGACATAGGCGAGATCAAGCGTCGGCGAGCCCAAGCGGCGGATGCCCGCCACTTCGCCCATTACGTGGCGAAGCTCGACCAGGAACTTGCCGTGATTGCGCTTGCCGAGCGCCGGTACGCCACAGCCGATGACGCAATCCGACAGCGCCCGGCGCGCAGCGACGCGCAGGCGCCGGTCATTGAGGAAGGCGCCGCCGCCGCGCTCGGCGGTATAAAGTTCGTCGGTTGCCGGATTGAAAACAACGGCGGCAACGATCTCGCCATTGCGTTCGAGCGCGATCGAGACAGCGAAGGCTGGGATGCCGTGCAAAAAGTTCGTCGTACCGTCGAGCGGGTCGACGATCCAGCGATGCGCGCCGTCGGTGCCCTTGATTTCCTCGCTTTCCTCGCCGAGGAAGCCATAGGTCGGACGCGCCTTGAGCAACTCTTCCCTGACGATCTTTTCGGCCTTGCGGTCGGCGGTGGAAACGAAGTCGCCCGGTCCTTTCACGGAAACCTGCAGGTTCTGCACTTCGCCGAAATCACGTCCCAGCGACTTTCCTGCCTTGAGGGCAGCCTGAACCATGACATTGAGAAGAGCTGAACGGGCCATCGGCGCATTTTTCCTTGGGACTGATACGGGGCGCGCGCGCTGCCAGGGGCGGGAAGTGTCCCTGAACATGCATGACAGGCAGCGCTGCGAAGATTGGCGGCCTCAAGACCACAAAATCAGGGAAATTTCAAGGGCAGGCGCGCATGGCTGCCCTGCGGCGCCGGAAACCATCAATTTTATTCTGGACAGATTAGTCCAATAAGAGTAGAAGCCTGGTCATGGCACGACACAAGGAATTCGATCGCGACACCGCCCTTCATGCCGCCATCGGCGTATTTACCGAGCACGGCTATGAAGGCACCTCGACCGAAGAATTGCTGACGGCGATGAAGATCAGCCGGCAAAGCATGTACGACACCTTCGGCGACAAGCGCGGTCTCTATCTGGAAGCGCTGAAGCGCTACAATGTAGAGAGCATCGACAAGATCATCGCCGATCTTCGCGGCGAAGGCCGGCCGATCGAGGCGCTGGAAGGCGCTCTTGTCGCCTTCGCCTCGCGTCCCGCTGCCGAGGCCCGGCGCGGCTGCCTCGGTGTCAGCGCCATCTGTGAATTCGGCCGCACCGATGCCGAGGTCGCAGCCCTGACCGACAGCGCCGGCCACGCGCTTCACGCGGCGATCGAGAGCCTTCTCAGGGAGGCTCGCAGGACCGGAGATCTCGCAGCAGATATCGATATCGCCGACGCCATTCCGTTTCTCGGCGCTGCGCTGTCAGGCATGAAAGTCAGCGCCCGGAACGGCGCCCCACCCGCGACGCTCCGGGGTATCGCACACATGGCAATCAGAAGCCTCCGCTGACGAGGGGACAACTCCGAACCGGCCCTTTCATGGGCAATTCTAGACTGATCAATCCAGAAAAAAAGGAAACCTGCATGTCTCAATCCCTTTCCACCAAGATCGCCCTCGTTACCGGCGGCGCGCGCGGCATCGGTGCCGCTATCGTCCGAAGGCTCGCTGCTGATGGCGCCGCCGTCGCCTTCACCTATTCCAGCTCCGAGCACAAGGCGAAGGCGATCATCGCCGAATTGGAGGCTCTTGGCGGCAGGGCGCTGGCGATCCGGGCCGACAGCGCCGATGCGAAGGCCGTACAGGATGCCGTCGCGTTGACAGCCGGGACCTTTGGCGGTCTCGACATTCTCGTCAGCAATGCCGGCATTCTCATCCTCAACCCGCTCGACGACTATTCGCTCGAAGATTTCGACCGGATGTTCGCCGTCAACGTCCGCGCTGCCTTCGTCGGTATCCAGGCAGCGGCAAGACATATGAAGGAAGGCGGCCGCATCATCACCATCGGCAGCGTCACCGCCGATCGCAGCGGCTTTCCGACCTCCGCAGTCTACAGCATGACGAAGGGCGCAATCGCCTCGATGACCCGCGGCCTCGCCCGCGATCTCGGCCCACGCGGCATCACCGTCAACAACATCCAGCCCGGCCCGACGGCGACCGACATGAACTCCAATGAAGACGATCATGAGCGCCTCAAGCCACTGATGGCGCTTGGCCGCTTGGGTGAGGACCGCGAGATTGCCGGCCTCGCCGCCTATCTCGCCAGTGCCGAGGCCGCCTTCGTCACCGGCGCCAGCCTGACGATCGACGGCGGTTATCTCGCCTGAATACAGAACCTGCACGGCTATGATCAAAAGCCGGCGGCATCCTGCGATACCGCCGGCCTCAGCCCGTCCGTTGAAACCGATTTAAAACTTCTGCTGCGTTATCAAAACTTCGCGAGCGATCTGATCGAGCGGCAGGATACGGTCGACGCCGCCTTTGGCGATCGCCTCCTTCGGCATGCCGAAAACGACTGAACTCGCCTCGTCCTGCGCCACCGTGTAGGCGCCGGCCTGATGCATTTCCAGCATGCCGCGCGCGCCGTCGTCGCCCATGCCGGTCATGATGATGCCCATGGCGTTCGAGCCGGCCGAGCGCGCCGCCGAGCGGAAGAGTACGTCGACGGAAGGCCGGTGTCGCGACACCAGTGGCCCGGTCTTGACGCTGACATAGTAGCGCGCACCCTGGCGCTCGAGCAGCATGTGCTTGTCGCCTGGTGCGATCAGCACATGGCCGCGCAGCACCGGATCGCCATCGACGGCTTCCTTGACCTCGACCTCGCAAAGCCCGTTCAGCCGCTTGGCAAAGGCGGCAGTGAATTTCTCCGGCATATGCTGGACGATCACCATGCCAGGCGCATTGGCCGGCAATTCCTCCAGGAACTCGCGCAGCGCTTCGGTGCCGCCGGTGGAGGCGCCGACGCAGACGACCATCTCGGTCGTCTTGGCCATGGCCCGCCCCGTCGGCGGCGGCAGCATCGCATCCGCAGTCAGCTTCTTGGCCGGCCCCTCCATTGAGGCGGAGCGGATGGTTCCAGCGGCGCGGCGCACATTGGAAAGCCGCGCCTGCGCGGCGCTCTTGACGACTTCGCGAATACGCATTGCATCGTCGGAAAGGCTGTCGGCAGCCCCGATCTTCGATTTCAGGATGACGTCGACGGCGCCGGCCTCCAGCGCCTGGAGCAGCGTTTCCGATCCCGCCTCCGTCAGCGACGAGCACATCACGACGGGGATCGGCCGTTGCGACATCAGCTTGCGCAGGAAGGTGATGCCGTCCATGCGCGGCATTTCCACATCGAGCGTGATGACATCGGGGATCTCATCCTGCAGCTTCCGCGCTGCCATGAAGGGGTCGGATGCGACCGCCATGATCTCGATATCGGGATCCTGCTCCAGCACATGGGTCAGCGTCTGGCGGATGCTGGCGGAATCGTCGATGATGAGAACGCGAATTTTCTTGGCCATGAGTGCCCCTAATGCATGCCGTCCAGAAGCGCGCAGCGGTTTTGGGATGACGCGATGCGCTTTAGATACGCTGAAACACCGTATTCGAGACCTGCTTCAACGGCAGATCGAAGCCGGTGATCGATTCGGAATGGCCGATGAACATGTAGCCGCCCTTCGCCAGGCAGGCACAGAGGCGGTTGAGAACCCCAGCCTGAGTCTGCTTGTCGAAGTAGATTAGCACGTTGCGGCAGAAGACGACGTTCATCAACTCGCCGATCGCGTATTTCTCGTCCATCAGGTTCATGCGGGCAAAACCGATCTTGCTGCGCAGTTTCGGCGTAATACGCACCTCCCGCCGACCCGGCTGCTTGGCTGTCAGCACGTATTTGCGCTGCAGATCGCGCGGCACAGGCGCAATCAAATCTTCCGGGTAGATGCCCCGGCGCGCCGTCTGCAGCACATCGGTGGAAAGGTCGGTCGCCAGAACGCTGTAGGAGACGTCGTTGCGGCCTTCGGCGAATTCCGCCAGCACCATCGCCATCGTGTAGGGTTCCGCTCCCGTCGAGCAGGCCGAACTCCAGGTGCGGATAGTGCGAACGCCGCTATTGGCGATCGCTGGCAGCGCTACCGTCTGCAGATAGTCGAAATGCTTGGCTTCGCGGAAGAAGTCGGTCTTATTCGTCGTCACCACGTCGATCAGGTAGACGGTTTCCTGGTCGAGGCCGTCATGATTGAACAGGAAATCGCAATAATCGTCGAAGGTCGCATGGTTGGTTGCGCGAAGGCGGCGCCTCAACCGTCCTTCGAGCATCGTCAGCTTGGTCGGCGGCATCTTGATGCCGCTATAGTCGTAGATGAACCGGGCAAGCTTGTCGAAATTGCGCTTGCTGATCCGGTCACCCGGCAATTGGGTTTCCACCGCTGCTGCCATACTCATAGAATGCAGTACTCCGAGTTGATGCGCGGGTCAGGCCGCTGATTGCAGTGCCGAGGCGTCCTCGCGCGACAGCAAGCGTGCAAGGTCGATGATGACGACGAAGCCGTTTTCACGGCGAACGACGCCGGCGATATAGTCCGAGCGCCAGCGCACGCCGATATCGGGCGCCGCCTCGATCTGCTCGCGCCGGAATGGCGTGACCTCGAAGACGCGGTCGGCGACGAGGCCGAGGGTGAGGAGCCGGTTTTCCATCGGCACGTCGAGGACGAGCACCCGCGTGTGCGGCGTCGGCACGGTCTTCGTCATGCCGAGCTTCAGGCGAAGATCGATCGTCGGCACGCCCTGCCCGCGCACGTCGCGCAGGCCGAGCAGATAATCGGGACCATTCGGAATCTTGAAAGCTTCCGCATAGTCGAGGATTTCCCGTACCACCTCCACCGGCACGGCGAAGATCTCATCGCCGAGGCTGAAGGTCACGAATTGCGCTTCCAGGGATGTCGTGGCCATGATCATGCGCTTTCCTTGAATTCGGCGTCCCCATCATCGGGACCACCCATGGAGAGATCGAGAGCGAAGCCTTTCGCCCGCGCCTGCTGGCCGGCGACGCTGTTGGCGGCGGGCTTCTTGGGCGTAGACTTGCGGCCGGCGGCGAGAGCCGGGCTGCGAACCGTCATCCTGGCGGCCGGCGTGCGGGACTGGCGGTTGCCTGCAGTATCGACCTTAAAGAATGCGATCGAGGCCTGCAATTCTTCCGCTTGGGTCGCGAGCTCTTCCGAGGTTGCCGACATCTGCTCGGAGGCGCCGGCATTCTGCTGCGTCACCTTGTCGAGCTGCTGGATCGCTTCGTTGATCTGCGAAGCGCCGACATCCTGTTCGCGGCAGGCCGCGCTGATCTCGGAGACCAGTTCCGCCGTCTTGCGAATATCGGGCACCAGCCGGCCAAGCATGTCACCGGCTTCCTGAGCGGCCTTGACCGTATCGCCCGACATAGAGCTGATTTCGGCAGCCGCCGACTGGCTGCGTTCGGCAAGCTTGCGCACTTCCGAGGCGACGACCGCAAACCCTTTGCCGTGCTCGCCGGCGCGCGCCGCTTCGACGGCGGCGTTGAGGGCGAGAAGGTCAGTCTGGCGGGCGATTTCCTGGACGATGCCGATCTTCTCGGCAATGGTCCGCATCGCCTGTACGGCGCGCGTCACCGCGTCACCACTGGCTTCCGCGTCCTTGGCCGACTGACGGGCAATCTTCTCGGTCTGGGCGGCGTTATCGGCATTCTGCTTGATGTTGGCCGCCATCTCTTCCATCGAGGCGGAAGCCTCTTCGGCCGAAGCCGCCTGTTCGGTGGCGCCCTGCGATACCTGCTCGGAGCTCGAGGACAGTTCCTGGCTGCCGGCCGAAACATTTTCTGCGGCCGCGACCGCATCGGCGACGACGCCGCGAAGGCGCTCGACCATCTGTTCGAGCGCAATACCGAGCGTATCCTTCTCCGACAGCGGTTTCGGGGACACCGTCAGGTCGCCATTCGCGATCTGGTTGGCAATCGTCGCGGTGCTGCGAAGATTCGCCGTCATCCGGCTCATCGAATGAACGAGATCACGGATTTCGTCATTGCTTTTGTGCTCGATGTTCTGTTCGAGGTCGCCAATGCTGACGGCATCAGCAAGATTGACGGCACGCTTCAGGCCGCGCGAGATGTTGAGCAGGATCCAGATCGCGGCTGCCGATGAGAGGATGATCAGGCCGATCGTCATCATGATAAGAAGATTGCGCGACTGGGCATACTGCTCATTCGTGGCTGCATCCGTTTCGGCGACGTTGCCGGTCACCGTATCGTTCAGTTTGGTCAGGATGCCGAGCAGTTGAGTCGTCACCTGCTGGCCTTCGCCCATCGAAATGACGCCGGCCTGGGCGTTGGATTCGGTGGTGTTCTGCCTGGCAAGGTCGGCGACATGATCCTGCAGCGCCGTCCACTTGCCGTAGAGTTCGCCGAATTGTGTCATGCCGGACTTGATCTCCGGATCGTCGGAAGCGGCGAGCCGCCCCTGGAGCGTCGTGATGAGCTCGCGCTGCTGCGAAATCTCGTCGACATAGCCGGTGATCTTGCTAGCGTCAGTATTGATGATCGCATCCTTCTCGGCGCGGATGGAGCGCATCACGGCATCGGAGAGATCGCCGGAATCGCGCAGATTGGCGACCGGACCGGCAACCATGACCGAGATGTCGCTGTTCAGCGACGAGAGATTGTAAATCGAAAGACCGGCCATGGCGCAGGTCAGGAGAACGATGAAACCGAACACCAGGCTCAGTTTGAGTTTGATTGTGAAGCGCATTTCCAAGTCCCCGTTGGTACCGCAGCGGATATCCCGCCAAATCGCACATCGTGCCGTCGTAAAAACGCTTCATGCGTCACCGGCAAGCCGGCATGACCAGGTGCGTCCATGCACCGGTTCAATCGAGGAGCCGCTGTCCACCGCGGCCCCAGTTTTTGCACCCCAAAGCTTTATCCGCCTCCCCCGGGATAGCGGTTACGCGCTTTCGCGGAAATCATCATCAGCCGTATCCGGCCCGCCCATCGACAGGTCGAGGGCAAAGCCCTTCACGCGGGCCTGCTGGCCCGCGACCGTATTGGCCGGCGCCTTGCCGACCGGTTTGCGCGGTGCGGCCGGAGCCCGACCGCGGGCGGTGAGTTTTACAGCCGGCGCGCGCTCGCGGCGCCCGCCTGCCATATCGACCTTGAAGAAGGCGATCGACGTCTGCAGCTCTTCGGCCTGGGAGGCGAGTTCCTCGGAGGTCGCCGACATCTGCTCAGAGGCGCCGGCATTCTGTTGCGTCACCTTGTCGAGTTGCTGGATCGCTTCGTTGATCTGCGAAGCCCCGATATCCTGTTCGCGGCAGGCCGCGCTGATCTCGGAAACCAGTTCCGCCGTCTTGCGGATATCCGGCACGAGCCGGCCGAGCATTTCCCCCGCTTCCTGGGCGGCCGTCACGGTATCGGTCGACATGGCGCTGATTTCGGCAGCCGCCGACTGGCTGCGTTCGGCAAGCTTGCGCACCTCCGAGGCGACCACCGCAAATCCCTTGCCATGTTCCCCTGCACGAGCAGCTTCGACGGCGGCGTTCAAAGCCAGCAGATCGGTCTGGCGGGCGATTTCCTGGACGATGCCGATCTTCTGGGCGATCGTGCGCATGGCGTCGACAGCACGGGAGACGGCTTCACCGCTGACTTCCGCATCCTTGGCCGACTGACGGGCGATCTTTTCGGTCTGGGCGGCGTTATCGGCGTTCTGCTTGATGTTGGCCGCCATCTCTTCCATCGAGGCGGAAGCCTCTTCGGCCGAAGCCGCCTGTTCGGTGGCGCCCTGCGATACCTGCTCGGAGCTTGCCGAAAGTTCCTGGCTGCCGGAAGAGACGTTCTCGGCGGCGGAGATCGCATCAGCAACGACGCCACGCAGCCGTTCGACCATCTGTTCGAGCGCGATGCCCAGCGCATCCTTGTCGGAGAGCGGCTTTGGAGACACCGTCAGGTCGCCGTTTGCGATCTGATCAGCGATGCCGGCGGTGGTCCGCAGGTTGGAGATCATGCTCTGCATCGCGATGCCGAGCGCATCCTTGTCCGAAAGCGGCTTGGCATCGGTGCTGAGGTCACCTATGGCGATCTGATCGGCAAGTGCTGCCGTGGCACGCAGATTGGCAGTCATCGTATTGACCGTATTGATGAGATCCTTGATCTCGTCATTGGTCTTGACATCGACCTTCTGGTTGAGATCGCCGATTGCGACCGCATTTGCGACGGCCGTGATCTTCCTCAAGCCATTGTTGATTCCAAGCGTGATCCAGAGCGCAGCACCGAGCGCGATGAGCACGGCGATGCCGGAAGCAGTGGTGAGGATCAGCTTCGTTGAGGTGTAGAGATTGGTGTTCGATTGGTTGGTCGCCTGCATGCCCTTGCGCTGGATCTCGGTAAGCGCGGAGATCGCATCGCCCATGTCGCCGGTCATCGCCCGGAGGTCGCCGAGTGAAAGCGCCAGCGCGCCGGCCTTGTCGCCCTTGGCGTCAAGCTGCTGCAGCTCGGCGGATTTTTCACGGAATTTCCCGCCGACCGTCCGCAGCTTCTCCCAATGGGGCTTGCCTTCCGGCAAGGCGATCGCAAGGCCGGCATCGACGGCATCGAACATGACCTGCAGGTTCTGGTCGGCTTCCTTGTAGAAGCCGGCAGCCGCGTCAGGATCGGTGGAAAGCAGAGCGTTCTTCTGAGCGCGGATGGCGTTGACTTCGGCAATATTGGCGTTCAGCGCCAGTTCCAGGCGGCGCACAGAGCCATCGATCATCTTGCCGCTCGCCTCGTTCAAGGTGCCGAGGCTCAGGCTTCCATAAACCGCGATGCCGATCAGCAGCAGCGTCATGATGCCGAAGGCGAGACCCAGTTTGAGCTTGATGGTGAATCGCATGTGATACCCCCTATTTGCGGTCAAAACGAATGGATAGAGACACGTCCCGTCAGCGGGACGTCGAGCTTGAAAGTGATGTGTCTGAAAAGGGGGAAAGCGACTACATTCACTTCCCGGCAGCCGGACATCTATCGATCGCAGCGCCAACGCCTACATGCGTTGGGGGATATTCCCCCCTCGGGCCGCCGGAGCAGCCCGAGGGACCAGTTTGAGGCGAAGGCGCTCAAGCGCTTTCCCCGGGAGAGCTTGGCCTCTTCCTGAAGGAGCGCTTATGCGCTTTCCCCAGGGGAGCGCGCCTATGCGCTCTCCCTGAAATCGTCGTCGCTGGCGTCTGGACCACCCATCGACATATCGAGAGCAAAGCCCTTGAGACGCTGCTGCTGAGCCGAAACCGTCTGGCCGCGGCCTTGGCTGTAAGCCTGCGGGCCGGGCTTGCGGCCAGCGGCCGGGGCCTTGAGCACCTTGGTCGAAGCCTTTGGCTGCGCTTTGTGGGCGCCGGACCGTGCGCTGCCTGCCGTATCGACCTTGAAGAAGGCGATTGACGTCTGCAGTTCCTCTGCCTGGGAGGCGAGCTCCTCTGAGGTTGCCGACATCTGCTCGGAGGCGCCGGCATTCTGCTGCGTCACCTTGTCGAGCTGCTGGATCGCTTCATTGATCTGCGAGGCGCCGATATCCTGTTCGCGGCAGGCCGCACTGATCTCGGAGACCAGTTCCGCCGTCTTGCGGATATCGGGCACCAGCCGGCCGAGCATATCGCCGGCATCGGCGGCAGCCTTGACGGTATCGCTCGACATCGAGCTGATTTCGGCAGCCGCCGACTGGCTGCGTTCGGCAAGCTTGCGCACCTCCGAGGCGACCACCGCAAATCCCTTGCCATGTTCCCCTGCACGAGCAGCTTCGACGGCGGCGTTCAAAGCCAGCAGATCGGTCTGGCGGGCGATTTCCTGGACGATGCCGATCTTCTGGGCGATCGTGCGCATGGCGTCGACAGCACGGGAGACGGCTTCACCGCTGACTTCCGCATCCTTGGCCGACTGACGGGCGATCTTTTCGGTCTGGGCGGCGTTATCGGCGTTCTGCTTGATATTGGCGGCCATCTGCTCCATCGAGGCGGAAGCCTCTTCGGCCGAAGCCGCCTGTTCGGTGGCGCCCTGCGATACCTGCTCGGAGCTCGAGGACAGTTCCTGGCTGCCCGAAGAGACGTTGTCGGCGGCCGACAGTGCGTCGGCAACGACGCCACGCAGACGTTCGATCATGCTATTGACATTGCCCAGAAGTTCGCCGATTTCGTCATGGCTGGTGATATCAGCCATCTTCGTCAGATCACCTTCCGACACTTCGCGAACCACAGTGTTGGCCCGGCTGAGGCCTTTGCTGATCGTGCTGGCGATCCAGAAGGCAGTAATGGCCGCAACCAACAGGGCAACGGCAGCCACCGCCATCATCATCGTGCGTGTGGTCGCATACTGCGCGTCGGCGCTATCGTCGGCAGCCTTCATGCGCTGCTTTTCAAGTGCCAGGATTTCGCTAAGCGTCGCGTCGATGTCGTTGGCAGCGGCCCGCGCCGCCGTCACGGAGATGGTATTTGCGCCTTCGGCATTGCCGGCCTTCACATAGTCGCGGATCTGATCGTCAGCCGCATTGAAGGTCTTCGAAAGTTCGGCGATGCGCGCCCAGCGCGCCTTGCCTTCTTCCGTTGCCAGCGCCAGCACCTGACCGAAGGCATCGATGAACTCCTTGCGGGCCTGATTGCCTTTCGTGATCGCACCCGCCATTTCGTCGGCAGTGCGGGCGGTGAGCAGGTTCTTCTGCTGGCGGATAGCCTCGAGCTGGGCAATGTTGATTTGCTGGGCGAGGTCGAGGCGGGCTGCCGGACCGGCGAGGAGATTGCCAATCGTGTCGTTCAGCGATCCAAGGCTGAAGATGCCGTAGGCAGCGGTGCCCATCAGCATGAGAATGATGAAGGTGAACGCGGTCACCAGTTTTGTCTTGATTGTCAATCGCATCGGTCTAACCCCAACTTTAACGCAGCCGACATCAGCTGACGGCTCCCGCCGCATCGTGCCTCGATGAAAAGATCGCCTGCAGATTGGGGAGAATGATGAATTCTCCGCCCCTCTTCACCAGGCAGTTGATGTAATCGGCGCGCCAGCGCATGCCGATGCTCGGCGGCGCCTCGCTCGCGGACTTTGCAAGTGTCGTCACTTCGTTCACCTTGTCGGTTCTGAGGCCGACGAGCGTCTGCTCGCCCTGCAGGTCGATCTCGATGACGATGATGCGGCTGTCGATCGTCGCCTCTGCTGCTTCCATCCCGAAGGCGAGACGCAGATCGGCGAGTGGAATGACCTTGCCGCGGAAGTTGATGACGCTGGCGACGAAGGGCTGGCTGCCCGGCACCGCGGTCTCAGGAAGCAGGTCGAGGATTTCCTGGACGATGACCGCTTCCAGCGCGAAGGTTTCGCCATTGAGATCAAAGGTCAGGACCTCGACTTCCTCGGCATAGCTCCAGTGATTGTCGAATCGTTCGGCTGTTGCTGCTGCTGCACTCATCCTGCTACACGCAATTGCGCCTCCTGTTGCTGACCCGCGGCAACCAGGTGCCCGACGTCGAGAATGAGAGCGACGCTGCCGTCGCCGAGAATGGTGGCGCCCGAGAAGGTCGCGACGTTATTGTGCAATTTCGACATCGACTTGATGACCGTCTGGTGGTCGCCGATGATCTGGTCGACGACGAGGCCGACGCGCTCCGTGCCGGTCGAGATGACGACGACCTTCTGATGCACGTCGGGCTTGGTGCCGGTGCGGAAGAGGTCGCGCAGACGCAGGAACGGCACCAGGCTGTCGCGCAGCGAGATGAAGCTGCGGCCGCGCGAGCGGAGATCTTCCTCGAGCGACAGTTCGAGGCATTCCTCGACCGCCGAGAGCGGGATGACGTAACGGCCGGAGCCGACGCGCACCAGCAGGCCGTCGATGATGGCGAGCGTCAGCGGGATGCGCAGCGACACTTCCGAACCCTGTCCCGGCACGCTGACGATGTCGATTGCGCCGCGGAGCGCTTCGACCGTCTTCTTGACCACGTCCATGCCGACGCCGCGGCCGGACAGATTGGTGATCGCTGCTGCCGTCGAGAAGCCGGGGGCGAAGATCAGCTGCAGCAGCTCGGAGTCCGAAAGCGGCTGGCCGGGCTGAATAAGGCCGGAGGATTCGGCCTTGGCGCGAACCCGCTCACGATTGATGCCGCGGCCGTCATCCTTGATCGAGATGATCACTTCGCCGCCGGCCTGGCGGGCCGAAAGCGTCACCGTGCCGGCTTCGGTCTTGCCGGAGGCAAGGCGGTCGGCGGGCGTTTCGAGGCCGTGATCGATCGAGTTGCGCACCAGATGCACAAGCGGATCGGCCAGACGCTCGATCACGGTTTTGTCGACTTCGGTGCTCTCACCCTCCGTCACCAGTTCGATCACCTTGCCGGTCTCGCGGGCGAGATCGTGAACGAGGCGACGAAAACGGGAGAACAGGGTGGCGACCGGCACCATGCGCAGCACCATCATCGTGTCGCGCAATTCGCCGGAGAGGCGTTCGATTTCTTCCGAGACGGAGCGCAGCGCGATATCGGCGCTGGCACTGGCCAGCTGGCTGAGGCGCGATTGCGCGATGACGAGCTCTCCGACGCGGTCCATCAGCTCATCGAGACGTTCGGCCGGAACGCGGACATTCTCGGCCGCCTTCGCCTGGCTGACGGCGGTGGGCGCCTCGCGCTTGGCCGGAACCGCCTCGACAGGGCGGAATTCCGGGACGGCGGTCGGCGAAGCGGGCGCCGCCGATACCGCGGCGACAGCGGCAGGTGCAGCCTTTTCCTCGACCGGAGCGGCAGTTGCCGCTGCCTGCCCGCCGATCTCCTCGACGCTGAGTTCCATATCGTCGAGCACGAAGATGAAGACGTCATCGATCGCCGAGCGGTCCTGCTCGCTGGTCAGCGTCACGTCCCAGGAAATGTGGAGTTCCGTCGGAGCCAGCGCGTCGAGGGGCGGAATGGCCGAGGTGTTGGCGCGCACGGTGCATTCGCCGAGATCGCGCAGCTCGTCCAGCAGGCCGAGCGGGTTGGTGCCGTTGGCCATCGAATTGGCGGGCAGGCTGAAGCGGATGCGCCAGCTGTTCTTCTTCTTCGCCGCTGCCTCGCGCACGGCTGCGGGTGCGGCAACAGCGGCAGACGCTGCTGCTGGCGCCGCTTCCTTGCCGCCGACGGCAGCTTGCAGCTGAGCCAGAAGCTTATGCCCGGTATCGCCGTGATCGGCGTCCGGCTGGTCGACCAGGGCCCGCATATGGTCCTGGGCGGCGAGAACGGCGGCGACGAGTTCGCTGGTCGCCGCGACCTCGCCCTTGCGGACGCGGTCGAAGGCTGTTTCGCAATGATGGGTGAAGGCGGCGAGCGCCTCGAAACCAAACATCGCGCCGGAGCCCTTGAGCGTGTGGAGCCCGCGGAACACGGCGTCGACGAGATCCCTGTTGTCGAGCTGGTGGGTCAGGTCGAGAAGACCGGCCTCGATCGCTTCGAGGCATTCGGCGGCCTCCGTGCGGAATACGGCGACGGGATCCAGCGTGCTCATCGTCCGAGAACCTTCTTCACGATCTTCACCAGGCTTTCCGGGTCGAACGGCTTGGTCAACCAGCCCGTCGCGCCGGCGGCCTTGGCGCGCGCCTTGAGATCGGCGTCCGATTCCGTCGTCAAGAAGATGATCGGAACGCCGGCCTGCGCCGGCAGCTTGCGCAGTTCCTCGATCATCGTCAGCCCGTCCATGACAGGCATGTTGAGATCGGTCACGATCAGATCGAAGCTGCTGCCCTTGGCTGTCGCGAGGCCCTCTGCCCCGTTGACCGCCTCGGTGACGCTATAGCCGGCATTGGTCAGCGTGACCTTGGTGGTCAGACGAATGCTGGCGGAATCATCGACAGTCAGGATACTTGCACTCATAACGTCACCTCTTTATGCAACCAGAACTTTGCGTCTTCGTGATCGAAGGATTCGATGAAACCTGCGCGCTCAAGTACCTTCAGGACAGAGCCACTGGCCGGCGAAGAAAGCTTGAACGTCTTTCCCTTGGCCTTTGCTTGGCGGCGCGAGGATTCGATGAGTTGAACGAAACTCAGATCCGCTTCCGCGCCTTCGGGAATGCTGATGATGATTGTATCATTGCTATGAAATTCATCGGTAAACTTTGAATATAGTTCGGACACGTTACGAATGCTGAGCACGTCCGGCAAATTTATAGATTCGCAATATTGGTTCTGAGTATCCAATGCAGCCTCCTGGGCCAGAGAAATACTTGATGACCTTAAAAGGACTCTCACGGCAGCGTTAATGCGGAGTAAACAGCGGTTGTAGGAAACTGCCGTATAGCGCATTCCGAGACTCCCAATTATCATCCGGGATAAGTTGTATTTTTTCCTCAAATTTTAGAAATAAATAAAGTAAAAACAGTAAGTTGAATTACACCACACGACAGTGACGCTTTCACCGGCGCGCCATCAACATCTTTCGTTAATCACAACGCTGGCGAGTCCCGTCGCGTTTACCGGACGTTTCCATCCTGCCCGTAAAAATAGAGTCGAATTGCCTGTATTTTAAGAAAAGGTATAAAGGTGGCACACGCTCTGGTATCGTCGAACGCTGTAGCCTACACGTCGGGGCGGGACATCAGCCAGACCCTGGAATCTGCTCGTAGCCAGGTGGAAGAACGTTTCCTCGAAGGCGGCACCGTGCTGCTCTCGGTGATGGATGTCCTCAACCGTCTGTTGAACTCGCTCGAGAGCGTCACCACGACGCTCGACAACAAGGAGGCAAGTGACACCAGCGCCGATCTCCGCGCCACGGTGGAGAGCCTGATGGCGCTGCCCGTCACCGAGGAAAACCGCCAGCAGGCGCTCGTCTCGCTGGCGCATACCGGCAGGGAGTTGCGCAAGCACGTCGCCGACATGCAGGAGACGATGCGTTATCTCAGAACCTTCGCGGTGACCGTGAAGATCACCGGTGCCGGCCTTGCCGAATTCGCCGGCTTCGCCCAGGAGATCCTGGAGCGCATCTATTCCGGCACCGATGAGGTCAACCGTTTCGCCACGCATCTCGACAGTCTTGATAAGGAGGTCAAGCTCGCCGCCTCCTTTGGCGCCAGCGTTTCCAAGGGCTATGCCGATACCGTTCCGGCCGTCGCCGGAGCCCTGCGCGATGATGCCGCCAAGATCGCTGGACATCGCAAGGATCTCGGCGTCATCGCCCGCGAGGTCGGCGCAATTGCCCGCGCCGTTCAGAGCAAGGTCGCCTCGACGCTGTCTGCCCTGCAGATCGGCGATATCACCCGCCAGCGCATCGAGCATGTGCAGGCCACCTTTTCGCTGCTTGAAGACTTCTTTGCCGGCGAGGATGGCGCAAGGCTCGACGCCGGCGCGCGTCAGCGCCTCCAGAACGTCATTCACCATCTGACGGCGTCGCAGATGAGCGACATGTGCGCAAATTTCCAGCGGGATTCCGAGAACGTCGTCAAGACGATCGCAAGTTTCGATCACGACATGCGGGAGATTCTCAAGCTGCGCGATCAGATGAGCGGTCAGAGTGGCGAGGCCGGCGGCAACTTCATGCGCGCGCTGGAATCCAGCGTTTCGGCGGCCCATGAAATCGTCAGGCAGGTCGATACGGCAAGCCGCCAGGCCGACCAGGTGAGCCAGTCGACGATCGGTACCGCGGCCAAACTCTCCGAAGCGATCGGCAACATCCGCGCCGTCAAGACCGACATTCACTATATGGCTTTGAATACCAACCTGCGCTGCAGCCGCCTCGGCGAGGAAGGCAGGTCGATCAACGTCGTCACCGCCGAGCTGCGCATCTTCGCCGGCAAGCTCGACGATTCCGCCGACGCCATCGTCAATGGCCTGCCGGCGCTCGAAGCCGCGGCCGGGCGCGTCGCCCCCGCCACGGATGCCGGAGCCGGCAATCTCGGAGAAAGCCTGACGTCGGCCGTCGGCAACATCCGCTCCGCAGCCAACGTGATGGAAAACGAGCTGAAGGTCCTCGCCGAGAACGGTCGCGAGGTCGCCACCAAGATCAGCCTGCTGATCGGCAAGCTCGATTTCCAGCATAATCTCGGCGAAGTCCTTGCTGGCTGCGCCGATATGCTCGAAAGCGTCGCCGGCACCGATGTCGCCGATATCTCCGATCTCGCTGAGACGATCGCGCCGCTCGACCGCAAGATCTTCAAGCACTATACGATGGTCCAGGAGCGCAGCATTCACCGCGGCATCATTCCGGCGAGCGAGGACAGCACCCCCACTCCCGCCGAGACCGCCAAAGCCGAAAACGACGAGGATCTTTTCGCCGACGCGCTTTTCTAAATTAGAATACGGCCGCTATCGCCGTCGGAACTTGTTGGCGGCATCGATCGCCGCCTTCTGCTGATTGTCCTCGATGCCGAGATAGAAATCCTCGAGCGCCGGATCGGAGAGCCCGGCCCGGCGCGACAGCACGTACCACTTCGCCGCCTCGATCGGATTGGGCGCCGTGCCGATCGCGTTGATATAGAGATGGGCGAGCTTGTTCTGCGCGGCGACATTTCCGCCATTGGCGGCAAGTTTCAGCCATTCGAAGCCCTTGACGTAATCCTTCGGCCCGCCGACGCCGTTGACGAGCCAAATGCCGAGATCGAGCTGGGCCGTGTCGAAGCCGGCGCGCGCCGCGCGTGCCATCCACTCGCGGGCGAGCTTTGTCTTTTCCTCCGGCAGGTCCTTCAGCGTCGCATAGATCTGCGCCACGGCATATTGCGAATCGGCAATGCCCTGCTCGGCCGATTTCTCGTAGAACGGCAGCGCCAGCTTCAGTCCCTTCTCGCCGGGATTGTCGGCGACGAGAAGCTGCGCCCAGTTGAATTCCGCCGAAGGATTACCGGCCTCGGCCGCCTTGCGCATATAGTCGTCGGCCTTGACCTTGTCACGCGGCACGCCCTCGCCTTCCATCAGGATCAGCGCATATTTGAACATCGCCGCCCCGTCGCCGCCTTCGGCCGCCTTGCCGTACCAGAAGGCGGCGTTCTTCACGTCCTTCTTGACGCCGAGGCCCTGCGAGAGGATTTCGCCGATCAGCGTCTGCGCTGCCGGATCGCCGAGCTGGGCGCGCGGCAGCGCCTTGTCCATCGCCGTCAGGTAATAGCCGCGCTGGAAGGCGCCGTAAGCCTCGTCGATCGGCCCGGTGTAATCCTTCTCCGGCGGCAGGTCCGGCAGCTTCGCGCCCATGCGGTCGAACACGCCGACGCCATCGGAGGGCTGCACGCCCGGGCTGGAAGTCCGGTCGGTGCGGAAGGTCGAAGCCGGAGCGGTGCCTGGCTGGCTGATGACGCTGTCCGGCGCCTGCGCCAAGGCGACATTCGGCCCGGCCGCAACGAGGGCTGCCACACTGGCAAAGATATATTTCAAAAGGCGGGCGGGCGGGATCGGCATGAGCGCGATATCAATCCTCAAACCGTGGCGCTTTTTCGTCAAGCAACGCATTGATTTCGGCAACGACAGACGGCGCCCGGGCGGGATCGCCGAAGATCGCCAGCCGCAGCGCCACGAACTCCGCTCCGGTTTCGGCGACGGCGAGCGCCGAGGCCGGATCGGTGCCGCCCATGACGATGCAGGGGATCTCGATCATCGAGGCCCACCATTCGCCGAGCGCCAGGTTCTTCGGGTGCGCCTCCGGCTTGATGTCGCCGTCGAGCTTGCCGAAGAAAATATAGTCCGGCCTGACTTCGCCGATCTCCAGCGCATGGTGTCGGTCGGCCGCGTTGCCGCCGCCGATGATCAGCTTCGGCGCGTGTTTGTCGATCGCTTCCGAAAGCGCCTCGGCATTGCTGGAAAGATGCAGGCCGTCAGCCTTCGCCCGGCCTGCGACACGGCTGTCGCCTGATATCAGCGCGGCGGCGCCAGCGTGCTGGATCAACGGTACCAGCTTTTCGGCATGTTTCTGGAAGGTGCCGTCGTCGAGCCCGTATTGCGGCACGATCACCGAGGCGACATCGCCGCCCTTCAGCGCGTCGGCGACGATCTTTGCCTGTTCATCGGCATCGGCGATATCGGGCACGATGAGCACAAGGCGGCAGCGATTTTCCGGTTCGGTCATCAGGTCTTTCCGTTTCCTGCAAATTCCCCTTCCAAATGAGGGATCCGCACTCGTTTTGTGTGAGTAGTTCCGTTAGACGAGACTGGCAAGAGGAGAGCGTCGAAAGCATGCCGCAGGATTTGTCATTCTACTACGCCGCCGTGCCCGCCGTTCTGCTGGTGGGCCTCGCAAAGGGCGGCATGGGCGACGCTTTGTCGCTGATCGGCCTGCCCTTCCTCGCCCTCGTCGTTTCGCCGGTCGAGGCAGCCGCCATCCTGCTGCCGATCCTGGTCTTCATGGACATGATCTCGCTCGTCATCTGGCGCAAACATGGCGACTGGGCGACGCTGAAAATCATGCTGCCGGGTGCGATCTTCGGTATCGCCCTGGGCTGGGCGACCTCGGCGCTGGTTCCGGGCAACATGCTGCGCATCGTCATCGGCGCGGTGACCATCCTCTTTTGCCTGCGCTATTTCTGGAACAGTTTCGGCCCGGGCGCCAGCAAGGTGATCCCGCCGCGCGGTCAGCGGCCGGTGGCCGCCAGCCTCTGGGGCACATTTTCCGGTTATGGCAGCTTCGTCGCCCATGCCGGCGGTGCGCCCTTCCAGATCTATGCCCTGCCGCTCAAATTGCAGCCACGCGAATATACCGGCACCAGCGTGCGCTTCTTCGCGATCCTCAACGCCATCAAGCTGATCCCCTATTTCGCGCTCGGCCAACTCGACACCCAGAACCTTGCGACCTCCGCGACGCTTCTGCCCTTTGCCCCGCTCGCCACCATCGCCGGCGCCTGGTGTGTGCGCCGCATGAAGCCACAGATCTTCTATCCCTTCATGTATGCGATGGCGCTGATCGCCGCCTTTCTGATCGTACGCGAGGGCCTCGGCTGGTAGAAACCGCTGACGCATGTCGCGCAAAACTGTGCAGCGGTTTTGCGCTAACGACATGCGTAAAAACAAAGACCTAAAGCACGACGAGCGAATCTGAAGGATCGCGACGCGCTTTGGAAATCACGGCACGCTGCAATGCACAATTTCCTTGCTGACGCGGCCGGTTTGACGTAGCGTTCCCGCCATGTCGAACACGGACCCTTTCTCTGCGATTGCCGATCCGAACCGGCGGTTTCTGCTGGAGGAATTGCGTCGCGCGCCACGGACGGTCAATGAGCTCGCCGAAGGCCTGCCGATCAGCCGTCCTGCTGTGTCGCAGCACCTGAAGGCGCTTCTCGACAGCAATCTCGTCTCCGTGACCTCGGAAGGTACAAAACGCATCTACGCGGTCAACAACCGCGGCTTCGACAAGCTCAATTTATGGCTGGATCAGTTCTGGGCCTGATGCATGTTCTCATGCGATCTGTGAATACGCTGTGAATCATAAGACCGCGATGTGAGACGTGGCGGACCCAAAAGCGCCAGCCACGATGCCGGATGCATCGGGCTGGCGCAAATCTGGTGTCAAATCACCGGTTCTTGCTGATTTTTGGTGGAATGGATGGATTTACCTTGTTGCGCAAGATGATCGTCCGGCGACCCTTGGGAAGATTAGTGGACGGATGACTTAAGACGCTGAATCTCGTCCTTGATGCGCAACTTGCGACGCTTGCAATCGGCAAGTGCCGTATCGGAAATAGAGGGAGATGTTCTGAGCGCGTGCAACTCCTCCTCGAGAGCAACGTGCTTTTTCTGGAGTGACTCAAGATGAGCTTGAACAGTCATATGACCCTTCCTTCCTCTTACCCTCCCCGGCCAACATCGTCGGGGATCAAGGTGTCAACGGGCGGGACTGTGACACATTTTTGAAGGCTTGTCGAAGGCCAAAAGATGAAGACTGGATGGCAATTTCATGATCAAGACTAACTAGCCGTTACCTGTATTTGATGATAGGAGCTTGCGGAAATCATCGGCAGATCGGACAAGGTCCAGGGACGATAACGGGGAATGTATATGGCCGATCAGGAACAGGCGGAAATCAGGCTCATAGTGGCGCGGCTGCGCCAGGAGCACGAGGATTTCGACGCCGCGATCAACGCCATGATCCAGACCGGATGCGACGCTCTGCGGATCCAGCGCATGAAAAAGAAGAAGCTCGTCATCAAGGACAGGCTCTCCAGGCTGGAAGATCAGATCATCCCTGACATCATCGCCTGAGAGGGAATAGCAGCAACGATGACAGACAGACCACCCGTCGCCATCATCATGGGCAGCCAGTCAGACTGGGAGACCATGAAAAACGCCGCCGACACGCTGGAGGCGCTGGAAATTCCCTATGACGCGCGCATCATTTCGGCGCACCGTACAGTCGACCGGCTGGTCAATTTCGCCAAGGGCGCACGCGCGGAGGGCTTCAAGGTCATCATCGCCGGCGCCGGCGGCGCTGCCCACCTGCCGGGCATGACCGCCTCGCTGACACCGCTGCCGGTTTTCGGCGTGCCGGTCCAGTCGAAAGCCCTGTCCGGCCAGGATAGCCTCCTTTCCATCGTACAGATGCCGGCCGGTATTCCGGTCGGCACGCTCGCCATCGGCAAGGCTGGTGCGGTCAACGCCGCCCTTCTCGCTGCCGCCGTACTTGCCCTTTCCGACGAAGAAATTGCCGACCGGCTCGACGAATGGCGCGAGCGCCAGAGTGCTGCCGTCGCCGAATACCCGATGGACGACCTATGACGGCAACAACGATCGGCATTATCGGCGGCGGCCAGCTCGGCCGCATGCTGGCGATTGCCGCCGCTAGGTTGAATTTTCGCACTGTCATCCTCGAGCCGCAGGCGGACTGCCCGGCCGCCCAGCTCGCCAACCGGCAGATTACCGCTGCCTATGACGACCCGGCGGCACTCGCCGAACTCGCCGATATCTGCGACGTCGTCACCTACGAATTCGAAAACGTGCCCGTCGCAGCCGCCGAAAAGCTCTCGGCGAGCGTGTCGGTCTATCCGCCGCCGAAGGCGCTGGAAGCCGCCCAGGACCGCCTCGTCGAAAAGCGCTTTCTCAATGGTTGCGGCATATCAACCGCCCGTTTCCACGCAATCGACAGCCAGGCCGATCTCGAGACGGCACTGAAGGATTTCGGCGGCCAGGGCGTGCTGAAGACCCGCCGTCTCGGTTATGACGGCAAGGGCCAGAAGGTTTTCCGTTCGGACGCCGACAGCCCGGATGGCGCCTATGCCGCACTTGGCGGCGTGCCGCTCATCCTCGAAAGCTTCGTCGCTTTCGAGCGCGAGGTCTCGATCATCGCCGCCCGCGCCACCGACGGGACGGTCGTCTGCTTCGATCCCGCCGAGAATGTCCACCGCAACGGCATCCTCCACACCTCGACGGTTCCCGCCACGATCTCGGCGCCGACGGCGGACGCCGCGCGGCAATCGGCCGAGAAAATTCTCGCCGCCTTGAACTACGTCGGCGTCATCGGCATCGAATTCTTCGTGCTTGCCGATGGCGGCCTGATCGCCAACGAGATGGCGCCGCGTGTCCACAACTCAGGTCACTGGACGGAAGCCGCCTGCGCCGTCAGCCAGTTCGAGCAGCATATCCGCGCCGTCGCCGGCCTGCCGCTTGGCAGTGCCGAGCGTCATTCCGACTGCGTCATGCAGAACCTGATCGGCGACGATATCCTTGCGGTTCCCGACTGGCTGCGGCGCCCCGATACGCTGGTTCATCTCTATGGCAAGACCGAGTGGCGCCCCGGCCGCAAGATGGGCCATGTCACCACCTTGACGCCGAAATCGTCGGTTTTGGCCTGAGAAAACACCCGCGCACCTTGGGAAAAACACCTTCATGTGGTTGACACGGAAAAGGTGACGGGGTATCTGCTCCCCCACCTAAACAGCGCGCCCGATGGCGCGCTTTTGATTGTTAAAGATACGGGCGAATGTGAATTCCCCCATAGAGATCGCGGATCAAAAAAATGAAGATCAAGAATTCGCTCAAGTCGCTCAAGGCTCGTCACCGTGACAACCGTCTGGTTCGCCGCAAGGGCCGCATGTACATCATCAACAAGCTGAACCCGCGCTTCAAGGCTCGTCAGGGCTGATTTCGCGCGTCCGGATCGCCCTGCCGCGTGCGCTTGCACCGGCAGATATATCCGGTGGGTCGCTACGGTGATCACGTCAAATTTGTTTGATCTTCGGCGCTGGCGGGCTAATATGTCCGCCATGCGCTTTTTTGCTTTGACATCAGCGGCGCTGCCGCTCGCCCTCATTCTCCTCACCTCCTCCTTTCCGGTCGCCGCCGCGGAAAAGCCGGCCGCCGCCATGAAAAAGGACGTCATCGTCGAGCAGACGGATGTCAACAGTTCGCCGAAGCAGCACCTCGACCAGCTCTTCAGCCAGTTGAAGCGTGAACGCGACCCCGACAAGGCCAGCGGCATCGCTAATGAAATCCGCATGGAATGGAACGATTCCGGCAGTGCCACCGTCAATCTGCTGATGCAGTGGGCCGACAAGGCGATCGAGGAAAAGCGAAATCCCGCCGCCCTCGATTTCCTCGACGAGGCGATCGCGCTGAAACCCGATTATGCCGAAAGCTGGAACCGCCGCGCCACGCTGAATTTCGTCATGGGCAATTATCGCAAGTCGATGTCCGACATCGAACGTGTGCTCGATCTCGAGCCGCGCCATTTCGGCGCGCTCTCCGGCATGGCGGCGATCCTCAGCAATTCCGGAAACGACCAGCTGACCTTGAAGGCTTGGGAACGTTTCCTCGATGTCTATCCCGCCGAACGCACCGCGCAGGAACAGGCCAACACGCTTGCGGAAAAACTCGCCGGCAACCGCACCTGATTCCGGGCGGCGGCCTTGACGTCGGATCGTGCCGCGCAATCTTAGAATAGAGCGGGAACGATGCGGTGCCCGCTCGCAGGTCATCCCGCAATTATCGCTTGTTGAGATCATGCTTGCAGAAGTTTCCGCTCTTCTCGCCCCGCTCGCCGCCGCCATCGGTTACTCCACTTATAAGGCAAGGCAATTCGAACACGCCTATCCGAATATCGGCGAACTGACCGATGTCGGCGGCTACCGCATGAATGCCGTTCACGTCCCGCCACCAGAAAATGCGGATCTGCCGGCTCTGGTCTTCATTCACGGCGCCAGCGGCAATCTGCTCGACCAGGTCGTGGCCTTCCGCGCCGCACTCGAAGGCCGGGCGGAAATGCTGTTCGTCGATCGCCCCGGTCATGGCTATTCCGAACGCGGCGGTCCTGAGAACGCCGTCCCCTCCGGCCAGGCAGATGCAATCGCCAGACTGATGGAGAAGCGCGGCATCGAAAAGGCGATCATCATCGGCCATTCTTTCGGCGGCGCGATCACCGCCGCCTTCGGCCTGCGCCATCCTGACAAAACCGCCGGCCTGCTCTTCCTCGCGCCCGCCACTCATCCATGGCCAGGCGGCATCGACTGGTATTATCATGTGGCAACCGTGCCGGTCCTCGGCTGGCTGTTCAACCACGCATTCGTCGTGCCGCTCGGGCTCAGCCGGCTGGAGCGCGGCACGCTGAACGTCTTCCGTCCCAATCCTCGCCCGGCCGACTACATCGAAAAAACCGGTCCGTCGCTGGTGCTGCGCCCCGACGCCTTCCACAACAATGCCGCCGATTTTAAAAGACTGCTCGCCTATGTGAAGGAGCAGTCGCTGCTCTATTCGCTGATCACCGCCCCGACCGTCATCATAACAGGCGACAGCGACGAGATCGTCTGGGAACACCTGCACTCGCGCGGCCTTGCCCGCGATATATCGGGCTCCGAACTCATCACCGTCAGCGGCGTCGGCCACAAGCCGGATTATCTCGCGACCGATGTCGCCATCGCCGCCATGGAGAAGATATCAGGCAAGCCGCGCGACCTGCAGGCGATCGCCCGCAGGGCCGAAGAAAGGCTTGCTACCGCCTCACATGATCGGACGGCCGCAGCCATACCGTCGTTAGGGCCGACAGGACCGCGCGCCTTTTCAGAGGTACAGAGGACGCTGTAGCACTTTGAATGCTGCATAATTTTGTCCTCAGCATCGTCCGAAACCTGCCTCAGGCGCCGAGACTGACGCCACCATCGCAGGTGATGACATGGCCACTCATAAATCCGTTTCCGATCAGGAAGGCAATCGCCTCCGCAATATCCTCCGGCCTGCCGACACGGCCGACCGGCGTGCGGCCGGCGAAATCCGTAAAGACGTTATCGCGCTGCTCGGGCGGCAGGAAACTCCACCACGGCGTATCGACGACCCCGGGGGAAACGCCGTTGACGCGCAGCGGCTTCAATTCGGCGGCAAGCACCGGCACCATCGCCTCGATGCCGGCATTGACGGCCGCAAGTCCGGCCGTGCCAGGCATCGCTGCCTGCGCGCTGACCGCCGAAACGAAGGTGATGCTGCCGCCCGGCAGCAACAGCGGCAGTGCCGCCTGGGCTGCTGCGGCATGCGGAATGAGCTTTGTCTGAAACCCGGCAAGCAGATCCGCCATGTCGAGCGTCGCAAAAGGTCCGGCGCCATGACCGCTGCCCATCGCCAGCACGAGATGACCGAATGCGCCGATCCCGGCAAAAGCCTCCCCGAGGCCGGAAAGCTCCGTCGCATCGAGCACCAGGCTGCGTAGTTCGCCCTCGAGCGATGCCGTCGCCGCAGCAAGCTTTTCGCCGTCGCGGCCCGCAATGGTAACGGTATACCCCTGTTTCAAAAGTAATTTCGCCGTGGCGAGGCCGATGCCGGAAGAACCGCCGATGACGACCACATGCTGCAAAGACATAGTGCTGCTCCTTGAATTGATCGAGCCGCAGACACTTCAACCACCTGCGACACGTCAATCATGCGCGGCTCGGAAACGGCAAACAGTTCCAGTTTTATCCTGGTATCGATACTGATATGATCGCTCCCATGGACCAAAGACCCGGTACATTCGAAGCCCGTCGCCGTGAATTCGCAGCCTTTCTGCGTTCCCGTCGCGAGCGGCTGACGCCCTCCGAGGTTGGCCTGCCGGAGGGTTTTCGCCGGCGTACGCCGGGTCTCCGCCGCGAGGAGCTCGCCATGCTCGCCGGCGTCGGCACCACCTGGTACACCTGGCTGGAACAGGGCCGTGACATCAGGCCCTCCATGCAGGTGCTCAATGCCCTTGCCGATGCGCTGCGCCTCGACGAGGCCGAGCGCCGGCATCTCTTCATCCTCAACAATCGGCAAGTGCCTCAGGCAATCTCGTCCGCACCCGAATGTGTCGACGAGCCGCTGCAGCGCATGCTCGCCAACCTGACACACCAGCCGGCCTATGTGCTCGGCCGCCGGTGGGACGTGCTCGCCTGGAACCGTGCCGCCGAGGTGCTGTTCGGCGGTTACGACACGCTCGACCGCGACGAGCGCAATACCATGCATCGCCTCTTTGCCGACCCCGCGCATCGCAAGCTGCTCGTCGACTGGGAAGCCGTTGCCCGCGTCTCGCTGGCGATGTTTCGCGCCGACAGTGCGCGTTATGCCGGCGATCCGGATTTCGATCGGCTGATCGCGCTGCTGAAACAGGCAAGCCCTGAATTTCGTGATTGGTGGCAGCGCCACGAGGTCGTCAATCCGCTGTCCGGCATCAAGCGCATCGACCATCCAGTCAAGGGCCGCATGTCCTTCGAACATACCGGCCTGACACTGACCAGTCGGCCGGAGATGAAACTCATCGTCTATACGCCGCTCGATGACGACGACACCAACCGGAAACTCGCCGAACTGCTGACGCTCTAGGTTTCTTTACGCAGGTCGTCGTCGCAAACTCGCGACATACTTTTGCGCCACATGTTTTAAAGCCAACCCCTTGCATTGCCTCGGGCTGTCGCAGCCCCATATGTTTTTCATCATTGTCCATAGGAGGGGAAATCGTGGGCCGCCTGCATATTGGGACAATCTCCGTCATATCAGCATTGTCGCTGAGCCTGACCTCGGCTTTTGCTGCCTCGCCTGCACCCGTCGAAGCCGAGCACGGCATGGTCGTCACCGCCCAGCATCTGGCGACCGATGTCGGCGTCGAGGTGCTGAAAAGCGGCGGCAACGCCGTCGATGCGGCGGTCGCCGTCGGTTATGCGCTGGCGGTGGTCTATCCCTCGGCCGGCAATCTCGGTGGCGGCGGCTTCATGACCATCCGCCTGAAGGACGGCACCAAGACCTTCCTCGATTTCCGCGAACGCGCGCCGCTTGCCGCAACGAAGACCATGTATCTCGACGCCAAGGGCGATATCGTGCCGCGCGCCAGCCTCGACGGTTATCTTGCCGTCGGCGTGCCGGGCTCCGTCCTGGGCTTCGAGACCGCGCGCGAGAAATACGGCACCAAGTCGCGCGAAGAACTGATCGCACCGGCGCTCCGCTTCGCCAAGGAAGGTTTCACGCTGGAACAGGGCGACGCCGCAAGTTTCGCAGGCAACGCCAAGCGCCTCGCCAAGGATGAAGCCACTGCAAAGATCTTCCTGAAACCGGACGGCAAACCCTATGCATCCGGCGAAAAACTCCAGCAACCGGACCTTGCCGCCGTCCTGGAAGGCATTTCCGAAAAAGGCCCCGACGCCTTCTATAAGGCCGCGCCCGCCGAGGCGATCGTCAAGGCGAGCCAGGCCAAGGGCGGTATCCTCGCCAAGGAGGATTTCGAGCAATATACCGTGCGCGAATTGAAGCCGATCGAGTGCAATTACCGCGGCTACGACATCATCTCTTCGCCGCCACCGTCTTCCGGCGGCGTCATCATCTGCGAGATCCTCAACGTTCTGGAAGGATACCCGCTTTCCTATCTCGGCTATAACTCGGCCGAAACCGTGCACATCATGGTCGAGGCGATGCGCTATGCCTATGTCGACCGCAATGCTGCACTCGGCGATCCCGATTTCGTCGAGAACCCGATCACAAAGCTGCTCGACAAGAAGTATGCTTTGGAGATCGCCGCCAAGATCGACCCTTACAAGGCCGGCACCTCGGCGAACCTGAAGCCGCTCGGCGGCAAGGAAAGCACCGAGACCACGCATTATTCGATCATCGACGACGAGGGCAATGCGGTCGCCGTCACCTATACGCTGAATGGCTCCTTCGGTGCCGCGGTCGTAGCGCCCGGCACCGGTGTCCTGCTCAACAACGAGATGGACGACTTCACCTCCAAGCCCGGCGTGCCAAACCTCTACGGACTGGTGCAGGGCGAGGCAAATGCCATCGCCCCGAAGAAGACGCCGCTCTCCTCGATGAGCCCGACGATCGTCACTCGGGACGGCAAACCCTTTATGGTGATCGGCAGCCCCGGCGGCTCGCGCATCATTACCATCACGCTGGAAGCGATCCTCAATGTCCTCGATTTCGGCATGGATATCAGTCAGGCGGTCAACGCCCCGCGTCTCCACCACCAATGGCAGCCGGACAAGGTCTTTCTCGAACCCTATGCACTTTCGCCGGATACGGAAAAGACGCTCGCCGCCATGGGCTACAGCTTCGATGGCGGCAATGACACGCCGCAATGGGGCCAGGCCGCCGGCATCCTCGTCGGCGGCAAAAGCCTTGCGGCCATCGCAAAAGGCGGCGGTGCCCGCTACAACGGCGCCATGGATAGCCGCGCAGCGGAAGGGTCGGCAAGCGGCTACTGACGCTTCGGGATCGCCTGATCAAACGGTCGGCGGAAGCGCAACGCGGCTCGAGAAGCAGCGGTGGAACCATTCATGTCACCGTGACAAAGTCGCCGTTCACAATTGGCTTGCCGCGCCCTATGCATAGTCGAACCCGCAAGCAGAAAGATTCCCGAATGGCCAGCATTGAAATGATTGTCGCAGCTCGCGCCCGTCTGCGCGGTCATATCAGGCGCACGCCGCTTCTCTCCTCCCCTTTCCTCGATGAGATCGCCGGCCGGCGTCTGTTCGTGAAAGCGGAATGTCTGCAGCATTCCGGCTCGTTCAAGTTTCGCGGCGGCTGGTCGGCCGTCTCCGGCCTCGATGCTGCGGTACGCTCGAAGGGCGTCATCGCCTTCTCCTCCGGCAACCACGCCCAGGGCGTTGCGCTTGCGGCCAAGCTGCACGGCGTGCCCTCCGTCATCATCATGCCGAGCGATGCCCCGAAGCTGAAGATCGCCAACACCCGCGCCTTCGGCGCTGAAGTGGTGCTCTACGACCGCGTCAACGAGGATCGCGACGAGATCGGCGCGAGGCTTTCAGCCGAGCGCGGCCTGACGCTGATCAAGCCCTTCGACGAACCGCTTGTCATCGCCGGTCAGGGCACGACCGGTCTCGAAATCTCCGAGCAGGCTGGGGAGGAGGGCGTGACATCAGCCGAAGTCCTCGTTCCCTGCGGCGGCGGCGGATTGACCTCCGGCATCGCGCTCGCCCTTGAAGCCAGCTCCCCCGGCTTTCGCGTCCGTCCCTGCGAGCCCAGGGATTTCGACGACACGACCCGCTCGCTCGCCTCCGGCAAGATCGAACGCAACGCGGCGGTATCGGGCTCGATCTGCGATGCGATCGTCACGCCGCAGCCGGGCAACATCACCTTCCCGATCCTCAAGCGCCTCGCCGGTGCCGGCATCGTCGTCACCGACGAGGAGGCGCTGCGCGCCATGGCACTTGCCTTCTCGCGATTGAAGATCGTCGTCGAGCCCGGCGGTGCCGTGGCGCTCGCCGCCGCCCTCTTCCATGGCAATGCCCTGGAAAGCGACACGGCCGTCGTGGTCACCTCCGGCGGCAATGTCGATCCCGATATCTTCGCCACGGCTCTGGAACGTTTCGGCTGAACATCGTGCAAGTGAACGCCATCGACCATCCGCAGCAGAGCCGCGGATGGTTTCTATCTGTGATCGTTATGCGCTCTTGTAGCGTTTCGCCGGCGCGGTGCGAGATAGGTTCGGCATCAGTGCCTGGCGCGCCTGCTCGTAAGCTGCAAGCTGGCCGGCATCTTCGAGCGACGGGATCGTCGCGAACTCGCCCTGCTCGAGGCCTGCAAGCGACGCATCGACCATATCCTCCGCCGACATCACGATCTCATTGGGCAGATGCTCGACCGGCGTGCCGGCGATGTCCCAGAATTCTGTCGCAGTGGCGCCAGGCAGAACGGCCTGAATGCGGATATTCTTCGCTGCCAGCTCATGCTTCAGCGACTGGCTGAAGGCGAACACGAAGGCTTTCGTACCGCCATAGACGCCGTTCAGCAGCTCCGGCGCGATCGCGACAATGGACGCAATATTGATGATCGTGCCGCCGCCACGCGCGACGAAGCCGGGAACGGCGGCATAGGTCAGCCGCATCAGCGCCGTCACGTTGAGCTCAATCATCTCCTGCATCTTATCGACATCGGCGGCAAGCAGCGGTGCCGTTCCGCCGACGCCGGCATTGTTGACCAGAAGCGTGATGCTCCGGTCTTCCTTCAGCACGCTTTCGACGCGAGCAAGGCCGGCCTTGTTGCCAAGATCGGCGACGACGGTCTCGATCGTCCGTCCGGTCTCATCACTCAACCGACTTGCAAGCGCCTGCAGCCGCTCACCGTTGCGGGCAACGAGGATGAGATTGTAACCCTGCTTTGCCAGCCTGTGGGCATAAATTGCGCCGATGCCCGAGGATGCGCCGGTTACCAGCGCCGTGCCCTTATGTTCCAGTGTCATGATCCGTCTCCTTGCATGCGCCGGCCCGATGCCTTGCGCTTGAGGAGATTCTTACGCCCGATTGTGAAAGTCCTAAATGTCATATATACCACCTTTCAGGACATCCTCTTTTCAGGACGCGATGGTCATGCAGCAAATCGGCTTTCTTCTCTACCCCGGCTTCCAGATCATGAGCCTCGCTGCCGTCTCGGCCTTCGAGTTCGCCAATATCGAACTCGAGGAAAAGGTCTACGAGGTCCGCTATCTCTCCGAACACGGCGGGCCGATTGCCAATTCGCTTGGCATCGTGATGGAGACGGAGGCCTTTGGGGACCCGGCCCTCGACACGCTGATCGTAGCGGGAGCCCCCGGCATCAGACTGCCGAATGCGGCGGAAACCGACTTTGTTCGCGCCGCCCTGCCCGCCACACGTCGCCTGGCGTCGATCTGCACCGGCGCCTTCTTTCTTGCCGAAGCCGGCATCCTCGACGGCCGCCGCGCAACGACACACTGGTATGTCTCCCGCGAGCTGCAAAGCCGCTATCCCAAGATAAAAATAGAGGAGGACCGGATCTTCATCATCGATGGTTCCGTCTGGACATCCGCGGGCATGACAGCCGGTCTCGATCTGGCTTTGGCGATGGTTGAGAAGGATCACGGCTTCGAGGTAGCACGCGCCGTTTCGCGCATGCTCGTCGTCTATCATCGCCGCTCCGGCGGCCAGTCGCAATTTTCCGCCCTTCTGGAACTGGAGCCCAAATCCGACCGCATCCAGAAGGCGCTCGCCCACGCCCGCAGCAATCTGAAATCGGCGCTTTCAGTCGAGGACTTGGCGGAAGCGGCCCATCTCAGCCCCCGCCAGTTCAGCCGCGCCTTCCGCGCCGAAACCGGACAATCGCCGGCCAAGGCCGTCGAGAACCTGCGGCTGGAAGCGGCCCGCCTGATGATGGAGCAGGGCCGCCACCCGATCGATGTCGTTGCCCGCGAAACCGGCTTTGCCGACCGCGAGCGCATGCGCCGCGCCTTCCTGCGCGCCTTCGGCCAGCCACCGCAGGCAATCCGGCGCGCCGCCCTGCAGGAACTGCAGACGTGATGCACCCGGCCTACTGCATAATTCCTTAAATCGGAATCGATTTAAGGAATTATGCAGCAATTCAAAGTGCTACAGCGTCCTTTGCGCGTCTGAAAAGACGCGCGGCGCTGTAGGCGGGCAGGATGCATCCTGTTCTCGTTAACCCTCCTGAAGCGCTCGGCGGATTGCGATCTCGACCGGCGAATAGGCGCCATCCTCCCGTTCGAGCCGAAGCGGTTCGCAAGGTGCAAGGCCGGGCTGCGCCATGAAGCGCGGCTGCTTGCCGCGATGCATCTGCGCCGCATGGATGAGGAACGGATGGCACAGATAGACCGTACCCGCCCGTCCCGTCGCCAATGCCAGCGGCCGCTCCTCCCCGACATGATCTAGCCAGAGGTGGGCCATCCCCGCCTCACCCGCCGGCGCCAGGAGGCGGGCGATATCCTGGTGCGAACCGACGCGGATACGGGTCGGCGCATCCTCCTCCCCGACATCCGAAAACAGGAAGAGCATCAGCAACGCCCGCCCGCGCGAGGTGATGTTCACCCGCCAGGCGGAAAAGTCCCGTTGCTCGTTCGGATCGGAAGCCTCGCTGGGAAAGCTCAGATCGACATGCCAACCGGCATCGCCGGGATCATTGGGATGGGGGAAGCGCACCGGAAAACTGCCAAGCCCATCGCGCGGCTCCCAGCGACCGGTGCCGACGAGCTGATCGAAGGCCGAATGCAATACTGGCGTGTTGACGGCTTTCTCAAACGGCCCGCCGCCGTAACCGGCAAGCCGCACGACGGGCTGCGTCCACGTCCCTGGATCATCCGCAGCGAAGGGAATATCGCGCCACATGATGGCACGGGCTTCCTCGGCCAATGCGCGGGGAAAAGCGTCGTCGATCCTGACGAAACCGTCCTCGATGAATTGCTCGATCTGCGCAGCACTCAGTGCCGGCGGGTAAACATCTGATGTCATGAAATATCTCTCTATCGCCAATCCTGCCGACTCTTTCCTTGGCCAGATGCAGGGTGGTTACAGTCCACGGCAACGCACCAGCCACAAAGGCTGGTCAGCGGCCACATCTTCTGATGCCCGAAGGCAGAGCTTTAGAGGCCCAAGAAGAAGACCGAAGCGATATTGAGGGTGAACGTCTTCATAACAATCCGAGGCTACCGCCACACGTCCGACGGGTCAATGCGGAGATGTCAGGCCACCACCCCCGCGCAACGCGCCATGCACCGACTGTAGCACGAGTTCGGCAAGCCGGGCCGCAGCCGGCTGCGGTTCGGCATCCGCCCGATGCAGGACCAGACCGAGCTTCGGCAAATCCGGCAGGCCGATTGTCTCCGGCGCCAGCGGCCGGACCTTCGCCGGCAGGCCGATCGGCGTGCGGATGGTGAGACCGAGGCCAGCCGCCGTCGCAGCCCAAAGACCGCCGAGACTGGGACTGACGAAGGAGAGCCGCCAGGAGATTCCCGCCTCATCCAGCGCCTTGGTCGCTGCACTGCGCAGCAGGCATGGCGCCTCCAGCGAGGCAAGCGGCATCGGCTCACCGCTTGCTGCTTGCCAGGCCGGCTGCCCCTCGGAAGGTCCGATCCAGCGCATCGGCACTTCGCCGATCCGCTCGCAATGCGCCGTTAGCGTGCCGTCACTCCAGGCAAGCGCGAGATCGAGCTTGCCCGATGTGACGCGCTCGAGCAGCTCGGCATTGCGCACCACCCGCGCTTCGATCCGGACCTTCGGGTGGGCACGCGCAAAGCGGCCGAGCACGTCAGGCAGCAGGGTTTCGCCGAAGTCCTCCTGCAGGCCGAGCCGCACCCAGCCTTCGAGCTCGACGCTGTTGACGGCCGCAGCCGCCTCGTCGTTGAGCTCCAGCAGCCGCCTGGCATAGCCGAGCATCGTCTCGCCGGCATCGGTCAGCGCCAGCCCGCGCCCCGCCTTGCGGAAGATCGGCGTGCCCGCCTGCTCCTCCAGCCTCTTCAGCTGCGCACTAACTGCCGAGGTCGAACGCCCGAGCCGCTCGGCCGCCTTGGCAAAATTGCCGAGCTCCATGCCGGTCGAAAAAGTTCGAAGCACTTCGAGATCGAAGATCGTCCGTCGCATTAAATAGTCCTATTTTTCAGGATCGTTCATCCATAAAATTCTGATTTTCAGCACCATCGTGCCGTGCGATGTTCCTGCTGTCAAGGCCGATCGACGGCCTGAACCATGGAGATCCCGATGCCCTTCGTTCGCATTTCCCTTCGCAAAGGCAAGTCGCCGGACTACCTCATGGCGCTGGCCGACAACATCCAGCGCGCCCTGGTCGAGACCTTCGACGTGCCCGAAAACGACCGCTTCCAGGCCATCCACCAGCATGACGAGAACGAATTAATCTTCGACCGCAGCTATCTCGCCGGCCCGCGCTCGGACGACTTCGTCTATATCTCGATCACGATCGGCAGGCCTCGCACCGGCGAGATGAAGGCGGCGCTCTATCGGCGGCTCGCAGATCTCCTGGCGCAATCCCCCGGCCTCCGGCCCGAGGACGTAATGGTCGTCATCAGCACCAGCGCACCGGAGGACTGGTCCTTCGGTAATGGTATTGCCCAGATGACCGACCCAGACTGGCGGCTTCGTGTGGCTGGAGGCCGACAATGAGCGCTTCGAACCCGAAGACCATGACTATCAGACGCCCTGGCAAGGCGGTCCGCTCGCCGGAGGGCGTCGCAACTTCGCCTTTCTGGGTCGAGATGCTGCTCGAAGGCAGCGCCGACGGCGAGAACACCGCAATGCGCGCGACACTCGATCCCGGCACCATCACCCGCTGGCACACACATCCCAGAGGCCAGTTGCTCTATGTGCTTTCGGGGCATGGGTTGGTGCAGAACGAGAACGGCCCGGTCGAAGCATTGCGTGCCGGCGATGCCGTCTGGTTTGCACCCGGCGAGCGTCACTGGCATGGCGCGACCGATGACAGCCCCTTCAGCTATATCAGTATCCAGCCGATGGAAAACGGCAGCGTCGTCGAATGGCTGCAGCCGGTGGAGGCACGGTCATGATCGCCATGCAGTACAGCTTCACCCTGCCCACCGATTACGATATGTCGATCATCGACCGCCGCATCCGCGACAAGGGGCCGATGCTCGACGGCTTTCCCAATCTCGGCTTCAAAGCCTATCTCAGTGCCCGCAAGGGCGAGTTCGGCAGCCGCGACAATCTCTATGCGCCCTTCTATCTCTGGCAGAAGCCGGAAGGGGCAAGCGACTTCCTCTGTGGGCCGGGCTTCGAGACGCTGACCGGCGCCTTCGGCTGGCCACGGGTGAGGACTTGGATCGTCTGGCGGTCGGAAGTCTCATCCGACATCGCCGCAGCCAGATTCGCAACACGCGATATCCTGCAAACGGAGCCCTACGCACCGCTCGCCGACATTCGCCGCGCCGAAAGCGTAGCGGCCGAAGCCGACCTGGCGACGGGCGGTGCATTTGCCTCGGTCTGCGGCTTCGAACCGACGAGCTGGACGCGGGTACGCTTCAGGCTTTGGCGGGAGCTTCCCGAGATCCGCGAGCACACGCAAGCCTATCGCGTCGGTCACCTATCCCTGGCTCGACCCTGAACTCAGACGGTTGCCCGGCGATAGAGGGCCAGCGAGCCGGCAAGCGCCAGTAGCGCGCCACCGCAGGCCCGCTCCAGCCACATGGCGCCCGAGGTTTTCAGGAAACGCACCGCCTGCGAGCCGAAGAAGGCATAGCCGAACATGATGAGGAAATCGAGCGCGGCAAAGACCAGCGCAAGCAGCGCATATTGTGTTGCCTGCGGCAGGGTCGGGTCGATGAACTGCGGCAGGAAGGCCGAGAAGAACAGGTAGCCCTTCGGATTGGTCGCCGCGACCATGAAACTCTTCAGCCCGATCGAAAAGGGCGAAGTCGCGCCCGCGGGCGCTTCGGACTTCAAAGCCGCATCGATCGTGCCCTTCGAACGCAGCAGCATGATACCGAGAAAGGCGAGATAGGCGGCACCCGCCCATTTCAGCATCGAGAACCAGAATTCCGATGCGGCGAGCAGCGCACCGAGCCCGATCGCAACGGCGCCGATCAGCACGAAATCGGACAACACCGCGCCGATCATGCCGGCAACTGCCCAGCGCAGACCATGCCGAGAACCGTTGGTCAGCGCCAACAACACCGTTGGCCCCGGCGTCGCGATGCCGACAAAAGAAACGGCTGCAAAAGCCAGAAGCGTGACGATATCCATGATGCACCTCCGAAGCCGGAGCATGTCCAGCTCCAGGGAGCGAAACTTGCATGCGTCGCCGAGCTTGGCAATGCCAGTCCCTCAACGAAAAAGCCCGCCGCCTCTTCGGGGCAGCGGACTTTCGAAGGCATGCGATTGGATCAGACGCCGCTCTGGCCGTCGGAGCCGATATAGGCAATGCGGATCATGTTGGTGGCGCCGGGCGTACCGAGCGGCACACCGGCCGAGATGATGATGCGATCGCCCGGCTTGCCGAAGCCTTCGTCCGCGACGATGCGGCAGGCGCGGTTGACCATGTCGTCGAGATCGGTCGCGTCATGGGTGACGACGCAATGCAGGCCCCAGACGACGGCAAGGCGGCGCGCCGTCTTGATGATCGGCGACAGCGCCAGGATCGGCACCTGCGGACGCTCACGCGAGGCACGGAGGCCTGTCGTGCCCGACGAGGTATAACAGACGATCGCCGACAGCTTCAGCGTTTCGGCGATCTGACGGGCGGCAAGCGAGATCGCATCGGCGCCGGTCGCTTCCGGCTGGGCGCGCTGGGCGTAGATAATGCCGGGATAATGCGGCTCACGCTCGATGGCGGTGGCAATCGACGCCATCGTCGTGACGGCTTCGACGGGATAGTCGCCCGAGGCCGACTCGGCCGAGAGCATGACGGCATCCGCGCCCTCGAAGACGGCGGTCGCGACGTCGGAAACTTCGGCGCGTGTCGGCACCGGCGCTGAAATCATCGATTCCAGCATCTGCGTGGCGACGACCACCGGCTTGCCCGAACGGCGGCAGGCGCGGATCAGTTGCTTCTGGATGCCGGGAACCGATTCGAGCGGCATTTCGACGCCGAGATCGCCGCGGGCGACCATCAATGCGTCTGACAGTTCGATGATTTCCTCGATGCGCTCGAGAGCCTGCGGCTTTTCGATCTTCGACATCAGGCCGACACGGCCACGGGCGATCTTGCGCACTTCGGCAAGGTCGTCGGGACGCTGGACGAAGGAAAGCGCCACCCAGTCGACATCGTCAGTGGCAAGCACGGCGTCGAGGTCGGCGCGGTCCTTGTCCGTCAGCGCGCCGACGCTGAGCAGCGTGTCGGGAAGGCTGACGCCCTTGCGGTCGGAGATGCGCGTGCCCGAAATAACAGTCGTGACGATGCTCTTGCCGTCACATTTTTCTGCGCGCAGGGCGAGCTTGCCGTCATCGATCAGCAGACGGTGGCCGGGCTGTACCGACTCCAGGATCTCGGGGTGCGGCAGATAGACGCGGCTCTGGTCGCCGAGGGCTTCGTTATTATCGAGCGTGAAGGTCTGGCCGGGCTTCAGATCCACCTTGCCGTCGACGAACTTGCCGACACGCAGTTTCGGTCCCTGCAGGTCGGCGAGAATGCCGATCGGCCGGCCGGAGCGCGCCTCGACCGAGCGGATGCGCTGGATGAGCATACGCATCATGTCGTGGCTCGCATGGCTCATATTGATGCGGAAGACATCGGCACCCGCCTGGTGCAGCTTCTCGATCATCGATTCCTCGGAGGAGGCTGGCCCGAGGGTGGCGAGGATTTTAACTTTGCGATTACGCTTCATCAATTCTGGCTTTCTTGCGTCCCTGGGGTGTCGGAGAGTTGAACCATCCAGCTACCCTGGCGGCCCGTATCATATTCCTTGAATCCCATCTTCTGGTAACCGCGGGCATAACAATCCTGCACACCCGTGATCTTGAATTCGTTTTCCGCCACGCACATCTGCACGTCACCCGTCCATCGTCCTCCCCGGGCGGCGTCCTCTGCGTAGAGGTAGTAATAGCGCGACTGCAATTCTCCCTCGATCAGCGTGGCGCAGGTCGTTGCCGGCACCTGCCACCAGCCCTCCGTCACCCAGCCATCCTTGGCCCGGTATCCGATCGCGACGCCGACGAGATTCTGCGTTCCGTTGCAGACGCGAAAATCGGCGCGTGCGGCATCTGCGATGAAAAATGGCATGGCGGCTGCAAGAGCGAACAAAGCGAGACGGACCAGCGGTCCGGACCGCGTGAGGAAACTTGGCGCGGCTTGGATCAACACGGCTCCCAAATAGCTCCACGGTTATTCGTATCCGTGTCTTCTTGCGCCGCCGTCAAGCGAAAGTCAACGCAATGCTAATCGATTATATTTCCTTTCATAAACCACCCGTCAGGCGTCCGGCTCAGCCTCTCGCCACCTGCAACGCTTGAACCCATCGCAGGTGCATGCGATCACTGCGCCCGACGGCGCAATGACGAACGGCAATTCCTGATGGACGACTTCCAATCCTTCGAAATCCTATCCGGCAAACATGACAAAGGCATGGTGATCCTCGCAGATCATGCGATGAACCGCCTTCCAGGGCGATATGGCAGGCTCGGACTGCCCGACGCAGCTTTCGCCCGCCACATCGCCTATGACATCGGCATCGAGGGCCTGACGCGGCAGCTCTCGGCGAAACTCGGCGTTCCCGCCGTGCTCGGCGGCTTTTCCCGCCTGCTGATCGATCCGAACCGCGGCGAAGACGATCCGACGCTGATCATGAAGATCTCCGACGGCGCCGTCATATCAGGCAATCATCCGATCACGCCGCAGGAATGGGACTACCGCATCGAAACCTTCCATCGCCCCTATCACGACGCTGTGGCCGCAACGATCGACAGCGTGGCGAATGCCACCGGCAGGGCGCCGCTGGTGCTGTCGCTGCATTCCTTCACGCCGGCCTGGAAAGGCATTCCCCGTCCCTGGCACGCCGCCGTGCTCTGGGACAGCGACCATCGCGCCGTCGGCCCGCTGCTCGACATGCTACGCGCCGACCCCGATCTCGCCGTCGGCGACAACGAACCCTATGACGGCGCGCTGAAGGGCGATACCATGTACCGCCATTGCATGATCACCGGCATTCCGCATGCGCTGCTCGAGGTGCGCCAGGATCTGATCGGAGACGAGACCGGCATATCCGCATGGGCCGAGCGCCTGGCGCCGATCTTTGCGGCGATGAATGCCGATCCCGCTCTGCATGGATACGACGTTCATCTGTCGCGTACCGGCCCCTATTGAACGAAGGGCCTCATTTAACGAAAGCCCCCGCTTTAACGAAAGGAAGCGAGATGACCGCGCTCAGCAAGGAACAACAGACCGAATTCGAAGCTGCCGCCTTCCGCCGCCTCGTCGCACATCTTCGCGAACGCAGCGACGTTCAGAACATCGATCTGATGAATCTGGCCGACTTCTGCCGCAACTGCCTGTCGAACTGGTATCGCGAAGCCGCCGAGGCCGAAGGTGTCCCGGTTACCAGGGACGAATCGCGCGAAATGGTCTATGGCATGTCCTATGAGGACTGGAAGAATCTTCACCAGAACGAGGCCTCGCCTGTGCAAAAGGCTGCTTTTGAACTGAACAACCCACACAAATAGCTTGGCTGGCCTCGAACAGGCTTGACCGTGACGCCGCTTCGCGGCAGTCACTGGCATCCAAAATTGATCACCAAAAAACCAGGAGAACACGATGTCTGATGCTCATGGCGTCGCCCGCGATCAGCTTCGCGCTTTCATCGAGCGCATTGAACGGCTGGAAGAAGAAAAGAAGACCATCGCCGACGACATCAAGGACGTCTATGGCGAGGCCAAGGGAATGGGCTTCGATACCAAGATCCTGAAGAAGGTCGTGGCGCTGCGCAAGAAGGACGAGCAGGAACGCATGGAAGAGGAAGCAATCCTCGACACCTACCTGCTCGCGCTCGGCATGATCGAGTCGCCGCCGGAGGGCTGATCCGCTCACATCGCCGATATCGACAAGCCGCCGAGCCTTTCGGCGGCTTTTCTTTTGCGCGCCATGCGCAAGGCGGGACGGCCATCTTCCCCGATCGAAACAGCAAAAAGAAAAACCGCCGGATCGCTCCGGCGGTTTTCGATATTCCGTAATCGGCAGGCTCAGTTCATGTTGAACTTGCGCACTTCCATGAAGTTCACAGCCGTGCCGCTGAAGCGGGCCGGATCGACCGAAGCGGTCTTAATGTTAAAGCCCTCGGCATAGACGGCGGTCGGCTGGGCGCGCATCGTCTGGCTGACGAACCGCGGCGCCTTGACCTGCTTGGAAGCCATTTCCAGGCGGGCATTGGTGAGCGCCCACTGCGATATCATCTTTTCCGTGAGCTTCGGTTCGGTGCGAACCGTCGTGCGGCTGGCATCCGCTGCTGCGGCTTCCTTATGCGTCGGGCGACCACCCTTGGCAGGAAGCCCCTGCGCCACGGCGCTTTCGGCAGCCGGTTCGTCGAAGCCGTCGCCAAAGCTTGCCGACTTGGTCATCGGCGCCAATGCTGCGAGTTCGAGCGGCGGCTTTGCGGCAGGCGCCTTTTGCGTCATCGCGGCGTTGATCGCCTGCTCAACCGTCTGCGGCGGCGCCTTCGACGCGATCTGGCTTTCCCCTTCGTTCCGCTGCTGGTCGAGCGCATCGGCCACGGCGGGAGACAGTGCGTCCTGATCGGCCTCGTCGGCCTCTGCTTCCGGATCGGCCTCGGCCGCGGCAAGAAGGTTCTCGGCAACGGAAGGGCGTTCGATTGGCGTCGGAACCGGCAGCCCATTCGCGCCCGTCAGCACGGGATCGGCCAATGCAACCTCAGCATCGCCAGGCGCGCGGCGCTGGCCGAGAAGCGAGGGAACCGGAATGCTGTAGGCGCTGAGATCGGCGAAATGCTGCGGCTGGGCCTGATCCGCCGGAAGGGCCGCGGCAAGAGCCTGCTGTGCGGCATTACCCGAAGGCGGCGCGACGAGCGCGCTCGCCACTTCGCTGCCCGTCGGCTGGTTGCTGAATGCCGGGCGCACCTGCGGCACCGGCGCGTTCAGATCGGCGACTTCGGTCTGCTGCGGCTCGGCAGGAGCAGCAGGCTCGGCCTTAGGCGGCGTCGCCTTGGCGACGGCAACAGGCGTGGAATCGTCCGACTCGTCTTCCTGCTCGTCCGCTCCGCCGCCGAAGAGTGCTTCGAACAGCGTCTTATGCTTCGGCGCCGATTCGGAAGCGCTGGCGATCTCGATCTGCGTGCCGCTGACGCGGCGCTTGTAGTCGGCCATTGCCTGCTGATAACCCGGCAGCGGTTTGCCATCGGCCGGAATATGGATGGTGTTGCCGTTCGGGAAGAGCCGGACAAGCTCGTCGCGGCTCATGCGCGGCCAGGCGCGAACGCCGCCGACATCCATATGAACGAAGGGCGAACCCGATTTCGGATAGAAGCCGACGCCGCCCACCTGCATCTTCATGCCGATGCCGCGCAGCGTCGCCAGCTTGACGTCGGGAATGAAGAAGTCCATCGCCTTGCCGAGCATATGCTGGCTCTTTTCGGCGACGCCGGAATTGCGCGAACGGCCGCGCAGCATCTCGTTGGTTCCCGGCGAACGGAAACCGCAGACGACGTTGATGTAGTCCCTCGAACCGCTCTGGCGATAGACTTCCCAGATCAGGTCGAACAGGCGCGGGTCCATCTTCGTCGGTTGGTTCTTGCGCCAGTCGCGCAGGAAGCGGTTCAGCTGCTCCAGACCCTTAGGGTCGAACTTGCCGTTACGCTTGTAGGTGATGACGGCCTTTTCGCCGGTATGAATGAAATAGAGCTTGAGGCTGCGGGTGTCGCCCGCTGCCTGCGAAGGCGTACCAACGAATACCGGTGAGGAAACCGCCAGCACAAGAAGGGCGGCCGCTACCGTCCTTATTGCCTTTCCGCAAATGTCGGCGCACAACAAACGCCAGCTCAAGCGCGAAGGCTTGGAATTCCCATTCAGATTCGGCAACTCGATCCCCGTCAGACAGACAATGTCCCGTACTGTCTCAGATGACTGTCAAATGCGGTCACACGATGGCAAAAATGCCACACATGATCAACCTTTTCTTTACATAGTGAACGCGCCACTAACAAGTGGTTTATGACTAGTAACAAAACGTGGTTGCCTTAATCTTAATGAAAAGCGATTAAGCCGCATCTTTCTGGGGATTGTCAGGGTCTATGCCGTAGTCCTTGAGCTTGCGATAAAGTGTGGATCGGCCGATACCGAGCTTGCGCGCTACTTGACTCATCTGCCCGCGATAGAATTTGAGTGCGAATCGGATGAGCTCCTCCTCGACATCGGCAAGCCTACGCACATCTCCGGCAGGATTGACGCTGGCGATCGCGTTTTCCGAGGCCTCGGACAGACGGTGGTGGTGCACCTCTCCCGACATCGACGCCCTGAAGTCCTCGCCATAGCCATCGTCGGGATCGAGGCCGGTATTGTCGGCAACGAGCGCCAGGTGATCCACCACATCGTATTCCGGAAGCTGGGCGGCGATCTGCGGGAAATCCGCTTCGGTCAGCTCGGGCCCTTCGGCCAGAACGACCGCGCGGAAGATCGCGTTTTCAAGCTGGCGGATATTGCCCGGCCAGTCATAGGCGGTCAGCAACGCCAGCGTGCCGGCATTCACCGTCATGCGGCGACCACTCTTCTGCTCGCTGGAGAAGCGCTCGGCAAAGACGCGCACCAGATTCGGAATGTCTTCTTTGCGTTTGCGCAGAGCCGGAATGGTGATCGGGAAGACATTGAGGCGATAATAGAGATCCTCGCGGAAATGGCCGTTCTTGACCTCCTCGATCAGATCCTTGTTGGTCGCCGAGATCAGTCGGACATTGACCTTGTGCGCGGTGCGCGCACCGACGGTCTCGATCTCGCCCTGCTGCACGGCACGCAAGAGCTTTACCTGTACTTCAAGCGGCAGATCGCCGATCTCGTCGAGGAAGATGGTGCCGCCATCGGCTTCCATGAATTTGCCGATATGGCGCTCGGTCGCGCCGGTAAACGCACCCTTCTCGTGACCGAAGAGAATGCTCTCGACCAGATTATGCGGGATCGCCCCGCAATTGACGGTGACGAAAGGCTTGTTCGAGCGGTCGCCGCCAGATTGGATGGCGCGCGCCACCAGCTCCTTGCCAACGCCGGATTCGCCTTCGAGCACGACAGGAATGTTGGACTGAGCCGCCCGCTGGGCGAGATCGATGACGCGGAGCATCGCCGGGCTTGCCGAGACGATATCGTCGAAGCCGACCGAACCTGAGCGCGACCGGCGTCCGGCTCGCGCCTTGACCTCGCGCTGGTCGAGCTTCATCGCGTTCGAAATCGAAGTGGCGATGCGTTCGGGCGAGACCGGCTTGACGACGAAATCGAAGGCGCCGGCGCGCATTGCCTGCACCACCGTTTCAATGCCGCCCTGCCCCGTCTGCACAATGACGGGGATCTGCGTGCCGAATTCGTGAAGCGCATCGAGGAATTCGAGGCCGGTCATCTCCGGCATCATCAGGTCGAGTACGATGACGTTGAAAAGGCCGCTGTCGCGTTTGACCATTTCCAGGCCGATGCGGCCGTTTTCCGCCTGGTGCACGACATGGCCGTGACGCTCGATTGCGTTCTTGAGCAGACGGCGCTGCACGGGGTCGTCTTCGACCACGAGGATTTGCCCTGCTCCCTTGAGCTCATTGTAACCGGTCATTGTCGCCTCACTTCATGCGAAACCATAAAGCGCACTCTGACAGGAAGGCTTGAACATCCAGTTTTGAGAAACAATTGCATTTTAACGATTGGAACGGGTCATTTTCGTGCCGAAGCGACGCCTTTCATGCGCCGAAAACCCCTTGATGCGAGGCCTTCGCACGCTTACAGCGCCGCGCGTCTTTTCAGACGCGCAAAGGACGCTGTAACACTTTGAATCGACGCATCGTGTTTTCCGAAAATCGATTCCGATTTTCGGGCCGATGCGGTAGACAATCAGACCTGTTATGAAAGTGGAGAGGAATTGCGTCCATGAAAATCAAGCTCCCGCACGCCGGCTTTCTTTTATCTCCAGCTGTGCCAGCTGGGGCCGCCGACCCGGCGCTCGGCGATCTGCCGGTCTGGAAGCTACAGGATCTTTATCCCTCCGCTACCTCCACCGCCTTCGTCGCCGACATGGAAAAGGCCGGCAAGGCCGCAATCGCCTTTGAAGAAAAGTGGAAGAGCAAACTCACGGAGGCGGCGGCGAAGACCGGCGCTGAGGGCATCGGCGCGGCCCTGAAGGAATATGAGGCGCTGGACGACATCATCGGCCGCCTCGGCTCCTTTGCCGGCCTTACCTATTTCTCCGACACCACCAACCCGACAAACGGCAAGCTCTATGGCGACGTACAGGCCAAGATTACCGAATTTTCCGGCCATCTCCTGTTTTTCGCGCTGGAACTGAATCGCATCGACGACGCGGTGATAGACGCCTGCATCGCGAATGATCCCGCCGCTGGGCACTATCGTCCTTGGCTGCTCGACCTCAGGAAGGATAAGCCCTACCAGCTCGACGACAGGCTGGAACAGCTCTTCCTCGAGAAGTCGATGACATCGGCCGCCGCCTTCAACCGCCTCTTCGACGAAACCATGGCGGAACTTCGCTACGACATCGATGGCGAGAAAGTGCCGCTCGAAGTGGCGCTGAACAGGCTGCAGGAAAAGGATCCTGAGGCGCGCCGCAAGGCGGCCATGGCGCTCGCTGAAACCTTCAAGGCGAATATCCGCACCTTCACGCTGATCACCAACACGCTTGCCAAGGACAAGGAGATCGCCGACCGCTGGCGCGGCTTCGAGGACATCGCCGACAGCCGCCACCTGGCAAACCGTGTCGAGCGCGAGGTCGTCGATGCGCTGGCCGCGGCCGTCCGCGAAGCCTATCCCCGCCTTTCGCATCGCTATTACAAGATGAAGGCGAAATGGCTCGGCATGGAGCAGATGAATTTCTGGGACCGCAACGCGCCCCTTCCGGAAACCTCCAGCGCCATCATCTCCTGGCCGGAGGCGAAGGATACGGTGCTGTCGGCTTATTGCAATTTTGCCCCGGAGATGGCTGATATCGCCAGGCGCTTCTTCGACGAACAATGGATCGATGCCCCGGTCCGTCCCGGCAAGGCGCCAGGCGCCTTCGCCCATCCGACGGTTCCCTCGGCCCATCCCTATGTGCTCGTCAATTACATGGGCAAGCCGCGCGACGTGATGACGCTTGCCCATGAACTCGGGCACGGTGTGCATCAGGTTCTCGCCGGCGCACAAGGGGCACTGATGTGCCAGACGCCGCTGACGCTTGCCGAAACCGCGTCGGTCTTCGGCGAGATGCTGACCTTCCGCGCGCTGCTGGAAAAGACCACCGACAAACGCGAGCGCAAGGCGATGCTTGCCCAGAAAGTCGAGGACATGATCAACACGGTCGTGCGCCAGATCGCCTTCTATGAATTCGAGCGCAAGCTCCACACCGCCCGCAAATCAGGTGAACTGACGGCCGACGACATCGGCGAACTCTGGCTCTCCGTCCAGTCGGAAAGCCTCGGGCCGGCGATCAGCATTTCCGAGGGATACGAGACCTACTGGGCTTATATCCCCCATTTCATCCACTCGCCCTTTTATGTCTACGCCTATGCCTTCGGCGATTGCCTGGTAAATTCGCTCTATGCCGTCTACCAGAAAGCCGAGAAGGGCTTCCAGGAGAAGTATTTCGAACTGCTGAGGGCCGGCGGCACCAAGCATCACTCGGAACTGCTGAAGCCTTTCGGCCTCGACGCCACCGATCCGTCCTTCTGGAGCCAGGGCCTGTCGATGATCGAAGGGCTGATCGATGAGCTGGAAGCGTTAGATAGAGCGGCCTGATCAGCCCTGTCCCCACGCTCTTCCCGCATGCGAGAAGAGGTGCCGGCAGGCGGACGAGGGATCGCGCTCCAAGAAAAGACGCCGCCGATGGCCGAAACCCAACCCACTATTCTCTTCCGCGACGACGTGACCGGACAGGTGATGCTCTTTGCCGAGCCGGCAGAGATCATCGTTGCCAGGACGCGCGCCGAGTTCTTTGCAGGCCTTGCCCGGATGGAGCAGGCCAAGGCCGCAGGCAAATGGCTTGCCGGCTACATGGCCTATGAGGCCGGATACCTCTTCGAGGAAAAACTCGCTCCCTTCGCCAGGGAACATCGCGACACCCCGCTCATCTGTTTCGGCGTCTTCGACGCTCCGCAGCCGGATACGCATCCGCTTGCCCAGCCAAAACAGCGCCTCGAAAACGAGGAATTCCTCACCGCTCCGAAAGCCGCCTGGGATTTCCCTATATATAAGGAGCGCTTCGACCGCCTCCACCAGCACCTACGGCTCGGCGACGCCTATCAGGCGAACCTCACCATGCCGGTCGAGGCCCGCTGGAACGGCGATCCCCGTGCCGCCTTCTGGTCGCTGATCGAACGCCAGCCGGTTAAATACGGCGCACTGGTCGATCTCGGCGGCCCAATTATCCTTTCGCGTTCGCCCGAACTTTTCTTCCGCACCGATGAACAGGGCTGGATCGAGACCCATCCGATGAAGGGCACGGCAAAACGCGGCACGACTGCCGCCGAGGATGCCGAGATCATCGAGGCGATGCGCAGCGATATCAAGACGCAGGCGGAAAACCGCATGATCGTCGATCTGCTGCGCAACGATATCTCCCGCATCACCGAGGTCGGCACGCTCGACGTCCCGAAGCTCTTCGACATCGAGACCTATCCGACCGTCCACCAGATGGTGAGCCATGTCCAGGCAAGGCTCCGCCCCGATCTTTCGATCCGCGACATCTTCTCCGCACTCTTCCCCTGCGGTTCGATCACCGGCGCGCCAAAGATGCGGGCAATGGAAATCCTCCATGCGCTCGAGGATGCCCCGCGCGACGCCTATTGCGGCGCGATCGGCATGATCTCGCCCACCGGCGCCATGCGTTTCTCCGTCGCCATCCGCACCATCACGCTTTTTGAGGGCGGCAGGGCCGTCTTCAATGTCGGCGGCGGCATCGTCTTCGATTCGACCGCCGAGGCCGAATATGAGGAATGCCTGCTCAAGGCCCGCTTCGCTGTCGGCGACCAATGGATTGCGCGATGATCGATTTTTCGCTGATCGAGACGCTGCGCTGGCAGCCTGGCGAGGGCTTCATCCGGCTGCGGCTGCATCTCGCCCGGCTTTCCCGCTCCGCCCGTCGCCTTGGATTCCCGCAGCCGACCGCCGCGGCAGCGAAGCTCGAAGCAGCCGTTGCAGATGCCGCCGGTCCGCGCCGCATCCGCCTGACCTTCGACGCGCAAGGCCATATCGAAATAACGAGTGCCGCCTTCGTTCCGTTGGCACCGGACACGGTCTGGACCGTCCGTTTCGCCGAGACTCGCCTCGATTCCGCCGACACGCTGCTCCGCGTCAAGACCACGCGCCGTGCCGTCTACGAGGCCGCACGCGCCGAATACAGGCCTGATGAGGCCGATGAAGTCATCCTTTTGAACGAACGCGGCGAAGTCTGCGAGGGCACCATCACCTCGATCTTCCTGGACGATGGAACCGGTATCCTCCGCACCCCGCCCATCTCCTGCGGCCTGCTTGCCGGCGTGCTGCGGACCGAGCTCATCTGCCGGCGCCAGGCCCGTGTCGGCCGCATCACGCTTGCCGATCTCGATGCCGGCACGTTTTATATCGGCAACTCGCTGCGCGGCCTGATCCGCGCAAACCTCGTCAGGAGCTGACCATGTTCATTCTCTCCCTCACCTATGTGAAACCCAACGATGAAGCCGACAGGCACATGGAGCCACACATGGCCTGGGTGAAAGAGGGTTATGCCAAGGGCTGGTTTCTGGCTTCCGGCCGCAAGGTGCCGCGTACCGGCGGCGTCATCCTCGCGATCGGCGAGCGCGCCGCGATTGAGGCCTATGTCGCCGCCGATCCCTTCACCCTCCATGGCATCGCCGAATACGACATCACCGAGCTTGCCGTCACGACGGCGGTCGAAGGACTGGAAATCCTGAAGGGCTGAATTTAGAGGAGCCGATCATGGATGATCTCGCAGCCCATCTGAAAGAGCTCGAATCCACGCGGGCTGCCGATCCCCAGGACGGTTTCGCCGCCCTATCGCCGCTCGATATTTGGCCTTTCCCCGTCAACGCTCTTTATTGTGACGTCGTTTTATGGTTAGAGCCGGTCACCTCGCACTCTCTGCGGCAATTTCAAAACAATTCTTCGGGCTGAACGCCTTCGTCCCCTTCCACAGGAGAAAAGAATGACGGAACAGAATTATCCGGTATATGCCGAAATTACCGGTCCGATCGTAATGATTGGCTTTGGCTCCATCGGCCGCGGCACCCTGCCCCTGATCGAGCGCCATTTCAAATTCGACAAGAGCCGGATGGTCGTCATCGACCCTCGTGAAGAGCCTTCCGACATGGAGATCCTGAAGAAGCACGGTGTTCGCCACATCAAGGAATATGTCACCAAGGACAATTACAAGGAACTGCTGAAGCCGCTGCTGACGGAAGGCGAAGGTCAGGGTTTCTGCGTCAACCTCTCGGTCGACACCTCCTCGCTCGACATCATCAAGCTCTGCCGTAAACTCGACGTTCCCTATGTCGACACCGTCGTCGAGCCCTGGCTCGGCTTCTATTTCGACAAAGGCATGAGCAATGCCGACCGCACCAACTATGCGCTGCGCGAAACCATGCGCAAGGAAAAGGCGAAGAACCCGGGCGGTGCCACCGCCGTCTCCACCTGCGGCGCCAATCCGGGCATGGTCTCCTGGTTCGTCAAGCAGGCGCTCGTCAACCTCGCCAACGACATCGGCCTCAAGTTCGAGGAGCCGGACCAGCACGATCGCGAAGGCTGGGCAAAGCTGATGAAGAAGGTCGGCGTCAAGGGCATTCACATCGCCGAGCGCGACACCCAGCGCACCAAGCATCCGAAGCCGCTCAACGTCTTCTGGAACACCTGGTCCGTCGAAGGCTTCATCTCTGAAGGCCTGCAGCCGGCTGAACTCGGCTGGGGCACGCATGAAGAGTGGATGCCGAAAAACGCCAAGAAGCACAAGAAGGGCAACAAGGCGGCGATCTACCTGGAGCAGCCGGGCGCCAACACCCGCGTGCGCACCTGGTGCCCGACGCCCGGCCCGCAATATGGCTTCCTCGTCACCCACAACGAGTCGATCTCGATCGCCGACTTTTTCACGGTCCGCGACAAGGACGGCGAAGTGACCTTCCGCCCGACCTGCCATTATGCCTACCATCCGGCCAACGACGCCGTGCTCTCGCTGCACGAGATGTTCGGCAATGGCGGTACGCCGCAGCCGGTCCATCACGTTCTCGACGAGGACGAATTGGAGGATGGCATCGACGAACTCGGCGTCCTGCTCTACGGCCATGAGAAGAATGCCTACTGGTATGGCTCGCGCCTGTCGCTGGAAGAAACACGCCGCATCGCGCCCTATCAGAACGCTACCGGCCTGCAGGTGACCTCCGCCGTTCTCGCCGGCATGGTCTGGGCGCTGGAAAACCCGAATGCCGGCATCGTCGAAGCCGACGAGATCGATTACAAGCGCTGCCTCGAAGTGCAGATGCCTTATCTCGGCCCGGTCGAGGGCCACTACACCGATTGGACTCCGCTCGACGGCCGCCCGGGCCTCTTCCCCGAGGATATCGACACCAAGGATCCCTGGCAGTTCAGGAACATTCTCGTTCGCTGAGATTGTCTGCACGGCTTTTGACAATGCCCGCCGCAAGGCGGGCATTTTTGTAACGCCGGCTGTCTAAATGCCGCTCGCCGCCCCACCAAGGCTTGCCTTCACGCCGGGCGCGCGCCATGTTTTGCCCGAACTTGGCGGCTGTCCGCCGCGCCGATTCGCCGGGAGAAGCCTTATGAAAATCAGAACTGGTCTCGTTCTTGTCGGTGCAGCGGCCGCTCTTGCCGCCTGCGTTTCATCGGAGCCGCGTCGCTTGCCGGTTGCAACCACGCCCGCCGCCACCGGCGTCGAAGGCAACTGGAGCGATCCGAACGGCATCGTTTCCACCTTCCAGGGCGGTAGCTTCACTACCCGCACCACCGACAGCAACCAGCTTCTTGCCTCGGGCACCTATATCAATACCTCACCGACCCTGGTCGAGATCAACATGACCTCACTGGTGCGCAAGACCCAGTCCAAGGTCAATTGCGCCCTCGTCAACCCGAGCCAGCTCAATTGCACCTCCGATTCCGGCGCACAGTTCACGCTTTCCCGCCGCGGCTGAAAGATGCGGCGATAGGCTAGACTAAGCACACCATGCGGGCCCTCGCCTCTTATCTCGTCCTGCTGCTGGCTATGCCGCTTGCGGCACTTGCGGTCGTTTCGCCGGCCAATGTCTATCGTGCCCAGGGCGTCGCCGCTCCCGATTGCGACGGGCCGCTGCAGGTGCTGATCTTCGCAGTGCCTGCCATCCTCATCTATGACGCAGGCGCGCTCCTTGCCTATCGGGCCGGCCGGCGCTTTCATCGCCTCGTTTCCGTTCTCTGCTTGATCATCGCGCTCGCCACGGTTCCGAATATTGCCGAGGCCGTGCACGAACTCTATCGAAACGCCGCCGACGGCGAATGCCTGGGATAGGAACTCGGCTTTTTTCCCCTGCCCCCTTGGAAAGCGCCTCGCCTGGCCCAGCTTTCTCTTGCGGTCGTGCATCGTCTGATGGAACATCCGCAGGCCGGGAAACCGCCCCGGCGCATAATGAAAGGGATCGGCGAGGGATCAGGGGGATCTTTCGCCTCAATCAGGAGAACAGGGATGACGAAGTCTTTCAGCTTCGGTCTTTTGACCGCGTCCATGCTGGCGCTGAGCGCGGGCGCCGCCTTTGCGGATTACGAACTCAATATTCTTCATATCAACGATTTTCATTCGCGCATCGAATCGATCAACAAATTCGACTCCACCTGCTCGGCCGAGGAGGAAGGCAAGAAGGAATGCTTCGGTGGCGCCGCCCGCCTGAAGACCGCGATCGACCAGCGCCGTCAGGCGCTATCCGGCAAGAACGTCCTCCTCCTCAATGCCGGCGACAATTTCCAGGGCTCGCTCTTCTATACGACCTACAAGGGAGCAGCCGAAGCCGAATTCCTGAACCTGATGAAGTTCGACGCCATGACCGTCGGCAACCATGAATTCGACGACAGCGAAGACGGGCTTGCGACCTTCCTCGACAAGGTGCAGTTCCCTGTCGTGACGGCGAACGTCAAGGCGACCGCTGCCTCCAAGCTCGGCGACCGCATCAAGCCCTCACTGGTGCTCGATGTCGGCGGCCAGAAGATCGGCATCGTCGGCGCCGTCACCAATGACACGGCAGAGCTTTCCTCCCCCGGCCCGAACGTCACGATCGCCGATGACGTCCAGAGCATTACGTCAGCCGTTCAGGATCTGAAGGGTCAGGGCGTCAACAAGATCATCGCGCTGACCCATGTCGGTTATCCCCGCGATCTCGCCCTGATCGCCAAGATTCCCGATGTCGATGTCGTCGTCGGCGGCCATTCCCACAGCCTGCTCTCCAACACCGACCCCAAGGCTGAAGGCCCCTACCCGACGATGGTCGACAATCCCGGCGGCTACAAGGTGCCGGTCGTCCAGGCTGCATCCTACAGCAAGTATCTCGGCGACCTCGTCGTCAATTTCGACGATAGCGGCGTGGTCAAGGATGCCAAGGGCGATCCGATCTTGATCGATTCCACCTTCACGCCCGATCCGGCCGTCATCGCCCGTATCGCCGAACTGGCAAAACCGATCGAGGAACTGCGCAAAAAGGTGATCGGCTCTTCCGAAAGCCCGATCGAAGGCGACCGCAAGGTCTGCCGCGTCAAGGAGTGCTCGATGGGCAATCTGGTGGCCGACGCCATGCTTGATCGCACCAAGAACCAGGGCGTCACTATCGCCGTTCAGAACGGCGGCGGCCTGCGTGCGTCGATCGACGGCGGCGAGATCACCCAGGGCGAGGTCATCACCGTCCTGCCTTTCCAGAACACGCTCGCTACGTTTGAGCTGACCGGCGCAAACGTCGTCAAGGCGCTCGAAAACGGCGTCAGCCAGATCGACCAGGGCGCCGGCCGCTTCCCGCAGGTCGCCGGCCTGAAATTCTCCTTCGACCAGTCGAAGCCCGTCGGCAGCCGTGTCAGCGACGTTCAGGTGAAGGACGGCGACAATTTCGCTCCGATCGACCCGGCCAAGACCTACAAGGTCGCCACCAACAACTTCATGCGGGGCGGCGGCGACGGCTATACGATCTTCAAGGAAGGCCAGAACGCCTATGATTTCGGCCCGGATCTTGCCGACGTGACCGCCGAATACGTCGCCGCGCATTCGCCTTACAAGCCCTACACAGATGGCCGCGTCACGGAACTGGCGCAGGCAGCGCCCGCTCCCTCCGCTTCCGAGCCGGCGCCTGCCGCACCGGCTGCTCCGGCCCCCTCTACCGAACCCACCCCCGCACCCGCTGCACCCACACCTGCTGCCCCGGCGCCAGCAGCACCGGCTCCAGCACCCGCGCCCACCACGGAACCGGCACCGGCACCGGCAGCCTCCACACCTGCCGCGACGACGCCTTCCACCCACGTCATCGCCGCGGGCGACACCTTCTGGGATCTTGCCGTGACCTTCTATGGCGACGGCACGCTGTGGCGGAAGCTTTCGGATGCCAATGGAAAGCCGAACCCGCGTCACCTGACGGTCGGCAAGGAGATCGAAGTCCCCGCCAAGTAAGACGATTTGTCTCGATGCCACTGGCCGGTCCGGGGTTTTCCGGGCCGGCTTTTCTTTCTATAGGGTGAACCACGATCTCCAGGCTGCGTATGAGCCGACGGGACAAATGAACGTTGGGGCCAGAATGACAACAGATATTTCACTCCGCCCGGCCGATCATCCGGCCGTCAAATTTGGTAAGGTCGGTGTGCTGCTGGTCAATCTCGGCACGCCTGATGGCACTGATTATACCTCGATGCGCCGCTATCTCAGGGAATTCCTGACCGATCGCCGCGTCATCGAATGGTCGCCCTGGAGGTGGTATCCGATCCTGTTCGGCATCGTGCTCAACACCCGCCCGCAGAAGGTCGGTAAGGCCTATGAGCTGATCTGGAACAAGGAGAAGAACGAAAGTTATCTGCGCACCTACACCCGCAACCAGTCGGAGCTGATGGCCGAGCGCCTGAAGGATCTTGATAACGTCAAGGTCGACTGGGCGATGCGCTACGGCACGCCGTCGATCGCCTCGCGCATCGACGCGCTGAAAGAAGAAGGCTGCGACCGGATTGTGCTCTTCCCGCTCTATCCGCAATATGCGGCGGCGACGACCGCCACCGTCAACGACAAGGCCTTCCAGAAGCTGCTCTCGATGCGCTGGCAGCCGGCGCTGCGCACCGTTCCCGCCTATCATGACGACGAGACTTATATCGAAGCGCTCGCCGCGTCCGTCGAAAGGCATCTTTCGGCCCTCGACTGGAAGCCCGAGATGCTGCTCGCCTCCTTCCACGGCATACCGATGTCCTATTTCAAGCAGGGCGACCCCTACCACTGTCAGTGCCAGAAGACCGGCCGGCTGCTGCGCGAACGGCTCGGGCTCACCAAAGAAAACTTCATGGTCACCTTCCAGTCCCGCTTCGGGCCGGAGGAATGGCTGCAGCCCTATACCGACAAGACGGTGGAGAAACTCGGCAAGGACGGCGTCAAACGCATCGCCGTCATCAATCCCGGCTTCGTCTCCGACTGTCTGGAGACGCTGGAGGAGATCGCCGAACAGGCTGCCCATTCCTTCCACGAAAACGGCGGCGAGAAGTTCACGCATATCCCCTGCCTCAACGATGGCGAAGACGGCATGAAGGTGCTGGAAAAGGTCGTCCGCCGCGAACTGCAGGGCTGGATCTAGGAAACCATCTTCAGAAATTTACGCCGCACGGATAGTCGGCGACGACCCGACGGACCTTACCGTCCTTTCGCTTGGAAGGTGCGGCAGCCGTGCGTCATTTCCTCCTCGCAAAGAACATGCTAACTCACCACATCAGTGGTGTAGGTGGGCGCGAATGCGCCGATAGGAGGAATTTTTCATGCTGTTCGGCGGCTTCGACATCGTCGTGATCGTACTGGTCATCTTCGTCATCCTGGTACTCTTTGCCGGGATCAAGACCGTGCCGCAGGGCTACCGCTATACGATCGAGCGCTTCGGGCGTTATACCCGCACGCTGGAGCCGGGCCTCAACCTCATCACCCCCTTCATCGAGCGCGTCGGCGCCAAGTTGAACGTCATGGAGCAGGTGCTGAACGTGCCGACCCAGGAGGTGATCACCAAGGATAATGCCTCGGTTTCTGCCGATGCCGTCTCCTTTTACCAGGTGCTGAACGCCGCCCAGGCTGCCTATCAGGTCTCCAACCTCGAAAACGCCATCCTCAATCTGACGATGACCAACATCCGCTCGGTCATGGGTTCGATGGATCTCGACGAATTGCTCTCCAACCGCGATGCGATCAACGACCGGCTGTTGCGCGTCGTCGACGAAGCCGTGCATCCCTGGGGCATTAAGGTCACCCGCGTCGAGATCAAGGACATTCAGCCGCCGCGCGACCTCGTCGATGCGATGGCCCGCCAGATGAAGGCCGAGCGCGAGAAGCGCGCCCAGGTGCTGGAGGCCGAAGGCTCGCGCAATGCGCAGATTCTGAGGGCCGAAGGCGCCAAACAATCCGCCATCCTGCAGGCCGAAGGCCAGCGGGAAGCCGCCTTCCGCAACGCCGAAGCCCGCGAACGCCTGGCCGAGGCCGAAGCCAAGGCGACGAAGATGGTCTCTGAAGCGATCGCCGCCGGTGACATCCAGGCGATCAACTATTTCGTCGCCCAGAAATATACCGAGGCGCTCACCTCGATCGGTTCGGCGCCCAATTCCAAGATCGTGATGATGCCGATGGAAGCCTCTTCCATCCTGAGCTCGCTCGGTGGTATCGGCGCCATTGCCCGCGAAGTCTTCGGCGATGCCGGCAACAGCCCGTCAACGCCGCTGCCGGTACCGCCGCGTCCGCGCCCCGCACCGGCGCGCTCGACGCCGCCGATCAATCCATCGACCCCCAATCCTTTCAATCCCGAGCAGGAGCGCTAAGCCATGCTGGCGAAGATCGTCGCCGAACTCGGTCCGTGGAGTTGGTGGGTCGCGGGCCTCGTGCTGCTCGCCGCGGAAATGATCGTTCCCGGCTTCTTCCTGGTCTGGATTGGCCTTGCCGCCTTGATCGTCGGCGCGCTGTCGCTGCTTTTCTGGGACAGCGCCTTCTGGGTCTGGGAGTTGCAGGCAATCCTTTTTGCGCTTCTCGCCGTTGCCACGACCTTCGCCGGCCGCCGGCTGACGTTGCGCAATGCGACGACCGACGAGCCCTTTCTCAATCAGCGCGGCGCCAGCCTCGTCGGCCGCACGGCGACGCTGCACGAACCGATCCGCGAAGGTCGCGGCCGCATTCGCCTCGACGATACGCTATGGCAGGTGATGGGACCGGACCTGCCCGTCGGAACGCAGGTGAAGGTGGTGTCGAGCAACGGCCGCGACCTGACGGTCGAGCCGGTCTGATCAAATAACTCTGATCAAACGAACCTGATCAGGCGACGCCGATCCGCAGCAGGTCGTGGAAATGCACCAGCCCGACCGGCCGGCGGTCGTCGTCGATGACGATCAGCGCACCTATGTGATGCTGGTTGAGCAGCGCCAGGGCTGCGGTTGCCAGCACCGTCTGCTTCACCGTCTTCGGCGTCCGCGTCATGATGTCGTCGACGGCAAGCTCGGCAAGATTGCGCGTCAGGTTGCGTGCCATATCGCCTTCGGTGACGATGCCGCAGAGCCGCCCATCCTCATCAAGCACGCCGACGCAGCCGAAATGCTTGCGCGACAGCACCGTGATCGCCTCCGGCATCGGTGTACCCTTGGCAACGAGCGGCAGCCGCTCGCCGGTATGCATGACATCGCCGACATGCATCAGGCTCGCGCCCAGCTTGCCGCCCGGATGGAAGACGTGAAAATCCGTGGCGGTAAAGCCGCGCGCCTCCAAAAGCGCCACCGCCAACGCGTCGCCGATTGCAAGCTGCATCAGCGTCGAGGTCGTCGGCGCCAGCCCATTGGGGCAGGCCTCCTGTTCGTTCGGCATCAGGAGGACGATATCGGCGGCGGCCGCAAGCGAGGAACCTTCGCTGCAGGTGATCGCGATCAGCGGAATGGAGAAGCGTCGCGTGAAGGAAATGATACTTTTGAGCTCGGCGCTCTCGCCGCCTTTGGAAATTGCCAGCACGACGTCATCGCGCGCGATCATGCCGAGATCGCCGTGATTGGCCTCTGCCGCATGCACGAAAAAGGCGGGCGTTCCTGTTGAAGCGAATGTTGCCGCGAGCTTGGCACCGATATGCCCGCTCTTGCCGACGCCGGTGACGATCACGCGCCCGGAGATGTCGCCGATGACTTCGACGGCCCGCGTGAAAGGGCCGGCCAATCCATCGTCAAAAGCCCGTTCGAGCGCTTCAAGACCGCGTCTTTCGGTCTCTATCGTACGTTTTGCCGACTCGAGCACGCTGTTTTCAACGAGGTTGATCGCTCTTCTGTTCATGAAGTTGCGTTAGACCTTTTCACTTTCCAAGTCCACCCCGCACTCTTTCCGACCCGCAGTCTTTCCGAATTGTGAACAGCGCCCCCGACGGCAACGAATGGTTAACCACAAGGCTTTACCTTTGGGTAAGAACCGAAAGCATGTCAGGCGCGATTGCATGGGCCAGCCAAAACAGACGAGCAGTGTGACGCCGCTCCGCGCCATGAGCCGTGCCGTCTATTTTGCCGTGCTGGGTACCCTGCTTCTCAGCCAGACGGCAGCCTTCGCGCAGTCCGCCTCGCAGCCGGCAAACAGCCGCTCCACCGCCTCTCAGGACAATCGCGCCACCAACAATGCCGCATCGGCCGCCGGTTTCGATGACGAGACCGGCGATACCACCACTCCTGCGGCAAACGGCGCGACTGTGAACGCGGACGATGCCCAGCAGCGGCCCGCCATACCGGATGCACAGGCCGGCGACGACATTACCGGCTCCATCCTCGACGAGGACATACGCCGGCTGAACACCCGCGAAGCGCCGATCGATGAGACGTTGCCGCGCCGCAGGGCTGCCGAGAGCGCCTCGACAGAGGAAACGCCAGGAATCCCGATCGGCACTTTCGTGCTCCGCCCGAGCGTCACCCAGAGCATCAACACCGAGACCACTAAGGACGGCAATACCAGGCAGCGGCGTGCTTTTCTGGAAACGGATGCGGCAGCGACACTGACTTCCGACTGGGGTCGGCACCAGCTGACCGTCACCTCGGAAGGCGCCTGGCAGCGGAATATCAGCGGCGAGGGCGAGGAGCAGCCTTCCTTTAAAGTCAACGGCGATCTCAGGCTGGATCTTCCCGACGAGACGACCGCGCACCTTACCGCTGGCTATAATTTCTACCGCGAGGATACAGACGATCCCGACGCCATCGCCGATGCCGCACAGCAGTCGGACGTGCAGGAATTTTCGGCCGGCGCCTCCATCCAACGCGATTTCGGCATCCTGCGCGGCACGACGGCCCTGGCGCTGACCCGCTCGATCTATTCGGATGCCAAGCTTGCGAACGGCACCACCATCGCCCTCAGCGACCGTAACCAGACGACGGGCACGCTGCGCGGCCGCGTCGGCTACGAACTGTCTCCCGCGCTCATCCCCTTCATCGAGGCAACGATCGGCCGTTCGGTCTATGACGAAACCCGCGACTCCGCCGGTTACGAGCGCTCCGGCCATAGCTATGGCGCCAAGGCAGGCGTCGAGGTCGATCTCGGTGAAAAGCTGAAGGGTGAAGTCGGCGTCGGCTATGAGATGGCGGATTTTGAAGACAGCCGGCTATCCTCGATCGATACCGCCACGCTCGATGCGAGCCTGCTCTGGTCGCCGATCCGTGGCACCGATGTCAATCTCGACCTGCAGACGAGCATCCAGCCCTCGACCACGGCAGGCGAAAGCGGCTACGTCTCGCACGCGCTGACGACGACGGTCACCCACCAACTGCGCGACAATCTGGTCGGGACGATGATCGGCGGGGTCATATGGCGCGATTATCCCACGGACAGCACCATCAACGACGAGCTCGTCTATACCGCTGCGACCGGCCTGACCTGGAACATCAACCGCTATCTCGATCTGACCAGCACACTCGGCTACGAGCTGACGACGCGCAAGGAAGGCAGCGATTCGCAGCAATGGCGAGCCGGCGTCGGTCTCAAGCTGAAACGCTAACGCAACTGCAGCAAAAGTGCGGGAGCGGTATGCATCGGGAAATTGGAAGCGCCGCGCGTCCGATAGGAAGCGCGGCGCTCTATCACTTTGAATCTGCGCTGAGCGGAAGCCTTACTTCAGGCCGGCAAGCAGTTCCCTGAAGCCGCCTTCGACGGAGGGGCGGATATCGGCACGTTCGAGGGCGAAGGCGACGTTTGCCAGGATGAAGCCGTCCTTCGCGCCGCAGTCGTAAGTCGCGCCGCGGAAGTGGTAACCGGCGAAATCCTGTTCCTTCAGCAGTTTCAGCATACCGTCAGTGAGCTGGATCTCGTTGCCGGCGCCGCGCTCTTGGGTTTCGAGGATCTTGAAGATCTCAGGTTGCAGGATATAGCGGCCGTTGATGAAGAAATTGGAAGGCGCCGTCCCCTTGGCAGGCTTTTCCACCATGCCGGTGATGCGGAAGCCGTCGCCGATCGCCTCGCCGACGCCGACGATGCCGTATTTATGCGCCTGATCCGGCGCGCATTCCTCGACGGCGATGATATTACCGCCGCTCTGGGCATAGAGATCGATCATGCCCTTCATGCAGCCCTTGTCACCCTTCATGATCATATCGGGCAGCAGCAGCGCGAAGGGCTCGTCGCCGACGATCTCACGGGCGCACCATACGGCGTGGCCGAGGCCGAGCGGCTCCTGCTGGCGGGTGAAGCTCACCGTGCCGGCCTTCGGCAATTGCTGGGCGAGAAGGGTAATTTCCGCCTTCTTGGCGCGCTCGCGCAGCGTCTGCTCCAGCTCGAAATGAATGTCGAAATAATCTTCGATGACGTGCTTGTTGCGTCCGGTGACGAAGACCAGATGTTCGATCCCGGCCTCGATCGCCTCATCGACGACATATTGAATGATTGGCTTGTCGACGACGGTCAACATTTCCTTCGGAACAGCCTTTGTCGCCGGCAGGAATCGCGTTCCCAACCCGGCAACCGGAAATACTGCTTTACGAACTTTGTTGTGTTGAGCCACACCCGGCCTCCTGCTTCGATCACATCGCTTTGGAAATAGAGCTTTTTAGCTTTAACTAGTATAGAATTGCTACTGTTTTGCAAATGGTGACCGCGGCGGATCGCCATGGTAAAGAATTTGTTGACTCCGTTCCTGTAGTCTCGGGTCTGGGCGGAAATGATGCCCCGCTGCACCAGAAACTGAAGATGACGGATACGACTGTCGATGACCCAGAATCACAAAAACTCCCTTCGTGGTCTTGCTCTCGCCCTCGTTGTCGCTGCCCAGGTGGCACTGGTCCCCGACAACGCGAAAGCTGATTCCCGCTTCCAGAAATGGATCGCGGATTTTTACCAAACTGCCGCTCAGAGTGGCATCAGTAAGGCAACCTATCAAAAGGCCTTTTCCGGGGTGAGCGAGCCCGATCCGACCGTGCTCGAAAAGGCCGCCTACCAGCCGGAATTCACCTCGAAGATCTGGGACTATGTCGATTCCCGCGTCAACCCCTATACGGTCAAAATCGGCCGCGAGATGGCCGCCAAGCACGCAAGGACGCTCGCTGCAATCGAGCAGCGTTTCGGCGTCGACAAGACCATTTTGCTGGCCATCTGGTCGATGGAATCGAATTACGGCGCGGTTCTCGACAAGGACGACCGGCTGCACTACGTGCCGCGCGCCCTTGCAACGCTTGCCTATGCTGATCCGAGCCGCGCCAAATTCGCCAAGAAGCAGCTGGTCGCCGCGCTGAAGATCCTGCAGAACGGCGACGTGCCGGCACGCGAGATGACCGGCTCCTGGGCCGGCGCGATGGGCCACACTCAGTTCATTCCGACAAGCTACCTGCTTTATGCCGTCGATGCCGACGGCAACGGCCATCGCGATATCTGGAATTCTGTGCCTGACGCGCTGGCGACCTCGGCCAATCTCCTGATGAAGAACGGCTGGGACACCGGCAAGACCTGGGGCTACGAGGTGGTCGTTCCCGCCGCAGCCGCCAAGCAGGCCGGCAAGAGCCACACGCTGGCCCAATGGGCGGCACTCGGCCTGACACGTCCGAACGGCAAGGCTTTCCGCGAGAGCGCCACCAAGGCCGTGCTGAAGATGCCGGCCGGGCCCAGTGGCCCAGGCTTCCTGATGACCGCCAACTTCTACACCATCAAGAACTACAATGCCTCGGATAGCTACGCGCTTGCCGTCGGCCTGCTGGCCGACCAGATCGCCGGCTACGGCGGCATGCAGCAGCGTTGGCCGCGCCCGGACGGCGCACTCGACATTACCGAGAAATTCGAGCTGCAGACCCGTTTGAAGACGCTCGGCTATTACAGTGGCGAGGTCGACGGTAATTTCGGCTCGGGTTCGAAGGCGGCGATATCAGCCGTGCAGTCGCGCATCGGCATGCAGCCGGACGGCGAGCCCTCGCTGCCGCTTCTGAACGCACTTCGTCGCTAGATCAGGATGATTTTAGGCCCGATCGGCCTAAAATCTGAATCCTGATCTAAATCAAAGAAGTAGAGCATGATGTCGTCCGAAAACCGCGCACACTTTTCGGCATCATGCTCTAGAGTTCGCGTCGGTTCGGGAATCATGCAGGGCGCTTCAAATCATTGTCTCATGCAGGTCGCCCCGTCCTGGCGCGCAGTTTTGGCGAACCCGCATTGGAAGCGGCAGAACCGTGACCTAGATATGAGTGGGAGTGGACGCTGGCCTGCCCTGCGTGCAAGATGCCGGCAGATGCGGAACTGCCCATGACGAAGAAAATTGATCGGACCCGTAAAATCCGTTGGCTCGTGCTCGCCCTGGCGGCGGCTTCGCTATGCCTTGGCGTGTCTGCGCCGGTGCATGTCGCCGAAGCCCAGGAGCAGCGCTATCAGCGCCGGTCGATCTTCGATTTCTTCCTTGGCCGGCGCTATCTCGACGACGCCCCGCAGGCCCCTGACGTCCAGCAGCCGAGACGCCAGCAGCGCAAACGCCCGCCGGCGCAGAAAGCCATCGTCAATACCCGCACCGCGCCGCCGGTCCGCGCTCCCGTTGAGGAGGAGCCGGCCGTACAGAAACTTGGCGACGCCCGAAAGATCCTGATCGTCGGCGATTTTCTGGCCAGCGGCCTCGGCGACGGCCTCACCGCCGCCTTCGAGACCTCGCCGGGTGTCGTCGTCGAAGCCCGCGGCAACGTCTCATCGGGTCTTGTCCGCGACGATTATTATGACTGGCCGGAACAGCTGCCGAAGATGATCGACGAGCTGAAGCCGGCAATGGTCGTCGTCATGATCGGTGCCAACGACCGCCAGCAGATGGTGACCGACACCGCCAAGGAAAAATTCCGCACCGATGGCTGGTTCACCGAATACCGCCGCCGCGTGCTTTCCTTCGGCAAAGAGGTCACTGACCGCAAGATCCCGCTGCTCTGGGTCGGTCTTCCCGCCTTCGAATCCGATTCGATGACGGCCGATGCCGTTCAGATGAACCAGCTCTACCGCAACCAGGTCGAAAGCGTCGGCGGTGAATTCGTCGATATCTGGGATGGTTTCGTCGACGAAAACGGCAACTTCATCGTCACCGGTTCGGATGTGAACGGCCAGCAGGTGCGCCTGCGCACCTCCGATGGCATCAACCTTACCCAGGCTGGCCGGCGTAAGCTTGCCTTCTATGTGGAAAAACCGGCCCGGCGTCTGCTCGGCGCCCAGGCAAGCCCCGATCTGGTCCGCCTCGACTCCAGCAATCTGCCCGGCCTCGGCCTTCCCGCCAATCCGGTCGAACATACCGTGCCGATCAGCCTCTCCGATCCCAATCTCGACGGCGGCGGCGAGCTTCTCGGCGCCAGGCCGCCGCCTATGGCTTTGACGCGGTCGCCGCGCGACCTGCTGGTCGAGCAGGGCGAAATGACGCCAGCACCTCCCGGCCGCGTTGACGATTACCGCCTGCCTGCCGTAAAGGCGCCGGCCGAAGTCTCGGTCAAATAAAGGCTGCGAGGCTGCCCTCCACTTCCTCCCGTTTACTTCACCGTCGCCTGCGGCCAGCTCAGATAATAGTAGTTCGCGCCGATCAGGCCGAAAAAAGCATTGCTGTCGTTCGTCTGGTCGACATAGCTGCCGTTTTCCTTGACGAAGGCGCCATCGGCGCCACGCTCCAGATGCGCATCGAGGAAGTCGCTCCAGCCGCTGACATCGATATCCTGGCCGTCCTTGCTCTCCGTGTCCGCCTCATCGGGATCGTCGACATCCCAGGCGCTGACGGACACACCCTGCGTCGGATCGGTGATGGTGAGCGTGCCCGCTTCCAGGGCAGCCAGCATGTCGTGAGCCTTGCCGCTCTCGCCTTCGGCCGCAGCCGCATCCTGCAGCTGCTGCTTCAGCATCGACATGAAGGAGGAACTGGTGACGTCGGCGCTGTCGTCAGTCGTGTCGGACTCATCAGACGTGTCGCTTTGGGTCGAAAGCGTGTCGAGCAGCCCGGAAAGGGCCTGGTTGGAAAGAAGCGAGGAAGAGCTCGGATCGAGCCCGTAGCTGCTCAGAATGCTGGCGGCCGACGAACTCTGCGTATCCTGCGCGCTGTCGTCGGGGCCGCGAAGGTTTTTCAGGGCATATTGGGCCGAAACCAGCCGCGTGCTGTCAAGTGCGGAAACCATTTGAAATGTCCTTGTCGATCATTCGCGGCCTCACGCCGCGGCCGATGGTGAAATGCGTTACGGCCAAAACGGCGGGGCACCTCCGCTTCGGTAGCCGCTGGCTGCTTCTCAGCCCGCGTCCGGCGAAATCTCGCTTCCCGGCATTGCCTGAGGCTTGCGGCGCACGGCCTCCGCGTCAAGCGGTCGCACTACAGTGCGGCGTACATGAAAAAAACTCCGCCGGAGCGGCGGAGTTCGTGTCTTCGGGAGGGTGTGCGGCCGACGGTCAGTTCGGCAGGACGGTCGAGCCCATCAATTCCTCGTCGATGGCGCGCGCTGCCTGCCGGCCTTCACGGATCGCCCAGACCACCAGCGATTGGCCACGGCGTACATCGCCTGCCGTCCAAAACTTGTCGACCGAAGTCTTGTAGTCGCGATCGTTGGCGACGACGTTGGTCGAGCCGCGCTTGTCGGTGTTGAGCGTCAGCTTGCCGTCGAGCTCCTTCAGTACGCTTCCGGTAAACGGGCCGCGGAAACCGATGGCGATGAAGGCGAGATCGGCCCGGATGACGAATTCCGTGCCTGGAACCGGCCGCCGGCGCTCGTCGACCTCGCAGCACTTGACGCCGGTCAGCACACCGTCTTCGCCGACGAATTCAAGAGTGGCCACCTGGAATTCACGCACGGCGCCCTCGGCCTGCGAGGAAGAGGTGCGCATCTTCGTCGCCCAGAAGGGCCAGACGGCAAGCTTGTCTTCCTTCTCCGGCGGCTGCGGCCGGATGTCGAGCTGGGTGACCCTGACGGCGCCTTGGCGGAACGCCGTGCCAACACAGTCCGAAGCCGTATCGCCACCGCCGACCACGACGATATGTTTGGCGCCGGCAAGGATCGGATCCGACGGCCAGCCGACGCTGTCGATGTTTTCACGCCCGACGCGGCGGTTTTGCTGCACCAGATAGGGCATCGCATCATGCACGCCCGCAAGTTCGGTGCCCGGAATGCCCGCCTCGCGCGGCGTCTCGGAGCCGCCGCAGTAAAGCACGGCGTCGTGATCGATGAGCAATTGCTCGACCTTGACGTCGACGCCGACATTGACGCCGCAATGGAAGGTGACGCCCTCGCCCTTCATCTGCTCGACGCGGCGGTCGATGAAGTTCTTCTCCATCTTGAAATCGGGAATGCCGTAACGCAGCAGTCCGCCCGGCTTGGTCTCGCGCTCATAGAGATGCACCTCGTGACCGGCGCGGCCGAGCTGCTGGGCGGCCGCCATGCCGGCGGGGCCGGAGCCGATGACGGCGACCTTCTTGCCGGTATGGACCGTGGCCGGCTGCGGACGGATGAAGCCGAGCTCATAGGCCTTGTCGGCGATCGCCTGCTCGACCGTCTTGATGGCGACCGGCGCATCCTCGAGGTTCAACGTGCAGGCTTCCTCGCAGGGCGCCGGGCAGACGCGACCGGTGAACTCAGGGAAGTTGTTGGTCGAATGCAGGTTCTGGATCGCCGCTTCCCAGTTGTTGTTGTAGACGAGGTCGTTCCAATCGGGAATCTGGTTGTGAACAGGGCAGCCGGTCGGGCCGTGGCAATAGGGGATGCCACAGTCCATGCAGCGTGCGGCCTGTTTCTGCACTTCCGGGTCCGACATCGGGATCGTGAACTCGCGGAAATGACGGATACGATCCGACGCCGGCTGGTACTTCGCCACCTGCCGGTCGATTTCCAGAAACCCTGTTACCTTACCCATATTTTCGTCCCTTACCCTCATGACCGCCTCACCGCAGCCAATCTGTCTATCGTCAGTCCCGGTACCCGGGGCAAGTTGCTTGTCTTGACCGTCATTGGACCATATCCCCTGCAAGACATCCGTGCGATCTGAACAGCTTTCGCCGTCGGCGTGATCGTCACGGGTCATCGAGATATTTTCGTCACCCGTCACCTGCAGTCGTCAGGTGACGGATGTCCGGTGCAATTTATTCCGCGGCGATGCCCATCCGACTGCGCTCCATTTCCTCGAGCGCCCGACGGTATTCGACCGGCATGACCTTGCGGAATTTCGGACGATAGTCGGCCCAGTTGTCGAGAATCTCAGTGGCGCGGGCCGAGCCCGTATAATGCAGATGGTTGGAGATCAGCTGGTAGAGGCGCTCCTCGTCATGGCGCGTCATGTCGCCAGAGACGTCGACGCGTCCCTTGTGCATGAGGTCACCGCCGTGATGATGCAGCTTCTCCAGCATGTCGTCCTCCTCGGGCACCGGCTCGAGCTCGACCATTGCCATGTTGCAGCGGCTGGCGAAATCACCGGTTTCATCGAGTACATAGGCAACACCGCCGGACATGCCGGCCGCGAAGTTGCGCCCCGTGGCGCCGAGCACGACGACGACGCCGCCGGTCATGTATTCGCAGCCATGGTCGCCGACACCCTCGACGATGGCGATCGCGCCCGAATTGCGCACGGCGAAACGTTCGCCCGCCACACCGCGGAAATAGCACTCGCCCTCGGTCGCACCATAAAGCACGGTGTTACCGACGATGATGGAGTCCTCGGCCACGATCCTCGAATTCTCCGGCGGCCGGATGATGATCTTGCCGCCTGAAAGGCCCTTGCCGACATAGTCGTTGCCGTCGCCGATCAGGTTGAAGGTGACGCCGCGCGCCAGGAAGGCGCCGAAGCTCTGACCTGCCGTGCCGCGAAGTGTCACGTTGATCGTGTCTTCCTTCAGACCGCGATGGCGATAACGCTTGGCGACCTCGCCGGAAAGCATCGCGCCCACCGAACGGTCGACGTTCTTGATGCCGACCTCGAAGGCGACGGGTGTCTTGGCCGTCAGTGCCGGCTGCGCCTGTTCGATCAGCACGCGGTCGAGAATGTCGTCGATCGGGTGCTTCTGCCGGCTCGTCCAGAAGGTCTCTTCCTTGGGAGCGTCAACCTTGTGGAAGATACGGCTGAAATCAAGGCCCTTCGCCTTCCAGTGCGACAGCATCTCGTCCTTCTCCAGCAGCTCCGAGGCGCCGATGATCTCGTCAAGCCGGGTGAACCCGAGTGAGGCGAGGATTTCGCGCACTTCGTTGGCGACGAAGAAGAAATAGTTGATGACGTGCTCCGGCGCGCCCTTGAAGCGCTTGCGCAGCACCGGATCCTGGGTCGCCACACCAACAGGACAGGTGTTGAGATGGCACTTGCGCATCATGATGCAGCCGGCGGCAATCAGCGGCGCGGTGGCAAAGCCGAACTCGTCGGCTCCAAGCAGCGCCCCGATAATGACGTCGCGGCCGGTCTTCAGCCCGCCGTCCACCTGCAGGGCAACGCGCGAGCGCAGCCCGTTCAGCACCAGCGTCTGCTGGGTCTCGGCAAGGCCGATTTCCCAAGGGCTGCCGGCATGTTTGAGCGACGTCAGCGGCGACGCACCCGTGCCGCCGTCGAAGCCGGCGACCGTGATGTGGTCGGCGCGTGCCTTGGCGACACCGGCGGCAACCGTGCCGACGCCGACTTCAGAGACGAGCTTGACCGAAACGTCGGCGGTCGGGTTGACGTTCTTCAGATCGTAGATCAGCTGCGCCAGATCTTCGATGGAATAGATGTCGTGATGCGGCGGCGGCGAAATCAGGCCAACACCCGGCGTCGAATGGCGGGTCTTGGCAACGGTCGCGTCAACCTTGTGACCCGGCAGCTGACCGCCTTCGCCAGGCTTGGCGCCTTGCGCCACCTTGATCTGCAGCACGTCGGCATTGACGAGATATTCGGTGGTCACCCCGAAGCGGCCTGACGCGATCTGCTTGATCGCCGAACGTTCCGGGTTCATCGAACCATCGGCCAGCGGCATGTAGCGGTCGGATTCCTCGCCGCCCTCGCCGGTGTTCGACTTGCCACCGATCCGGTTCATGGCGATCGCCAGCGTCGTATGCGCCTCCCTTGAGATCGAGCCGAACGACATCGCCCCCGTCGAGAAACGCCTGACGATATCAGCCGCCGGCTCGACCTCGTCGATCGATATCGGCTTGCGGCCGAGCGCCTCGGCGCTCTTCATCTTGAAGAGCCCGCGGATCGTGTTCATGCGCAGCGCCGAGTTGTTCACCATCTCGGCGAATTCCTGGTAACGGTCCTCGGCATTGCCGCGCACGGCATGCTGAAGGGCGGCGACCGCATCCGGCGTCCAGGCATGGCTTTCGCCGCGCATGCGATAGGCATACTCGCCGCCGATATCGAGCGTCGTCGCAAGGATCGGGTCGGCGCCGAAGGCCGCGGTGTGGCGGGCGACGGTCTCAGCGGCGATTGCCTCGAGGCCAACGCCTTCGATCATGGTCGCGGTTCCGAAGAAATACTTGTCGATGAACTCCGACTGCAGGCCGATCGCATCGAAAATCTGCGCGCCGCAATAAGACTGATAGGTCGAGATACCCATCTTCGACATGACCTTGAGGATGCCTTTGCCGACCGCCTTGATGTAGCGGTAGACGATTTCGGTGGCATCCACTTCCTTCGGGAATTCGCCCTTGGCATGCATGTCGAGCAGCGTGTCGAAGGCGAGATACGGGTTGATCGCCTCGGCGCCGTAGCCGGCGAGCAGGCAAAAATGGTGCACTTCGCGCGGTTCGCCGGTCTCGACGACGAGGCCGACCGAGGTGCGAAGCCCCTTGCGGATCAGGTGATGGTGCACGGCAGCCGTTGCCAGCAGTGCCGGAATCGCGATCCGGTCCGGCCCGATCTGGCGGTCGGAGAGCACGATAATGTTATAGCCGCCCTTGACCGCCGCTTCCGCGCGCTCGCAGAGCCGGTCGAGCATCTCGGGCATGCCTTCGGCGCCACGTTCGATATCATAGGTGAAATCGAGCGTCTTGGTGTCAAAACGGTCTTCGGTATGACCGATCGAGCGGATCTTTTCGAGATCGCCATTGGTCAGGATCGGCTGGCGCACTTCGAGCCGCTTGGCGTTGGCCGCGCCCTCATGGTCGAGAATGTTCGGCCGCGGCCCGATGAAGGAAACCAGGCTCATCACCAGTTCCTCGCGGATCGGGTCGATCGGCGGATTGGTGACCTGCGCGAAGTTCTGCTTGAAATAGGTGTAGAGCAGCTTCGACTTTTCCGACATGGCCGAGATCGGCGTATCCGTGCCCATCGAACCGATCGCCTCCTGGCCCGTTGTCGCCATAGGCGACATCAGGATGCGGGTATCCTCGAGCGTGTAGCCGAAGGCCTGCTGGCGGTCGAGCAGCGACACGTCGCGGCGCAGCGCCCGCGGTTCCACCGGCTTCAGGTCTTCGAGGATGAGCTGCGTGCGGTTGAGCCAGCTGCGATAGGGATGGGCCGTCGCCAGTTGCGACTTCACCTCGTCGTCTGAGATGATCCGGCCTTCTTCCATGTCGATCAGCAGCATCTTGCCCGGCTGCAAGCGCCACTTCTGGATGATGATCTCTTCCGGAACCGGCAGCACGCCGGCTTCGGACGCCATGATGACGCGATCATCATTGGTGACGAGGTAGCGCGCCGGCCGCAGGCCGTTGCGGTCGAGCGTCGCGCCGATCTGCTTGCCGTCGGTGAAGGCGACCGCGGCCGGCCCGTCCCAGGGCTCCATCAGTGCGGCATGATATTCGTAGAAGGCCTTGCGTTCGGCGGCCATCGACTGGTTGCCGGCCCAGGCTTCCGGGATCAGCATCATTACCGCATGCGCCATCGAATAACCGCCGCGCACCAAGAATTCGAGTGCATTGTCGAAGCAGGCGGTGTCCGACTGCCCCTCGTAGGAGATCGGCCAGAGCTTGGAGATATCCTCGCCGAACAGCGGCGAGGAGACCGACGCCTGGCGCGCCGCCATCCAGTTGACGTTGCCGCGCAGCGTATTGATCTCGCCATTATGGGCGACCATGCGATAGGGATGCGCGAGCTTCCACGACGGGAATGTGTTGGTCGAGAAGCGCTGGTGCACCAGGGCGACCGCGCTTTCGAAACGCGGGTCTGACAGGTCCCTGTAATAGACGCCGACCTGATAGGCCAGGAACATGCCCTTGTAGACCACCGTCGCCGACGACAGCGATACCGGATAGAAATTGCTCTCTTCGCCGTCGAACTCGTCATAGATGCGGTTGGAGATTACCTTGCGCAGCGTGAACAGCCGGCGCTCGAACTCGTCGTTGTTTTCGGCATCCTCGCCGGCGCCGATGAAGACCTGCACATGATGCGGCTCGGTTGCGGCAATGGCCGGCGCCTTGGAGAGCGAGGAATTATCGACCGGCACATCGCGGAAGCCGATGAAGACCTGACCTTCCTCGGTGATGACGTCCTTGATCACCTTCTTGAAGTGTTCGATCTGCTTTTCATCGCGCGGCATGAAGATATGGCCGACGCCGTATTCGCCGACAGGCGGCAGGGTGATGCCCTGCTCGGCCATCTCCTCGCGGAAGAAACGGTCGGGGATCTGCACCAGGATGCCGGCGCCGTCACCCATCAGCGGATCGGCGCCGACGGCGCCGCGATGCGTCAGGTTCTCGAGGATGAACAGGCCATCCTTGACGATTTGGTGCGACTTCTGGCCCTTCATATGCGCGACGAAGCCGACGCCGCAGGCATCATGTTCGTTGCGCGGATCGTAGAGGCCCTGTTTCTTCGGCAGGCCGGAGGCGGATTTGGAGATATTGGCCGTCGCGCGCAGCTCTTCAGCAGCAAACCGGTCAACTTCCATGGATGGCGTCTTCGTCATCATCTTTCCTCCTGTCGAAGCCCGCAGTGCCGCGGGCGGCTTTTCGTCCCACGCCGCAACCCGAAGATAGGTTCGGCGCGTGACAGCGCTGTTGCATTGTGAAGATCGGCCGCAGACATCTGCTTTAAAGGAAAGCAAACCGTCGCGTTCCGCGCCTGCCATTCGCCTCCGCGCGCCGCCCTTGAGGCTTGACGCTCGGAAGAACTATAGCGTGAAAGCCGGTCTGTTCCAGGGCTTTCGGCGCCTCTTCGGTCATAAAGGCCAAAATAGGACAGCAACACTGTCCTAATTCATCAGTTCTATGCCAGAAAGCATTCGGCTCTGCAAGAGCGCTCCGTCAAAAAACGTCAATTTGCGACGGAAGATTGCCTGCGTAGCGGCGATGACGAAAGAAAATTACGCTGTGACGTATTATTTTGTTAATTGATTGCGTAGTTCAATTTCCGTGATGTGTCGCGGGCGACAACCTTGATCCTGTGAAGCTTTGGCGTAATGTCCGCTGCGGACTTGCCAACCCCTTCCCTTCTCACGGTTTCCCCACATGTTCTTTGCTTCCGATAACTGGGCCGGCGCCCACAAATCCATTGCCGAACGTCTGCTGACGGAATCGACCGGCTTTGCCGCCGCCTATGGCGCCGGCGATCTCGACAGAAAGGTCGAAGCCCGTTTTTCCGAGATCTTCGAGCGTGAGGTTTCGATCTTCTTCGTCGCCACCGGCACAGCCGCCAACTCGCTGTCGCTGGCAAGCGTCCAGCGCCCCGGCGGCATAACCTTCTGCCATTCGGAAGCCCATGTGATCGAGGACGAATGCGGTGCGCCGGAATTTTTCTCCGGCGCCGCCCGTCTCGTTGCCGTTGACGGCGAAGCCGGCAAGATCGACCCGGCGAAGCTTTCGGCGAAGATCGCAAGCTTTCCCGAGGACGCCGTCCATCACGGCCGCGCCAGCGCCGTGACCATCACCCAGGCGACCGAGATCGGCACCGTCTATTCCCTGCCGGAGATCGGCGAGATCGCCGCCATATCAAGGAAACGCAATCTGCCGCTCCACATGGATGGCGCCCGCTTCGCCAACGCCCTGGTCGCACTCGGCGCCACCCCGGCCGAGATGACCTGGAAGCGCGGCGTCGACATGCTGTCCTTCGGCGGCACCAAGAACGGCTGCTGGTGTGCCGAAGCGATCGTCTTCTTCAATCCGGATCAAGCCCGGGAAATGCCGTTCATCCGCAAGCGCGCCGCCCAGCTCTTCTCCAAGTCGCGTTTCATCGCCGCCCAGTTCGATGCCTATTTCGAAGATGGCCTCTGGCTCGATCTCGCCCGCCATTCGAACGGCATGGCCGACCGGCTGCGCTCCGGCATCGGCACGAGCAACTCGGCTCGCCTGGCCTGGCCGACCGCATCCAACGAAGTTTTTGCCGTCGTCAGCAAAAGTGCCGCAAAAATTGCGGAGGAAAAGGGCGCGAAATTTTACGAATGGCCAGTCCCGGCGGCAACGCCCGAACTTGTTTCCGAAAGCGAAACCCTGATCCGTCTCGTCACCAGTTTCGCGACGACCGAAGCTGATGTCGATGGCTTCTTGAAGTGCCTGGCCGCCTGATCGCCTGCCGGAAAGGCTTGCCGGCCCGGCAGGCCTTTCGGTGACGGGCAAGGATTCACGCCGACCGCAATCCCCTCACCTTTTGCAGAATATCCTCGGATAGTGCCGAGACCAGAGCTTGGTCCGCGCCCTTACGCGGCACCAGCACGAATTCCACATCTTCCAGCACCGGAAGTTTTCCCGCAGCGATCTCCTTCAGGCCGGACGGCGCCATGCTGCGCGGTTGCACCAGCACGCCCATCCCGGCTCGCGCCGCCGCCGTCAGCCCGCTCAGGCTGCCGCAGGTGCAGACGATCCTCCACGGCACCCCGTTTCGCCCGAGTGCTTCGAGCGCGATCACCCGGGTGACGCTCGGCGGCGGAAAGGCGATCAGCGGCAAAGGGCCGGAGGCAAGCACGCGCTCGGGATCGCGTGCCAGCCAAACGAGCGGCTCTCGATAGACGAGTTTTCCGCGCGCATCGCCGAGCCGGCGCTTGGCAAGCACCAGATCGATCTCGCCATTGTCCTGCATCTCGTAAAGAACGCCGGAAAGCGCAACCGTCAGTTCGAGGTCGACCGAGGGGTGCGAACGCACGAAATCCTCCAGCACCGCCGGCAGCTGGCTGGTGACGAAATCCTCCGATACGCCGAGCCGCAGACTGCCGCGCAGGCTGTTGCTCTTAAACAGCGACTGGACCTGCCCCTCGATCGAAAGCATGGCACGCGCATGCGACAGCAGCGCCTCGCCATCGCCGGTCAACATCACCTTATGGGTGTCGCGCGCCAGCAGCCTGCGCCCGAGCGTCGTCTCCAGCCGCTGGATGTGCTGGCTGACCGTCGACTGCCCGAGGCCGAGCCTTTCTGCGGCGAGCGTGAAACTGCCCATCTGTTCGACGGTAACGAAACTGCGCAATTGCGAAAGGTCCAACATGATCCGGCTTCTCGATAACTGTTATTCCTTGCATCCTGGATCATAATGGACGACAGAACAATGACTGTTTTCACGCCGCGAGACCGCCATGCGCCGCTTTCTGCCCGATACATTCACCATCCTGCTTGTCTGCACCGTCATCCTCGCCTCGTTGCTGCCGGCGCGCGGCACATTCGCGGATTATTTCGGCATCGCCACCGATCTTGCCATCGCGCTTCTGTTCTTCCTGCATGGCGCCCGCCTGTCGCGCGACGTGGTCATCGCAGGCTTGCTGCACTGGCGCCTGCATATCGTCATCCTGCTGACGACCTTCGGCATCTTCCCGTTGCTCGGCATGGCACTCGGGCTGATCCCCGACACGATCCTGCCGCAGCCGCTTTATCTCGGCATCCTCTTCCTCTGCGTGCTGCCGTCGACGGTGCAGTCGTCGATCGCCTTCACCTCGATGGCGGGCGGCAACGTGCCCGCCGCCATCTGCTCGGCCTCGGCATCCAACATCTTCGGTATGTTCCTGACGCCGCTGCTCGTCGGCCTGCTGTTTTCCGTCGGCGGCCATGGCGGCTTCTCCTTTGACGCGTTGGAGCAGATCCTGCTGCAGCTGCTTGCCCCCTTCATCGTCGGCCAGATCCTGCAGCCCTGGATCGGCGACTGGATCCGCGCCAAGAAGAAGATCCTGATGCCTGTCGACCGCGGCTCGATCCTGATGGTCGTCTATCTCGCCTTCAGCACGGCGGTGGTGGAAGGGCTGTGGCACACCTTCTCGATCGCCGATATCGCCGTCGTCATCGTCGCCGACATGGTCCTGCTGGCAATTGTCCTGGTTCTGACGATGTTCGGCAGCCGCTGGCTGGGCTTCAACAAGGCCGACCAGATCACCATCACCTTCTGCGGCTCGAAGAAGAGCCTCGCAAGCGGCGTGCCGATGGCCAACGTCATCTTCGCCGGCCAGTCGATCGGCGCGATCGTGCTTCCGCTGATGCTGTTCCACCAGATCCAGCTGATGGTCTGCGCCGTCATCGCCCAGAAATACGCCGCCGCCGCGGCCCGCCGCGCAACGGACAAGGAAATCGACGAGGCAACCAGCCCGGCCTGAGCCGAAATAAAAAACGGCGCCCCATAGGAGCGCCGTTCGTTTTATCCGATAAGGATGTGATTAGCCGTCGATGATCTGCGCCTCGATGGCCTTCGGAGCCTCGACCGGTTCTGCGGCAATCGCGATCTTGCGGGGCTTCATGGCCTCGGGAATATTGCGCAGAAGGTCGATGTGCAGAAGGCCGTTCTTCAGCGAAGCGGCGGTCACCTCGACATGGTCGGCGAGCTGGAAGCGGCGCTCGAAGGCGCGCTTGGCAATGCCGCGGTAGAGGAATTCGCCGCTTTCGGCAGGTTCCTCGTTCTTTTCACCCTTCACGGACAGCACAAGGGCATGGGCTTCGATCGAAAGTTCGGTCTCGTCGAAACCGGCAACGGCCATGGTGATGCGATAGGTGTTTTCACCGGTGCGCTCGATATTATAGGGCGGATAGGTCTGCGCCTGCTCCGGCTGGGCAAGGCTGTCGAGCATGGTGAAGAGCCGGTCGAAACCGACGGTCGAACGATAAAGGGGAGAGAAGTCTACGTGACGCATGATGTCCTCCTGTGGAAGCGACGTGTTGCGATAAAGTGCCCCTGAGACCCCATCTTTGGCGGCCTTGGGACGGTTGCGCAGGCCCTGTTCGGCACCCGCAGAAAGGAAATGGTGATGGGATTCGAGGAGTTCAAGACCTTTTCGAAGTCGCCTTGATCGACCCGTGAACCGCGTATGAACGACCGGTTCGGAGCACGTTCAGGCGCCTTCGCCTAGGAATTTAGGCGTCGGGTGAAATCTGGTCCCGATGGCTGAAGTGCATCGTCCCTTCTTCTTCAGCCTCAACTTCGGCCGGCCGCGAGCACCCTCATGCTCCTGCCGGCCCTTTTCCCCACCGCTTTCCAAGCCGGATGCCATGCGCTATCCCTGATGCGAAGCAGTCAGCAGCGGCGCATTGGCAAAGTCATGGATCAGGTTCTCTATTCGACGCCCGATAATCCCGCCCCGGAAAACCGCACGGAGGGGTTCTTCGAAACCCATGACGGCCACCAGCTGCGATACGCCGTCTTCCGCTCGAGCGGCCAGATTGCCAAGGGCACCGTCGTCATCCTGCACGGCCGAAACGAATATATCGAGAAATATTTCGAGACGATCCGCGACCTGACGGGCAAAGGACTCTGGGTCGCGACCTTCGATATGCGCGGCCAGGGCGGCTCGCCCCGGCTCCTGAAGAGCCGCAACCATGGCCACATCCGCCGCTTTGCCGATTACGAGCGTGATCTCGACACCTTCCTCGAAAAGGTGGTGCTGCCGGATACCCGCCTGCCCTTCTATCTGCTCGCCCATTCCACCGGCGGCCTGATCGCGCTGTCGGCCGCGCCCTATCTCACCACCCGTATCGATCGCATGGTGCTGTCGGCGCCCTTCATCGGCCTGACCGGCCAGTCGGCCTCGCCCCGCGTCATCCGCGCTCTCGCCGGCACGCTGACGGCCCTCGGCCTCGGCTTCCTGCCGCTGACCTCCAAGCTGAAGGAGCCGAACTTCAGCGACAATCCGCTGACCTCGGACGAACACCGTTTCGAGCGCAATGTCGCAATGATGAAGGCTCATCCGGAACTGACGCTCGGGCCGCCGACAGCCCGCTGGCTGATCGAGGCCTTTCGCACGATGGACCGGGTCACCTCGCCCTACCATCTCTTCTCGATCACCATCCCGACCATCGTTATCGCCCCGACGCGTGACGGTGTCGTGCCCTACACGGCGCAGGAGCGGCTTTCGCGTTATTTCCGCGCCGGTCAATTGGTGCCGATCAACGGCGCCCGTCACGAGATCTTCCAAGAACGGGATATCTACCGCGCCGCCGCCCTTGCCGCTTTCCACGCCTTCATTCCCGGCAGCGATGCCGAAGAAAACCAGGACGTCGCCGCCCTCGGCACGTAGTCCGGATCGGCTTTATCGACCGGGGGATCAGCGCTGCAGGATGGCGATTGCCTGTTCGTAGACTGCCCGGCTGCCGGCAGCGATGATCGAGCCGCCGTTTTCCGGCCGTCCGCCGTCCCAGGTGGTGATGATGCCGCCGGCCCCCTCGATGACGGGAATGATGCCGCCGACGTCATAGGGTTTCAGGCTGTTTTCGACGACCAGATCGATATGGCCGGCGGCAAGCAGCGCATAGGCATAGCAGTCGCAGCCGTAGCGGAAGAGCCGCACCTGGCTCTCGATCTCGCGGTATTTCTCCATCTCCTCGCCGGCAAAGAGATGCGGCGAGGTGGTGAACAGGATGGCGTTCGAAAGCGCGTCGCACTGGCGCGTCGCCAGGCGCCGCTCGCCCTCCGGCCCGGTATAGATCGAGCCGTTCTGATCGGCGAAATAACGCTCGCCGGTAAAGGGTTGTTCGATCATGCCCATGATCGCCCTGCCATCTTTCTGCAGGCCGATCAGCGTTCCCCATACCGGCACACCGGAGATGAAGGCGCGTGTGCCGTCGATCGGATCGATCACCCAGACATATTCGCGGTCGAGCCCGACATTGCCATGTTCCTCGCCGAGAATGCCGTGGCCAGGGAAATTCTCCTCGATCAGCGCCCGGATGGCGAGTTCGGCCGCCCGGTCGCCCTCCGTCACCGGGTCGAAACCGGAGGAAAGCTTGTTCGTGACATCGAGGCCGGAGCGGAAGCGCGGAAGCGTCTCGGCTCGGGCGGCCTCCGCCAGGCGGTTGAAGAACGAACGGTCAGGAAACATGATGGATCCGTTTGGCTGGCGGGAATGGCGCTTTTCATAGCGAAAAGCAACGGGAATGCAAACGCAGCAGGCAATTTGGTTCTAACTGCCCAAAGATATCGCACCGCAATATATTGCTTGACATTTGTGCAATGCAATAGTAGCGTCTTCATACAGTCTTCTGACTGTAAATACCCTCCTTGGGTGTTTCCTCCCTAGACTTAGCCGCGCTCACAAGCGCGGTTTTTTTTGGCCGGGAAGACGACGGCCAGACGTCAGCGAAATCGAAAAAGAGATCTATTCGGCGGCCAGCGCCCGCTCGCCGGCAAATTTCTCGACATACTCCGCCATCTGCTGCATGAAGTCCGTGACGGCGTCGGCCACTGCAGCGAAATCCTCGCGCTTCTCCAGCGTCAGCTCGTCGACATAGATCGCCCGGTTCACCTCGATCTGCAGCGCGTGCAGGCCGCGCGAGGGGCGGCCGTAATGTTCGGTGATGAAGCCGCCGGCATAGGGCTTGTTGCGGATCGCAGCGAAGCCCATTTCCTCGAGGATGGCGATGGCGGCGCGCGAAAGTTCAGCCGAAGCGCTGGTGCCGTAGCGATCACCAATGATGAAATCAGGTCGCGCAGTGCTGCCGGCAACGCGCACATTGCCGGGCATCGAGTGGCAGTCGATCAACACGCCGAAGCCGAACTGTACATGCGTTCGCGCGATCAGACGGCGGAGCGCCGCATGATAGGGTTTGTAGACCGCTTCGACGCGGTCGAGCCCCTCCTGCACCGGCAGGCGCCGCGCATAGATCTCCATGTTCTCGGCGACGATGCGCGGAATGGTGCCGAGCCCGCCGGCGACCCTGAGCGAATTGACATTGGCATAGGGCGGCAGCAACCCGTCGAACATCCGCGGATCGAGCTCGTAAGGCTCGCGATTGACGTCGAGATAGGCGCGCGGGAAGTTGGCTGCCAGCAACGGCGCGCCGAGTGCGACGGCCGAGCCGAAGAGCTCGTCTACATAGTGATCCTCGGAACGGCGGATGGCGATGCCTTCCAGCCTGGACTGGGCGATAAATTCCGGTGGATAAATGCGGCCGCTATGGGGGGAGTTGTAGACGAAGGGAATGGTCTGCGACACGGGCTCATGGACCTCAAAAAGCTCGTATTCGCGTATTTCCGGCACTTTCGGCCCTCTTTACCATGTCATGAACTGACTGCTTGGCCCATGTTGCCAGTTGCCCGGTCGCAAGTCCATACTATGTAGGAGGGACGGCGGTCACGCACAGGCAATTCACCGGTTGTTTACCGGATAAAGACTAGTGTAAACGGCTGGCAGCCCACCAAAAACCTATGGATCGCGGTCTGGATTGATGACTCAGAAGATACTTCTCGCCGAAGACGACAACGACATGCGCCGCTTCCTGGTGAAAGCGCTCGAAAAGGCCGGCTACAAGGTCCTTTCCTATGACAATGGCGCCAGCGCCTATGACCGGCTGCGCGAGGAGCCGTTTTCCCTGCTGCTGACCGATATCGTCATGCCCGAGATGGACGGCATCGAGCTGGCGCGCCGCGCCACCGAGCTCGACCCCGACCTGAAGGTGATGTTCATCACCGGTTTTGCCGCCGTGGCGCTGAACCCTGATTCGAAGGCGCCGAAGGATGCCAAGGTCCTTTCCAAGCCTTTTCACCTGCGCGATCTCGTCGACGAGGTCAACAAGATGCTTGCCGCGTAAGGCTTGCAGGACGGCGCGTCACAAAACTGAAAAAAGCCTATTGACGGCTCCGAAGGTTTTGTGATCTATGCGCCGCCATCGGATGGGCGTGTAGCTCAGCGGGAGAGCACTACGTTGACATCGTAGGGGTCACAGGTTCAATCCCTGTCACGCCCACCATCCGATCTCCCTGACATCGTTGACAAATCCCCGCCTTGGGGATTTTCTGTTTCCTGAGCCTGGCACGCGCTGCAGATCCAGCACTTTGCGGAGCGAGGGCTTGAACGTGATTGGTCCGCGACCATGATCCGGGCCGGCCTCCTCGGCTTCGGGCATATGCAGTTTCATGTCGTCGAACCCATTAGCATCAGGCTTTGGCTAATTCGATCACGATCCTCGCGGCTGGGGTAGCGATCCTCTGGGACGATTTCAAAAATCCCTAGCGAGACGACCGCTCTTCCCCAAAGCGCGTGGCAGATCTTCGTCGCTTCCCGTCGAGGCGACATTCGCCAGTCACCGATCACTGCCAGTAAGAAGCTGTGGCCCGACATCGGTATGTCCTGGGGTATGTCCTGGCAAAACATGCTGCTTGTCGAGCTTTTGTCCGATTCGTGCCGATCGCAGTGATGGCGTATTCGCATATGAGGACGTGCTCACGCGATCATCAATTGCATATCGTTGCTGAAGTTCAGCCCCTCGTTGCTCAGGCATGCAGAAGCGCGGTTTTGTGACTGACAGATGACGAGTTTATGACAAAATCCGTGTGATTTCAGCAACATAGCAATACCCTCTCGCTGTCACGATCGACAATGCCGTTGCAGTGCAACATACCCTATGTAACTTCCGCGGCGAGGCAGGCACCGAGCCAAAAAGGTGCCGCTTCGGTCACACGGGTTGAAGACACGTAGGGACTGCCGAGGGCAGACGGTCTTCATCCTCTTTGCATCTGAACTGGAGGTTATTCCATGAACATCAAGGGCCTTCTTCTCGGCTCCGCTGCTGCACTTGCAGCAGTATCCGGCGCTCAGGCTGCCGACGCTATCGTTGCTGCCGAGCCGGAACCGGTTGAATACGTTCGCGTCTGCGACGCTTACGGCACCGGCTACTTCTACATCCCGGGCACCGAAACCTGCCTCAAGATCAACGGTTACATTCGTTTCCAGGTTGACGTTGCTCCGAACGCCAGCTCGATCGGCGCCGGCGGCGGTGGTTCTGTCGCCAACGACTCGGACTGGGATGCCCGTACGCGTGGTCAGGTTCAGTTTACGGCCAAGAGCGACACTGAATATGGTCCGCTGACCGGCGTCATCGTCATGCAGTTCAATGCTGACAACGCTTCTGCCCAGAAGGCCCAGCTGGACTCTGCTTACCTCGACATCGCCGGCTTCCGCGCTGGTCTGTTCTACAGCTGGTGGGACGATGGTCTCTCCGGCGAAACGGACGATATCGGTTCTCCGGTAACGCTGCACAACTCTATCCGTTATCAGTACGAAACCGACGCCTTCTACGCTGGCGTCAGCGTTGACGAGCTGGAAGACAGCCCGTTCTATGATGGCGAAACCGCCAACAACGTCGGCGTTGCAGTCGGTCTCGGCGGCAAGGCTGGTGCATTCAGCTACCAGATCACTGCTGGTTATGACACCGACAACGAAGAAGGTGCCGTCCGCGCTATGGGTACGGTTGCTGTTGGTCCGGGCACGCTCGGCCTCGCAGTCGTCTACGCGACCAACCCGAACGCCTATTACAACAAGGCTGAATGGGCGATCGCCGCTGAATACGCCATCAAGGCGACCGACAAGCTGAAGATCACCCCGGCCGTTCAGTACTACGACAACTACGGCGTCACTGCCGGCGAGTTCAACGACGACGTTAGCGCCTGGAAAGCCGGCGTAACGATCGACTACCAGATCGTTGAAAACCTCTCGGCAAAGGTTTCGGTTCAGTACCTCGATCCGGACAATGCTGAAGACGTAACCTCGGGCTTCTTCCGCCTGCAGCGCGCGTTCTGACAAAAGGCTGCCGGCTAGAACAGGATGTCGTCCGAAACCGCTCACACTTTTCGGCATCACGCTCTGGACCGGCAGCTATGAATTCCTGATCTGACTGACCTCCGATCGGGAAAGAATGGGCCTGGACTTCCCTGCCTGGGCCCATTCCCCTTGACCAGACATGCGTCCAAAACGGCACGCTCGATGAGTGCCTTGCCCTGTCGTGTCACATCGGTTCGTTGCCGATGTCCGGCAGCCTATGTCATTGCTGAACCTTGTAACCAGCAAGCTCAACCAACTTTTTACTTATCTGCCGCCGATCGCCGAGCTAGCCCTGCGGCCGAAAAAAATTCGCGCCTCAGCAATAACGGCGCCAAATTCGGACACAGAACAATGCCATGGCGAACCGAGGGTGAGGTAGTGATTCGACTCGCCACGACATGGGGTTTGAAATCGAAATGAAGTTATCCGCGCTTGCTGCTGCCGCAATTTTTTCCGCCGTCCTCGCCTTGCCGGCCTCTGCCGCGCCGGCCGCGCCCGTCGAGACCTTTCCCGGTGCGCCCGGCGTCATTACCCTTTCCGGCAAATGCGCCAAGCTGGTCGTTGCCAAATTCGACGCCACCAAGGGCTGCAAGAACGAGCTTGCCAGCGTCACGCTGGCCAATGGCTTGGTGACCTTCATCTTCTCCTCGGACGGCAAGGCGCTCGGCTTCCAGGGCGACGGCAGCGGCATCAAGCCCGCCTCCAACGGCAATGCCCGCCTGCCGCTCAGCCTCGTCACGACAGGTGTCGGCAACAAGATGACCGGAGAGGTCAAGGTTGCCGGCTTCTGCACCTTCGGCAATCCCTATGCCGGCAAGCCGATCGCGATCGAATGCACCGCCGAGAGCAAGGATTCCTCGTTTACCGGCAGCTTCCGTACCGGCGGCAAGCTGGTGAAAAAGGGTAAGTAGCCGCCCTCAGGCGCACCAGGCGCCGCCGGCGGCCCCTGGCTTGCGTGCCAGGCCCTCGTTGATCAGCTGCGCGCCGAAAGAGCGCCCGTCGCGCGAGACGACGCGCGGCGCGCCAGAGGGCTCGCCCTTGCCCGCAGCATTCATGGTGAAGGGGCCGGCGTTCAGAAGCGCCAGCAGCCGCGACTTGGCGGCAAAGGCCACCCGGCGCTCGCCGTCACAGCGCGCCTGGTCGACCACCGGGCTCGCCATGTCGGCAATCACGATCTTTTCGCCCTTGTACCAGAAGACGCCGCCGTCGCCGACGCAATTGATATGGGCGCCCTGCCCGCAATAGCCGAAGGCGACTGTCCCGGTTTCCGAAACGGCCGGGGAGGCTGGGGACGGCACTGCCTTTATCGGCTGGATCATCGGCGTCGGGATCGCCGCCGGCGGCAGCGATTGCGACTGTGGCAGCGGCACTGCGACTTTCGGCGTGGGTGCGGCAAGCGCAACCTGCTTCGCCGACACGTCCTTCCTGACGACGGGCCTTGGCTCCGCCGTTTCCCGCGTGATCGACGTCGATTGCCTTGCAAGCATCGGCTGGATGCTCTTCCAATGGTCGTGGACGACGATGCCGCCGATCGCGGCAATGCCGATCACCGCCCAGGGCAGCAATCCGCCACCGCTGCTGCGCGCTTTGCTCTTTCCTCTCGCCGGCGCCTTGCGGCGGCCGCGTGTCGCTGTCTTGGCCATCTGTCCGATTCCCGTGAGGCCGGGATTATCGCTGCCCAATCCTTTCCGAAAGGTTGGCGCGGCGACAGGATGATGCCTGGTTCGCTGAACTTTCTCTCCAATGACATGAAAGCGCTGGCGCGGACCGGAGAGACCAACGGGACGGCCGAAACGCATGAGGGAAAAAAGCTGAACAAATTCCGTGCTCAGACGTTAGCCAGCGAAAAATTCCATCTATTCCGGGGAAAAATCCATGGATCTCATCATCGCCGACATGATACCGGCGTCGCGTATCCACTATCCCGTCATCTTCGCCCGCCTCTTCGGCGCCATCGTCTTCGGCGGGCTGATCGGCTTCGAACGCGAGGCACGCGACCGCCCGGCGGGCTTCCGCACCCATATTCTGATCAGTCTTGCCGCTGCCCTCTTCGCCATCATCTCGATCGAGGCCGTGCACATGCCGGGTTTTACCGATGACGAGCAGGTGCGCATCGATCCGCTGCGCGTCATCGAAGCCGTCACCGCCGGCGTCGCCTTCCTTGCCGCCGGCATGATCGTCTTTGCCAGAGGTCGGGTGCACGGGCTGACGACAGGTGCCGGCATGTGGCTCTCCGGCGCGATAGGCCTCGCCATGGGCTTCGGCTATTGGCCGATCGCCTTCTTCACGACGATCGTCGCCATCTGCGTACTCTTCGCCTTCGGCAAACTCGAACAACGGTTCGGCTTTAATTCCGGACAGCGTGTCGATCGCGATGAACAGAAATAGAAAAGCAAAGCGCCCGGCATTATGCCGGGCGCTCGTGTTGTCGGCGTGCCCTTCTGTGGGTCACTCGGCTGTTGGTCATTCAGCGCGTGTAGCCGAAGGATCGCTTTTCCCAACCGATGCGGTGCCGCCGATGGCGGAGAGCGGCTTCTGGCGTTTGCCGATATTGATGCGCTCGTCCGCCGCCTCGCGGACGGCCTGCCATTCATTTTCGTGCCGGATGAAGATCTCGCGGGGCACAAAGTTGATCGTCATATGTTTCTCACCCTGTTTCAAAACTACTGTCATCGCCCAAGGGCTTGCGGAATAGCCGTTATTTCTTGGTCTCTGCATTGCCCTTGATGTCGGGGCCACCCTTGGAAAGATCGGCGCCGGTAACATGGGCCGGCACGTGAATGTCGTGATAAACGCCGGGAGTCAGGGTCAGATCGACATGGTGCGGCGGCAGCACCTGCGCCTTCTGCATGCGGTTCGGCTTCGCCCGCTTCATGCGGTCGGACGCCTCCGTGCGTTTGTCGGGAACATGGGTCGAAGTGTGCATCATCGGCCTCCTTTTTTAAGCTCAACCTCGGCCTAACGGGTGGGCATCGGGATGGTTCCAAAAAAATCATCCAATCCCGGTGTGGTGAACACCCTTGACTGGCCCGCGAAGTTCATTACCTAGAACCTATCCCGCAGCCTTCCAGACATCGGCTGACGGGGAACTTTGGTGCCGGGCCCCTCTGGCGAGAGTTTTTACGGCGCTCTCGTGATGTCGGTACCGCCTGCAGCTTAGCCGGCGGATTTTTCATCGATGAACAAGCTCACCATGCCTGACCCGCGTGCCCGTTGTGGCGTGCGGCGTCTTTTCAATTTGTCCACCCTCTTCGACACGATTTGCGGCCGCGAGGTGCGGCCATGAACCAGACTGTGACCTCTAAGTCCTCGCTCAGCTATTTCCGCTGGGCTTTCATCGTCACTGCCCTCGGCCTCGTTCTCGGCGCCGTGCTCGGCTGGCAGACGACCGGCACAATCGGCGGCATGGCGACCGTCTTCTTCATCTGCACGGTGCTTGCAGTGCTGGAGATATCGCTTTCCTTCGACAATGCCATCGTCAACGCCAACAAGCTGAAGGAGATGACGCCGGTCTGGCAGAAACGCTTCCTCACCTGGGGCATCATCATTGCCGTCTTCGGCATGCGCATCGTCTTCCCGCTGGCGATCGTCGCGATCGCGGCACAGATCGGCCCCTGGGATGCTCTGGTGCTTGCCGCCCGCGAGCCTGCCGAATATGCCCGCATCATGAACGACGCGCATCTGCCGATCGCAGCCTTCGGCGGCACCTTCCTGATGATGGTCGGGCTCAACTACTTCTTCAATCACGAGAAGCAGGTGCATTGGATAGGCGGTCTTGAAAAGATGATGGCGCGTTCCGCCACCATCAAGGGTATCGAGATCGCCTTCGTGCTGGCGCTAATGCTGGTTTTCTCCTGGCTGATCGGCGGCGAGGAAGCCACCGTCTTCGTCCATTGCGCCATCTACGGCCTGCTCACCTTCCTCGCGGTCGAGGTGGTCGGCGGGCTGCTCGATGCCTCGCAGCAGACGATGAGCGCTGCCGCCAAGGGTGGCCTCGGCGCCTTCATCTATCTGGAAGTGCTGGACGCCAGCTTCTCCTTCGACGGCGTCATCGGCGCCTTCGCGCTGACGCAGAACCTCTTCGTCATTGCCATCGGTCTCGGCATCGGCGCTATGTATGTGCGCTCGATGACAATCATGTTGGTGGAGAAGGGAACGCTTGCCGAATATCGCTACCTCGAACATGGCGCCTTCTATGCCATCCTGATCCTCTCGGTGATCATGTATGCGCAGACCATGGTGCACATCCCCGAAGTCATCACCGGACTCGGCGGCGCGGCCTTGATCGGCCTGTCCCTCTGGTCATCCATCCGCCACAACAGGCGCGAAAAGGTCGAGGATCACGTCGCCCGGCAGGAGGAGCTTCACGCCTGACATCGGGTGTCACAGCGCGCCGCGCTGCTGCATCCGTAGGGATAAAAATAAAGCCCGCGACCATCCGGTTGCGGGCTAATTCATTCATGCATGGTTTGAAGGTGTTAGCGGGAGACCCGACCGAAAGAGGCTGGGTCGATGCCGAGTTTCGTCAGATCGTTGGCGCGCGGGCGACGGCCGGCTTCAACAGCAGCGCTGACGGCATTTGCAGCCCCAAGGACGGCGAATGCGCGGCCAAAGAAGCCAGTACGGATTGAATTGCGAAGTGCGGACATTGTCCTTTTCCTCTTGCTCTATGATTGACTGTCCATAGGTGGCGTCACGCATAGACCTCCACAATGCTCAGAAAATCACCTCAGCCATGCAAAAACAGCAGGCCGGCACATGTTTCCATGGCCGGCCTCGAGGGAGGGGGTGGGTCGTCTTTTTGTTCTTAGCGCCGTGCATCCTTTGGGACGCACAAAGGACGCTCTAACACTTTGAAATCTGCGCATCGTGCTTTCCGAAAAGCGATTCCGATTTTCGGGCCGATGCGCTAGTCTTCGTTTGCCGCCAGTTGCGACAGCACCTGGCCCCTGCCCCGCAGCCGCAGGATCAGCGGGATGAGGAAGGCGGCGGCTGCAACGATGAGCAGGCCTGCCGCGATCGGCGACATGACAAGCGTCGTGACATCGCCCTGGCTGATCGCCAGCGCCCGGCGCAGCTGCTGTTCGGCAAGCGGCCCGAGGATCAGGCCGACGACAGCAGGCGCGATCGGATAGCCGAAGAGCCGCATCACATAGCCGAGCAGGCCAAAAGTGAGCAGCATGCCGAGTTCGAACACCGACGGATTGGCGCCGATCGTCCCGAGCGTCGCAAACAGCAGAATACCGGCATAGAGCCATGGCTTCGGGATTGTCAGCAGCTTTACCCAGAGCCCGATCATCGGCAGGTTCAGCACCAGAAGCATCGCATTGGCGATGAGCAGGCTGGCGATCAGCCCCCAGACGAGTTGCGGATTGGTGGCAAACAGCAGCGGCCCCGGCTGCAGCCCGTATTGCTGGAAGCCGGCAAGCATGATCGCCGCCGTCGCGGTCGTCGGCAGGCCGAGTGTCAGAAGCGGCACCAGCGTGCCGGCGGCCGAAGCGTTGTTCGCAGCCTCAGGACCGGCCACGCCCTCGATTGCGCCATGGCCGAACTCTTCCGGGTTTTTCGCCAGCCGCTTTTCGGTCGCATAGGAGAGGAAAGTTCCGATTTCAGCGCCGCCCGCCGGCATCGCGCCGATCGGGAAACCGATCAGCGTGCCGCGCAGCCACGGTTTCCATGAGCGTGACCAGTCCTCAGCGGTCATCCAGAGCGAACCCTTGACCGCCTCGACCTTCTCCGCGATCCGGTTGCCCTGCGCGGCGATATAAAGCGTCTCGCCGATCGCAAACATCGCCACCGCCAAGGTCGTTACCTCGACGCCGTCGAGCAGGTCGGGAATGCCGAAGGAAAGCCTGGCCTGCCCCGTCTGCTGATCGATGCCGACCATGGCGAGCGCGAAACCGATGAACAGCGAGGTCAGGCCCCTGAGCGCCGAATCGCCGAAAGCCGAGGAGACGGTGACGAAGGCAAGCACCATCAGCGCGAAATATTCGCGCGGCCCGAAGACCAGCGCCAGCTTGACGATATAGGGAGCGATGAAGGCAAGCCCGAGCGTGGCGATCAGGCCGGCGACGAAGGAGCCGATCGCCGCCGTCGCCAGCGCCGGTCCGCCGCGCCCGGCGCGCGCCATCTTGTTGCCCTCGAGCGCGGTGACGATCGAGGCGCTTTCACCCGGCGTGTTGAGCAGGATCGAGGTCGTCGAACCGCCATACATGCCGCCGTAATAGATGCCGGCGAACATGATCAGCGAGCCGCCGGGATCGAGCTTGTAGGTGACAGGCAACAGCAGCGCCACGGTAAGTGCCGGGCCGATGCCGGGAAGCACGCCGACGGCAGTGCCGAGCGTCACGCCGACCAGCGCATAAACCAGGTTCATCGGCTGCATTGCAACCAGGATACCCTGCCATAGGAATTCGAATGTGCTCATCTTGGTGCCCCAAGCGGCGTTCCGGACCATCCCATTTCGGGGTCAGGCGCCGCGCAAAATCAAAAGAGCTGACAGCGCGTCCGCGCGGTCAGAAGAACAGATGTTCGAGCGGGCCGGCCGGCAGCGTCAGTTGTAGCAGCTGCGAGAAGATCGCCCAGACGACGAAGCTGAGGACGATGCCAAGCGGCAGCGAGATCCAGAGCTTGCGCTTGCCGAAGCCGCGTGCCGTCAGCGCGAAGAGGATGCCGGTCGCGATCGAGAAGCCGGCGACGCGCAAAAGCAGCATCTGGCCGGCAAGACCGGCGACGATCCAGATGACGGGTGCGACTTCCTGCGGGTCACGTTCGGGAAAATCGCCGCGCCAGGCTTCGAAGGCGGTCCAGATCCCAAGACAGAAGAGGCCGAACGCCACCACTTGAGGCACTGTCGCCGGACCGATGCGGTCGTATTGCGCAATCGTTTTCAGATGGGAGGCATCCCAGGCCATCACGCCGGCGACGACGAAGAGGAAAACGGCAATGATGAACGCCGCCCAATCAGGGCGGCGCTCGGTTGCCGAGGAGGGGTTACCCTCGCTCATTGAACAAGTCCGATATCTTTGAGAATGCCTTCAGTGGCGGCGACATCCTTCTCGAGCTGCGCCTTGAAGGCGTCGCCGGACAGATAGGTATCGGCCCAGCCCTTGGTCTTCAGGGTTTCCTGCCAGGTGGCGGAACTGTGCAGCTTCTCGAAATCGGCAGTGACGGCTGCCACCTGCTCTGCCGACAGACCGGGGGCAGCGGCGACCATGCGCCAGTTCTGGATGGTGACGTCGGTGCCGGCTTCCTTCAGTGTCGGAGCATCGACGCCGTCGATACGCTTATCGCTGGATACGGCGAGAACACGGAGCGTGCCGGATTTCACCTGCGATTCGAATTCGCTATAGCTCGAGACGCCGGCTGTGACCTGGCCGCCGAGAATGGCGGCGAGCGCTTCACCGCCGCCGGAGAAGGCGACATAGTTGATCTTGGTCGGATCGACGCCGGAAGCCTTGGCGATCAGGCCGACGGCGATGTGGTCGGTGCCGCCGGCAGAGCCGCCGCCCCAGGAAACCGCACCCGGATCCTTCTTCAGCGCCGCGACCAGATCGGCCATCGTCTTGATCTCGGACGCGGCAGGAACGACGACGGCCTCATATTCGCCGGTCAGACGGGCGATCGGCGTAACGTCCTTGAGCGTCACCGGCGACTTGTTGGTGAGGATCGCGCCGACCATGACATAGCCGCCGACAATCAGCGAATTCGGGTTGCCGGCAGCCTGGCTGCTGAACTGCGCAAGGCCGATGGTGCCGCCGGCGCCCGGAACGTTCTGGACCTGCACGTTGCCGGAGATCTTCTCCTGCTGCAGCGCGGTCTGCAGCGAACGGGCCGTCTGGTCCCAGCCGCCGCCGGGAGCGGCGGGCGCGATGATGGTGTAATCGGCCGCATAGGCCGGCAGCGCGATGGTCGCTGCGAAAAGGGTTGCGATGAACGTATGCTTCACGATGTGTCCTCCGTCGGCGGCTGAGCAGACCGCCTGTTATTCTCAAGGGAATCAGGAGGAATGGCTGCCAGCGGACGCAAGCGTCCTGAATGACGAGCGGAATACCTCCCAAGGCTTCAGCTCTCCGCCTCCACGGAGAAGAAGTAGCCAAAGCGACCACAACAACCTGTCATTTAGCTGACATCGGTGAGATATCCAGAAGGACGGGACACTTTTTTGCCGTAATTGGCAGCTGCCGATCTAAATCCCGGTTCTTCGCTGCCGGATGGCCAGTACTTCCAGCCGCCGCGAAGCATGGCCGCGAGCCCCATCTGGCGAGAGCTCCAGGCGGAGCGATCCAAAGCGCTATAAGGCGAAGCCCACCGAAAGCGCCTTCACTGCATCCGCAGAACCTCGTTCCAATGCGCGATCAGCCGCGCCCGCTTCACCTGGTCGAGATAGACCATCAGCCCGGGGCTGACCGGCACCGGCCGCAGTTGGGCGCCGAGCAGTTCCTGCAGCGTATTGGCGGTATTCTCCCCTGCCACCTCGGGGCTGACGGCCGGGATCTGCAGCTCGCGCGCCATGATCGTCTGCCCTTCCCTCGACATGAAGAAGGTAAGGTAACGCCGACCGAGCTCCGGATCGGCGGCGGCCTGCGGCACCAGCCCGATCCGCGACATCACCACGGTATAATCCTTCGGCAGCACGATGCCGACATCGGGATAGCGCGACGCCCAGTCGGCCGCATAGGAGCCGAGAATATTGTAGCCGAGCACGAAGCGCCCGTCGGCAACGCGTTCGAGGATCGCCGAACTCGTCGAATAAAGCTTGACGCCGGCAGCCCCCATCGCCCCGATCACCGACCAGATGTCGCCGAACTGCTCCTGGTCGCGCGCCATGAAAAGAAAGCCGACGCCGGAGCGCTCGATATCGTAGGTGCCGATCCGCCCATAGACGTCGTTGCCCTTGCGTTTCAGATAATCGACGAATTCAGCCCGCGAACTCGGCACCGGCTCATGGGCAAAGCTCGGCTTGTGATAGACGAACACCGCCGGCTCGAAGGTGAGCGCATAGGCGGTGTTGCGCCAGTTCGCCCATTTCGGCCATGGCGCACTCATCGGCAGGTTGCTGACCTGCGCATATCCGTCGTTGGAAAGCTTCACCTGCAGGTCCATCGCCGACGAAAAGGCGAAATCCGCCGTCTTCTTGCCGGCATCCGTCTCCCGGACGATGCGGTCGTAAATGTCGCCGGTCAGCATGTCCTCATATTTGACCGCGACATCGGGATTGGCCTCCTGGAAACCCCGGATCATCGGCTGCGCCAGGGGCTCGTCGAGCGAGGAATAAACCGTCAGCACCGGCGCATTGGCATTGCCCGATTTTGCCGGATAGAAGGCCTGATCCGCCAAGGCAAAACCCGGCCAGAACGCCAGCAGCAAGATGAAAGCTCTCCTCATGCAGCAACAATGCCTGAGCACGCCGGGAGGAGCAAGGGCGCGGCCGAGGCGGCAGGCGGTGCGTGACGGGATCACAGTTCCCGCTCGAAGAAGAGCAGGATCTGTTCGAGCTCCGGCGGGACCTTATAGTAAGCATTCCGCTCCCGGAAGCCGAGGCGCCGATAGAGCCCCTGCGCTGCCGTCTGAAAAATGCCGGTGTCAAGCCGCATCGAGTGATAGCCGTCAGCTCTCGCCTGGGTGATCGATGCCTCGCAGAGCGCAACGGCAACACCATGACCGCGAGCGGCGGCCGAGACGAAAAGCCTTTTCATCTCAGCAATGTCAGGCGCCTGCTCGTGATGCATGACGCAGCCGACAGGCTCTCCGTCGAGCCGCGCCACGAAGATCGCGCCCTTCGGCCTTGCGTGAATCTGCGGCAGGTCGATGAGCAGCGCCTCGAACTTTTGCGGATTGTAATAGAGATCGATCACCGACCGATGCTGGGGATAATTGTCATAGAGCCATTGCCGGAATGATCGGCAGAGATCTCGCACGGCGGCGATCTCTGCCGGACTTTTCGCGAGCTCGATCGTCAACTCTCCCATCTGCCAAACCTCCCGATCCCTCACCGCTTCTATCACGAACATACTGCGCGGTGGAGATCGAAGGCCGGATTAGAGCAATACCAGGAAAAGTGCGAAGCGGTTTTCGGACGACATCATGCTCTAACTATATAATGGGGAACAGGATTCAGATTTTAGGCCCACCCGGCCTAAAATCATCCTGTTCTAGGCGGCGAGCCATTCCATCAGCGCATTCTGCGCGTGCAGCAGAAAAGCCTTGGCGTCACGGCTTCGGCAAAGCGGATGCTCCATCGCTTCGGCCGTCACTTCCTGGCCGCGTGTAACCGGCGGGCACGGCAGGAAGATCGCATCCTCCGGCAAACGATCGAGCACATCGGTCCCGATCCGATAGCCGGCGAGTGCGTCCGAGGGGCCATCGCCCGGCCATGAATCGGTGATGACGACATCGGCATCCGATAGCTCGCCCATATCGGTACTCGCGCGGAAGCGTCCGTTGAACAACGCGGCGTCACGGATGTGCCAGCGTTCGGGATAGACCTGCACCACCTCGATCGGCAATACGATCGACGCCTCGGCCCAGGAACGGAGGATATTTGCGTCCGCCGCCACGCCAACGACCTTCAACCTGTCGATCGAGCCGCGCCGGCTGTTGATATAGGCAAGATCGCCGAGCGTCTCGCAAGGGTGGTTGGAGCGTGAGCGCGCATTGATGACAGGCACCGGCGAGACTGCCGCCACTGCCTTCAACGTCGCAAGCTCTTTGGTGCGGATCACCAGCATGTCGAACCAGTTGCCGAGATAACCCGAGAGATCGCCGGTTTCCTCCCTGGTATTGAAGCCGATCGGCACATGCACGCAGATACCACCCATCGCCTGGATGCCGAGATCGAAGGCGGTCGTATTGCGCCAGCCGCCGTCGTCGACAATCAGCGCGACGCGTTTTCCCGCAAGGGTCTGCGGCATCGCACGATCATCCCAGGCTTTTGCCAGTTCACCGGCGCGAGCGACAATCGATCGAAGCCCGACCTCCGGAACATCATGAAACTCCAGAAAATTCCGGGCCGACCCTGTCATCAAAAATCTCCGTCGGGCATGAAACGTCGCCACAATAACCTTCACTGGCCTCACGGCAATCGCCGAAGCAACGGCGAATCACAGTGCATACCGTGTTGGGTTACCTCGCGATTCGTCTTCCAAGCCGTGCCACTGGGTCCGCTCAAGCCTTAAATCGATCGGCGATCAGTATTATGATGCCGATCCGGGAAGTATCGACCGAAGCAGAACACTCTCGCTTTCTCCGATTGGAATCCCCTTTTCATCACAAAGGATTAGGGATCGGCTCAATCCTTCACCCATATAGAGTATTGATGAAGATCGACGACGTTATATGGTCGCGCTGCCGCGCCAAAAACGTCGAAACCGCCCGAATTTCTTATTCGGGGGACGACTTTACGCGACAAAAACTCTATAAAAAGCTAGACTAAACTGGGAAGATCCATGGGAGGGGTCATGGAACGACGACTGAGCGCTATTCTCGCTGCTGATGTCGTCGGCTACAGCCGGCTGATGGGCATCGATGAATCCGGCACGTTGCAGGCGCTGAACCGCCATCGCTGTGAGCTGGTCGATATTCGTATATCAGACTACAAGGGCCGGATCGTCAAACTCACCGGCGACGGCATCCTTGCCGAATTCCAGAGCGTGGTGAATGCGGTCGCCTGCGCCGCCGAGATCCAGCGCAGCATGGCGGCCCGCAACGAGAACGTGCCCAAGGACGAGCGCGTCGAATTCCGCATCGGCATCAATCTCGGAGACGTCGTGGTTGAGAACGGCGACATATTCGGAGATGGCGTCAATCTCGCCGCCAGGCTTGAGCGTATCGCAGCGCCGGGCGGCATCGCTGTGTCGGCCTCGGTGCGCGATCAGGTCGGCTCACGCCTCAATCTCGGCTTCGAATTCATCGGCGAGCATATGCTGAAGAACATCCGGCAGCCTGTTCAGGTCTATACCGTCAGCTTGGCGCCGCCTTCCTCCGCCAGATTGGTCGCGCAGAACCGCAATACCTGCTTCATCGCGGTGCTGCCCTTCACCAATATGAGCGGCGATGCCGATCAGGATTACTTCTCCGACGGCATTACCGAAGATATCATCACCGATCTCTCCAAGATCTCCAGCCTGCACGTCGTGCCGCGCAATACGATCTTCACCTACAAGGGCATATCGGTAAAGGTGAAGCGGCTCGCTCAGGAGCTTGGCGTGCGCTACGTGCTCGAGGGAAGTGTGCGCATCGTCGGCAATCGCGTGCGCATTTCCGGCCAGCTGATCGATACCGCCAATGGCGACCATCTCTGGGCCGAGCGTTACGACCGCGACATGACCGACATCTTCGCCATCCAGGACGAGATCACCCATGCGATCGTCGGCCAGTTGAAGGTGCGTCTGCTGCCGGAAGAGAAGAAGGCGATTGCGACTGAGCCGACCGCCAATGTCGAGGCCTACACCTATTATCTCAGGGGCCGCCAGCTCTCCCACACCTGGACCAAATCCTATCTCCAGCTCGCAAGGCGCATGTTCTGCAAGGCGGTCGAGCTCGATCCGGATTATGCCCGCGCCTACGCCGGCATCGCCGATTGCGACGCGGCGATCCGCGATTGGGCACCTGACGACGTGCCGCTGAGGCGCATCCTCGAGATGAGCGCCCGTGCCCTGGCGCTTGATCCCGACCTTCCCGAAGCCCACGCCTCCCATGGTCTCGCTTTGCATCAGAGCGGCTATGACGATAGGGCGGCCGCGGCCTTCGAACGTGCCCTGGCGCTCGACCCGAACCTCTTCGAGGCGAATTTCCATTATGCCCGGTTCTTCTTCATGCACGGCAACTTTGCCGAATCGGTGCAATATTTCACCCGCGCCGCCGCAATCCGTCCGGACGACTACGTCTCGCCGATCCACCTGATGTCCGCCTACCGCTCGCTCGGCCGGGTGCTGGATACGGAGAACTGGGCGCGCCTCGGCCTGCTGCGCGCCGAACGCGCCCTCAACCTCAATCCGGAAAATTCCGGCCCCGCCCATCGCGGCGCGCTGGCGCTTGCCCACATGGGCGACGCGACAAGGGCACGCGACTGGGCGGCTCGTGCGATCGCCATCGATCCTGATGACATCGTCGCGCAGTATAATCTCGCCTGCGTCTATTCCGTTCTCGGCGACGTCGACCAGGCGATCGATCTGCTGGAGAAGCTGCTGCCGAACAGCTCCGTCTACCATATAAAATGGTTCGACAATGATTCCGATCTCGACAACATCCGCGACGATCCCCGCTTCCGGAAGTTGCTCACCGCCGCAATGATGCAGCGCGAACGGATCGAAAGGACCGGAAGCTAACGCCGGTCTTTCCAGGCGTTCACCCAATCTTCAAAATCGCTGTGACATCGTGTCAGCACCTCTGTAATCTCCTATGAAAACAGGGGGACATCCGTGCGCATCCTGCTCACCGAAGACAATATCGCGCTGGCCGACGGCCTGTCGGCGATCTTGCGCGGCACGGGCCATGCCGTTGATGTCGTGCATGATGGTGCGTCTGCCAATGCGGTCATCGCCGCGGAAAATTTCGATCTGGTGATCCTCGACCTCAACCTACCCGAGATGGACGGGCTCGACGTGCTGCGCGCCATGCGCGCCCGGCAGAACCAGGCGGCCGTTCTCATCCTGACCGCGCGCGGCACGCCGGAAGAGCGGGTGAAGGGTCTCGATCTCGGCGCCGACGATTATCTGATCAAGCCCTTCGACATCGCCGAATTCGAGGCCCGCGTGCGCGTGTTGCTGCGCCGCCAGGCCGGGCTGCGCTCGGCGACGGTCAGCTTCGGCGGCATCTCCTTCGATCTCAATTCCCGCACCTTTTCATCGGGCCCCACGCCGCTCGATATTCCCGCCCGCGAGCTCGGCCTGCTCGAAATCCTCTTCATGCGAGCCGGCAAGGTCGTTGCCAAGGAGGCGATCATTCAATCGCTGACCGCCTTCGACGACGACATTTCCGCAAACGCCATCGAGCAATATGTCAGCCGCCTGCGAAAGCGCCTCTCGCCGCACGGCTTGACCGTGAAGACCGCCCGCGGCATCGGCTATTATCTCGACAAGCTGCCCGAGGCCTCATGAAAGCCGCCTATTCCCTCAGGCGCCGGCTGCTCTTCTGGCTGCTCGTCTCGACAGCCGTCATCGGCACACTGGCGCTCGCCGATACCTATCGCGAGGCTGTCCAGACCTCGAATATCGTTTCCGACCGTGTGCTCGCCGGCTCAGCGCTGGCGATCGCCGAGCGCGTCGTCGTCGCCGAAGACGGCACGCTGCAGGTCGATATCCCCTATGTCGCGCTTGAGATGCTGACTTCGGCCGCGCAGGATCGCGTCTTCTACCGCGTCGACGGCCCGCCGGGCCAATTCATCACCGGCTACCAGTCCCTGCCGGTCCTGAAGAAGACGCCGGGCGATGCGGCCGCCTTCGCCGACGATAGCTTCCGCGACGAGCCGATTCGCATCGCCACGCTCGAACGCTCGGCCTCGACGGGTATCCGGTCCGTACCCTTTGTCGTGACGGTCGCCGAAACCACCATCGCCCGCCGCCAGTTGGCGCAGGCGATTCTCGTCCGCTCCGCACTCCGCCTCGCCTTCATGATCGCGGGCGCGGCCGTCATCGTGTGGATCTCGGTCACGGTGGCGCTCCGCCCGCTCTACAAGCTCGGCGACGCCATCGGCGAACGCAGCCCCGATGACCTGCATCCGATTAAGCAGACCGTGCCGAGCGAGGTCGAGCCGCTGGTCGAAACGGTGAATTCCTTCATGGTCCGCCTGCAGTCGGCGCTGGATGCGCTTCGCCATTTCACCGGCAATGCCAGCCATCAGCTACGCACCCCGCTGGCGATCATCCGCACCCAGCTCGCCCTTTCCGCCCGCGCCGGCTCGCTTGATGAGGCGCAGGCGGCGGCACTGAAGGGCGATCAGGCCGTGGCGCATGCCGAACGCATCCTCGCCCAACTTCTCCTGATGGCGAAGATCGACGCCGCCACCGCCAAGGAGGCACTGACCGCCTCCGCCATCGATCTTGCCGCCATCGCCCAGGAGATCACCGGCGAGCAGATCCCGACGGCCGCCGTCGCCGGCATCGATCTCGGCTTTGAGGGCGAAAGCTCGGCGATGGTCCGCGCCGAGCCGCTGCTGATCGGCGAAATGCTGCGCAACCTTGCCGGCAATGCCATCGCTTATGCCGGCAAGGGAGCCGAGGTCACCGTCCGCATCATCGCCGCGTCAGAGACGATCCGCCTCGAAGTCGAGGACAACGGCCCCGGCATTCCGCGCGAGAAGCTGGAGGCGGTGCGTGGGCGTTTTTCGCGCGGCAATGAGACAGGTGCGCCGGGCGCCGGCCTAGGCCTGCCGATCGTCGATGAAATCGCCAATCTTTTCAACGCCGCCCTGACGCTGGAGCCGGGCAAGGACGGCAGGGGCCTGAAGGCTGCCGTCACATTTACCAAGGCGGCGTAAAGCCGTCGGCCCCTTGACCTTCCACCTTGCTTTCTTTCGCTGCATTGCACACAGTGCTTTTTGGGAACAGCAAGCCGCACGACGATGCGCGCCGGATAAAAAGAAATATGTCGATCAAAGCCAGTATCTATCATCTGACGCACTACACCTATGACAAGCCGGTCCGCCTCGGCCCACAGATCATCCGGCTGAAACCTGCCTCGCATTCGAAGACACGGGTGCTCAGCCACTCGCTGAAGGTCACGCCCTCCAACCATTTCGTCAACCTGCAGCAGGACCCATACGGCAATTACCTTGCCCGCTATGTCTTTCCGGATCCGGTGACGGAGTTCAAGATCGAGGTCGATCTCGTCGCCGACATGACGGTCTATAATCCCTTCGACTTCTTCGTCGAGGAAGAGGCGACCAAGTGGCCCTTCGGATACCCTGAAACGATCCAGGAGGATCTGTCGATCTACATGACGCCGGAGCCGGCCGGTCCGCGCCTGAAGGCGCTGCTGCCGACGCTGGACTGGTCGCCCGACCAGCCGACGGTCGATATGATCGTCGGCTTGAATGCCCGCCTGCAGCGGCAGATCGGCTATGTCATCCGCATGGAAACCGGCGTGCAGACGCCGGAGGAGACGCTGGAAACCGCCAAAGGCTCTTGCCGCGACACCAGCTGGCTGCTCGTCCAGATCCTTCGCCATCTCGGCCTTGCCGCCCGCTTCGTCTCCGGTTACCTCATCCAGCTGACGCCGGACCTGAAGGCGCTCGACGGCCCCTCCGGCACCGAAGTCGATTTCACCGACCTGCATGCCTGGGCAGAAGTCTATCTGCCCGGCGCCGGCTGGGTCGGCCTCGATCCGACCTCCGGCCTGCTGACCGGCGAAAGCCATATCCCGCTTGCCGCCACACCGCATTTCCGAAATGCCGCTCCGATTTCCGGCGGTTATTTCGGCGAGGCCGAAACCGAATTCGCCTTCGACATGAAGGTCTCGCGCGTCGCCGAGCACCCGCGCATCACCAAGCCCTTCTCCGATGAAAGCTGGGACGAACTCAACGAACTCGGCGAGAAGGTCGACCGTGTCCTCGAGGCCGAGGACGTGCATCTGACGATGGGCGGCGAACCGACCTTCGTTTCGATCGACGATTTCCAGTCCGAGGAGTGGAACACCGCCGCGGTCGGCCCGACCAAGCGCGAAAAGGCTGACGTCCTGATCCGCAAGCTGCAAGAACGCTTCGCCCCCGGCGGTTTCCTGCATTACGGCCAGGGCAAATGGTATCCGGGCGAAAGCCTGCCGCGCTGGACCTTCTCGCTCTACTGGCGCCGCGACGGCAAGCCGGTCTGGCAGAACCTCGATCTGGTCGCCGCCGAAGGCAAGGATACCGGCGTCACCGCCGAGGATGCCGAAAAGCTCCTGACGGCGATCGCCAAGGAGCTGGCGATCAAGCCTGACATGGTGCAGCCGGCCTATGAAGATCCGGCCGACTGGATCATCAAGGAAGGCAACCTTCCCGAAAATGTCGATCCGGCGAATTCGAAGCTGAAAGATCCTGAGGAACGCAACCGCATCGCCCGCGTCTTCGCCCGCGGCCTGACCGTCGCGACCGGCTACATTCTTCCGGTCCAGGCATGGAACGCCAAGGCCGCGGAAAGCCGAGTCTGGGTCAGCGAGAAATGGCGCACCCGCCGCGGCAAGATCTTCCTCGTCCCGGGCGACAGTCCGATCGGTTACCGCCTGCCGCTCGGCACGTTGCCCTATGTTGCCCCGGCGCGTTACCCCTATATCCACCCCGCCGATCCGACGATCCCGCGCGAACCGCTGCCTGATGTCTTTGTACCGGCCGGCCGCGCCATGCCGGAAGCCTCTTTCCACGCCGACGAGAGCAATCGCGGCCGTGTCGAACAGACGCTCGGCGAACTCCGCGGTGCCGTGCGCACCGCGATGTCGGTCGAGCCGCGCGACGGCAGGCTCTGCATCTTCATGCCGCCGGTTGAGCGCATCGAGGATTATCTCGAGCTGATCGCCGCAGCCGAAAACGCCGCAGCCGAACTCAAGCTTCCCGTCCATATCGAAGGTTATCCGCCGCCGCAGGACGAGCGCATCAACGTCATCCGCGTCGCCCCGGATCCCGGCGTCATCGAGGTCAACATTCATCCGGCCTCGAACTGGAGGGACTGCGTCGACATTACGACCGCGATCTACGAGGAAGCGCGCGCCACCCGGCTCGGCGCGGACAAGTTCATGATCGACGGTCGCCACACCGGCACCGGCGGCGGCAACCATGTCGTCGTCGGCGCGGCCAATCCGAACAACAGCCCCTTCCTGCGCCGTCCCGATCTCTTGAAGAGCGTGATCCTCCACTGGCAGCGCCATCCCTCACTCTCTTACCTCTTCTCCGGCATGTTCATCGGCCCGACCAGCCAGGCGCCGCGCATCGACGAGGCTCGTCACGACAGTCTCTATGAGCTGGAGATCGCCATGGCGCAGATCGCTGCCCCCGGCAGCGGCCAGCAACCGCTGCCCTGGCTCGTCGACCGCCTGTTCCGCAACCTTTTGACCGATGTCACCGGCAACACCCACCGCGCCGAGATCTGCATCGACAAGCTGTTCTCGCCCGACGGCCCGACCGGACGGCTCGGCCTCATCGAGTTCCGTGGCTTCGAGATGCCGCCGAACGCGCGCATGTCGCTTGCCCAGCAATTGCTGGTGCGCGCGCTGATCGCCCGCTTCTGGGTTAACCCGGTCGATGGCAAATTCGTCCGCTGGGGTACGACCCTGCACGACCGCTTCATGCTGCCGCATTTCGTCTGGGCCGACTTCCTCGACGTGCTTGCCGACCTTCGCCAAAATGGCTTCGACGTCAGCCCGGAATGGTTCAAGGCCCAGCTCGAATTCCGCTTCCCCTTCTGCGGCGAGGTCGAATACGAGGGCTCGAAGCTGGAACTGCGCCAGGCGCTGGAGCCATGGCACGTCATGGGCGAGGAAGGCGCGCCGGGCGGCACCGCCCGCTACGTCGACAGCTCCGTCGAACGCCTTCAGGTGCGGCTCGAAACCAGCAATACCGCGCGTTACACCGTCACCTGCAATGGCCGCACCCTGCCGCTGACGCCGACCGGCACCGCCGGCGTGTCGGTCGCCGGCGTCCGTTACAAGGCGTGGCAACCGTCTTCCGGTCTGCATCCTGTCTTGCCGATCAACACGCCTTTGACTTTCGACATTTATGATACATGGTCGAAGCGTTCGATCGGCGGCTGCATCTATCATGTTGCCCATCCGGGCGGCCGGACCTATGACACCTTCCCGGTCAACAGCAACGAAGCGGAAGCAAGGCGGCTCGCCCGCTTCGAGCCGTGGGGACATACGGCGGGCGGTTATATCCCGCACGCCGAGACGGGTTCGCTTGAATTCCCGCTGACGCTGGATCTGAGGCGGCCCGCCGGAATTTAAGACCGAGGGTTAGCGCCGGGGGTTGGGGTTCAGTTTTGATGGGTAAGAGGCCGGCAGCGGAGCGCAGGGGAGAGGCAGAGGTCCGCATCGGCAAGGGTGCGGCCTTCGGCTACGCGCCGCTTCCTGGCACCGCTGACGAGATGGTCGACAACAAAGGCGCGGTCCGCCCCGTCTGGCAAAATTTCCTCTCGCATCTGAGCGCAATGCCGGCAAAGGATCTCGCCGAGCGTTTTGCCCGCGCCGACCGTTATTTGCGCGATGCCGGCGTCTTCTACCGCGCCTATGGCAGCAAGGGCACCGGCGAACGCGCCTGGCCGATCTCGCATATCCCGGTGCTGATCGACGAGCGCGAATGGAAGACGCTGTCGGCGGGCCTCGTCCAGCGCGCCGACCTGCTGGAGGCGATTGTTGCCGATATCTACGGCGACAACCGGCTGGTGGAGGAAGGGGTCCTGCCGCCGGCGTTGATGGCCGCCAATCCCGAATTCCAGCGCCCGCTCGCCGGCATCCGGCCGGGCTCCGGCCATTATCTGCATTTCTGCGCCTTCGAGATCGGCCGCGGACCTGACGGCAACTGGTGGGTGCTGGCCGACAGGACGCAGGCACCGTCAGGCGCCGGCTTCGCGCTGGAAAGCCGCGTCGCGACGACCCGGGCCTTCTCGGATATCTACGCCGAAACCCCGGTCCACCGCCTCGCCTCCTTCTTCGGCGCCTTCCGCGACGCACTGCAGGGTATGAAGCATTCGGGCGACGACCGCATCGCCGTGCTGACGCCCGGCCCTGCCAACGAGACCTATTACGAGCACGCCTACATCGCCCGCTATCTCGGTCTGATGCTACTCGAAGGCGAGGACCTCACCGTCGTCAAGGGCCGCGTCATGGTGCGCACCGTCGCCGGCCTGAAGCCGATCGGCGTGCTCTGGCGCCGTCTCGATTCGGCTTTTGCCGACCCGCTGGAGCTGAACCAGAATTCGCATATCGGCACGCCCGGCCTGGTGGAAGCGCTGCGCGCCGAAAGCCTCACCATCGTCAATGCGCTCGGCACCGGCGTTCTCGAAACCCGGGCGCTTCTGGCCTTCATGCCGACCATCTGCCACCGTCTGCTGGGGGAAGATCTGCAATTGCCCTCGATCGCCACCTGGTGGTGCGGCCAGAAGGAAGAGCGTGAGCACGTCGCAAAGAACATCGAGAAGATGGTGATCGGCCCGGCCTATTCCCGGGCACCCTTCTTCGACGACAACGGCGAATCCGTGCTCGGCTCGTCGCTGCGTGCGGCCGCCAAGGATTCCATCACCGACTGGCTGAGTTCGGACGGCCCCAAACTGGTCGGCCAGGAGGTCGTCACGCTCTCGACGACGCCCGCCTGGGTGGACGGCAAGCTCGTGCCGCGGCCGATGTCGCTGCGCGTCTTCGCCGCCCGCACCGCAAATGGCTGGCAGATCATGCCCGGCGGTTTTGCCCGCATCGGCTCCGGCGCCGATGTCGCGGCGATCGCCATGCAGTCGGGCGGAGCGGCTGCCGATGTCTGGATCGTCAGCGACAAGCCGGTCGAGCGCCACACGCTGCTGCCGGCCGAGGGCAGCTTCACCCGCAACATGCCGGGCAGCCTGCCGAGCCGGGCAGCCGACAATCTGTTCTGGCTCGGCCGATATATCGAACGCGCCGAAGGCGCGCTGCGCATCCTGCGCGCCTGGCACGCGCGTTACGCCGAAGCTGCCGATCCGAGCCAACCGCTGCTCGCCGATGTCTCCGAGTACCTCACCGCCGTCGATATCGATACCGCCGACCCCGTGCCGGAAACGCTCCTGCGCAACATCGACAGCGCCGTTTATTCGGCGAGCAACATCCGCGACCGTTTCTCCCCGGACGGCTGGCTGGCACTCAACGATCTCGCCAAAACCGCCCGCCGCTTTCATGTCACCGTCGCTGCCGGCGACGACGCCAGCCATGCGATGACGATCCTTCTGCGCAAGCTCGCGGGCTTCGCCGGCCTCGTGCACGAGAACATGTACCGCTTCACCGGCTGGCGCTTCCTCTCGCTCGGCCGCTATATCGAGCGCGGCCTGCACATGACGCGCCTGCTCGGCCACATGTCCGGCCCGGAAGCGCCCGACGGCGCGCTCGACATGCTGCTCGAAATCGGCGACAGCGTCATGACCCACCGCCGCCGCTACAACGTCAACACAGCGCGGCTGACCGTCACCGACCTCTTGGCGCTCGACCCCCTGAACCCCCGCTCGGTCCTCTTCCAGGTGAACGAGATCCACCACGAGGTCGAACAACTGCCGAACGCCCTGATCAACGGCCAGATGTCGCCCTTCTACCGCGAGGCGATGCGGCTCCATTCCGGCCTGGCGGTGATGACGCCGGAGGGCATGGGGGTAGAGGTCTATCAACGGCTCGAACGCGAATTGGAGCAGCTTTCCGATCTGCTCGCCCAGACTTATCTCGGGTGACGGCGATGCTTTACGATCTCTCCCTCCACATGGGTTACATCTACGACGTGCCGGCCTCCGGCGCTCGCCACGTCATGCGCCTGATGCCGCTGTCGCTGACCAATCGACAGCGCCTGGTCGCCGGCTCGATCACCATCTCGCCGACGCCGGACGAGCAGTCGCATTTCGTCGATTTCTTCCATCATCCCACCACCTCCTTCATGCTGCGCGCGCCGCACGAGACGCTCGACATTCGCATGCAAGCCCGCGTGCAGGTGGAAAGCCAGCCGATCGCCGCTGATTTCTCGCCGCTGCTTGCCGACCTGCCGGAGGAGGTCGCCGGCATCTGGTCGCTGGCGCCGGATTCGCCGCACCATTTCCTTGGCGACAGCCCGCGCCTGACCCAAGCCCGCGAGATCGCCGACTATGCGCAAAGCTGGGCCGTGCCTGATCTGACGGCGATGCAGATCGCCCATGCGCTCTGTAGCCGGATCAACAAGGATTTCACCTACGATCCTGACGCGACGACGGTGGACACGACGCCGCTCGAGGCCTTCAGATTGAAGCGCGGCGTCTGCCAGGATTTCACCCACATCATGATCCTGGCGCTTAGAAGCCTCGGCATTCCGGCCGGCTACGTCTCCGGCTTCCTGCGAACCATCCCGCCGCCCGGCAAGGAACGGTTGGAAGGGGCGGACGCCATGCATGCCTGGGTGCGGATCTGGTGCGGTGAGACGAACGGCTGGATCGAGCTCGACCCGACCAACGACATTCCCGCCGGCACGGACCACATCGTGGTCGCCTATGGTCGGGACTATTCCGACGTCGTTCCGGTCATCGGCGTATTGAAAAGTTATGGCGGCCAACGCGCCGTTCAGGCGGTCGACGTGATCCCGCTGAAATAATCCCAAAATTGGAAAAATCCGACGATTCGTTAAAATTGTATTGACGCCGTAAGGACAGCGGAAAGAAGGAGCGTGCGCAATATCACCTCACAGGGCCTCCTATACGGGTGAACATGATGAGCACCTCCTTTTTGCATCCCTGCCTGCGTCGCATGCTTGGCGACCGTGGCGGTAATTTCGGTATAATGACGGCGATCGTATTGCCCGTCCTTTTTGGTGCTGCCGGCATGGCGATCCAGGTGGGCGATCTATTGCTCTCGAAACAGCAATTGCAGGAAGCCGCCGATTCTGCCGCGCTGGCAACCGCGACCGCCCTGGCAAACGGCACGATCCAAACCTCGCAGGCCGAGGCCTTCGCGCGGAATTTCGTCGCCGGACAAATGGCGAATTACCTGCAGAGCGGCATCGATATCAAGAGCACGACGGGCGTCGATGTCCGGACAACGACATCGGGCAAGTCGACATCCTATCAAGTGACGGTTTCACCCGACTACGACATCGCGGTCAATCCGCTGATGCAGACGGTCGGGTTCACGACGCAGAACATTTCAACGTCGAGCACGACGACCAGCGGCAATTCGCAAACCCAAGGCTCTGTCTCCATGTTCCTCGTCCTCGACAGGTCCGGCTCAATGGGCGAGGATACCGCGACGGTCAACGCGTCAGATCCCACGGAAGAATACAATTACGATTGCAGCGAAAAGGACAGATACGGCAACGTAACCAAGAAGAAGACCTGCACCGATACGCGCCCTCACTACTACACCAAAATCGAAGCCCTGAAGCTTGCCGTCGGCACGCTGACGGGCGAGCTCGACGCAGTCGACCCCGAAAAGGAATATGTCCGCACGGGTGCCGTTTCCTACAATATCGAGATGCAGAAAGCGAAAGCGCTGGATTGGGGAACGGCCCACGTCACCAAATATGTCAACAAGCTGACGGCGACCGACGGTACGGACTCTGGCGAGGCATTCAAGACGGCTTATAATAAGCTTGCCGACGCGGCCGAAGACAAGGCGCACGTGGACAAGACGGGACAGGTTCCGACAAAATATATCGTCTTCATGACGGACGGAGACAACAACTATACCTCCGCCGACACCGAAACGAAGACGTGGTGCGACAAGGCGCGCGACGCCAAGATGCAGGTCTATACGATTGCCTTTATGGCGCCGGCGCGTGGCCAGGCTCTGCTGAGCTATTGCGCGACAGCGCCGGGCAACTATTTTCCCGCTGGCGACATGACGGCGCTCCTGAAGGCTTTCAAGGAAATCGGCATGAAAGCATCCAATCAGGTCACGCGTCTGACGAACTGATACAACGCCCAGAGAAATAGGAAACGAAAAGCCGCTCCGGAACAAACCGGTGCGGCTTTTCGTTATGCTCGTTCGGCCCATCAGATCGAGAAAAGCGATTGAAATCAACCCCCTCAACCCGTGTGAGTATGAAGGTTTCGCAAATTTTTCGTTTGCCCAAATCCCTTGTTGCAAGTGCTTAGTAACGATGCATAAACTGTCGCCAGCGCAAGCGACAAATTGATTGAATCAGGCATAACATCCTGAAACAAAATTAAAATTGGCGAGACCTGACGATGAACACTGTTTCCAAGCCGATCATCCCCTCCCCCGCCCCTCGCAGTTCAAGGCCGGAAATTCTCGCTGAAGAAATTATCGAACGTCTGACCTACCGCATCGGCAAGGATGCCAAGGTGGCAAAGCCGCATGACTGGCTGACCGCGACGATCCTGGTGGTGCGCGACCGCATCATCGACAGGTGGATGGCTTCCACCCGCGAGGTTTATGCGACCGGCGCCAAGCGCGTCTATTATCTTTCTCTCGAATTCCTGATCGGCCGCCTGATGCGCGACGCCGTTTCCAACCTCGGCTTGATGGAGGAGGTGCGCGATGCACTCGCCTCGCTCGGCGTCGACGTCAACGTCATTGCCGGCCTGGAGCCGGATGCCGCACTCGGCAACGGCGGCCTCGGCCGTCTGGCTGCCTGTTTCATGGAGAGCATGGCAACGGTCGACGTTCCGGCCTATGGCTACGGCATCCGCTATGTCCACGGCCTCTTCCGCCAGCAGCTGGCCGACGGCTGGCAGGTGGAACTGCCGGAAAACTGGCTCGCCCACGGCAATCCTTGGGAATTCGAACGCCGCGAAAGCGCCTATGAAATCGGCTTCGGCGGCGCCGTCGAATTCATCACCACCCATGACGACCAGCCGCGCTACGTCTGGAAACCGGCCGAGCGCGTCATCGCCGCCGCCTTCGACACGCCGGCCGTCGGCTGGCGCGGCAAGCGCGTCAACACGCTGCGCCTCTGGTCGGCGCAACCGATCGATCCGATCCTGCTCGATGCCTTCAACGCCGGCGACCACATCGGGGCGCTGCGCGAAAGCAACAAGGCCGAAAGCCTGACCCGGGTTCTCTATCCTGCCGACGCCACCCCGGCCGGCCAGGAACTGCGGCTGCGCCAGGAATTCTTCTTCTCGTCGGCCTCGCTGCAGGACATCCTGCGCCGCCATCTGCAGCAATATGACGATTTCACCTCGCTGCCGGACAAGGTGGCGATCCAGCTGAACGACACTCACCCCGCCGTCTCGGTCGCCGAACTCGTGCGTCTGCTCTGTGACGTACACGGAATGGATTTCGACCAAGCCTGGGAAATCACCCGCCAAACCTTCTCCTACACCAACCATACGCTTCTGCCCGAAGCGTTGGAAAGCTGGGCGGTGCCGCTGTTCGAGCGCCTGCTGCCGCGCCACATGCAGATCATCTATGCGATCAATGCCAAGATCCTGATCGACGCCCGTAAGGGCAAGAACTTCTCCGATGGGGAAATCCGCTCGATCTCGCTGATCGATGAAAGCGGCGACCGCCGCGTACGCATGGGCAACCTGGCTTTCGTCGGCTCGCATTCGATCAACGGCGTTTCGGCCCTGCACACCGACCTGATGAAGGTCACGGTCTTTGCCGACCTGCACAAGCTCTATCCTAACCGCATCAACAACAAGACCAACGGCATCACGCCGCGCCGCTGGTTGCAGCAGTGCAATCCCGGTCTCACCGGCCTGATCCGCGAGGCCATCGGCGACGAATTCCTCGATGATGCCGAAAAGCTGCGTGCGCTCGACGTGCATTCCTCCGATCCGGCTTTCCAGCAGAAGTTCGCAGCGGTAAAGCGCGCCAACAAGGTGGCACTCTCCAACCTCGTCGCCAGCCGCATGGGCGTGAAGCTCGATCCGTCGGCGATGTTCGACATCCAGATCAAGCGTATCCACGAATACAAGCGCCAGCTGCTTAATATCATCGAGGCCGTCGCGCTCTACGATCAGATCCGTTCGCATCCCGAGCTCGACTGGGTGCCGCGCGTGAAACTCTTCGCCGGCAAGGCGGCGCCGAGTTATTACAATGCCAAGCTCATCATCAAGCTGATCAACGACGTTTCCCGCACGATCAACAACGATCCGTCGGTACGCGGCCTGCTGAAGATCGTCTTCGTCCCGAACTACAATGTCTCGCTCGCCGAAGTCATGGTTCCGGCCGCCGACCTCTCGGAGCAGATCTCGACCGCCGGCATGGAAGCATCCGGCACCGGCAACATGAAATTCGGCCTCAATGGCGCGCTGACGATCGGCACGCTCGATGGCGCCAATGTCGAGATGCGCGACAATGTCGGCGAGGACAACATCGTCATCTTCGGTCTCAAGGCCGACGAGGTGTCGAAAGTCCGCAGCGATGGCCACAATCCGCGCGCCATCATCGAGGGATCACGCGAACTCGCCCAGGCGCTTGCCGCTATCGGTTCCGGCGTTTTCTCGCCCGATGACCGCAACCGCTATACGTCGCTGATCGACGGCATCTATTCGCATGATTGGTTCATGGTCGCGGCCGATTTCGACGCCTACGCCCAGGCCCAGCGCGAGGTCGACCAGATCTGGACCAACCAGTCCGCCTGGTACACCAAGACGATCAACAATACGGCGCGGATGGGCTGGTTCTCTTCCGATCGTACCATCAGGCAATATGCAGACGAAATCTGGAGAGCCGGATGAAAACGCCGAAGACCGTCCCTGAAGTAAAGCTTTCCTGGGAAATTTCGGCAGATGAAATCACGGCGATCCTTGCCGGCTCGCATTCTAATCCCTTTGCCGTCCTCGGTGTGCACCAGGCGGGCGACGCTTTCGTCGCCCGATGTTTCATCCCTGGCGCGGAGGAGGTGACCGCCATGACGCTCGACGGCAGCGTTATCGGCGAGCTGAAACAGCTCCATGCCGACGGCGTCTTTGCCGGCCCGGTTTCCCTTACAAAGCTCCAGCCGGTGCGTTACCGCGCCCGGCGCGGCGATGCCGAATGGGCTGTCACCGATCCCTACAGCTTCGGTCCGGTGCTCGGACCGATGGACGATTATTTCGCCCGCCAGGGTTCGCATCTGCGCCTATTCGACAAGATGGGCGCCCACCTCATCAAGCATGACGGCGCCCAGGGCATCCATTTCGCCGTCTGGGCGCCGAATGCACAGCGCGTCTCCGTCGTCGGTGATTTCAACAATTGGGACGGCCGCCGCCACGTGATGCGCTTCCGTGCCGACAGCGGCATTTGGGAAATCTTTGCCCCTGACGTACCGATCGGCGTTGCCTACAAGTTCGAGATCCGCGGCCAGGACGGCGTATTGCTGCCGCTGAAGGCAGATCCGTTTGCACGGCGCAGCGAGCTCCGACCGAAGACCGCCTCGATCACCGCCGCCGAGCTGGAGCAGGAGTGGGAAGACGAGGCCCATCTGAAGCACTGGCGCGAGACCGACAAGCGCCGCCAGCCGATCTCGATCTACGAGGTGCATGCCGCCTCCTGGCAACGCCGGCAGGACGGCACGATGCTGTCTTGGGACGAGCTCGCCTCCAGCCTCATCCCCTATTGCACCGACATGGGCTTCACTCATATCGAATTCCTGCCGATCACCGAGTACCCCTACGACCCCTCCTGGGGTTACCAGACGACCGGCCTCTATGCGCCGACCGCTCGTTTCGGCGAGCCGGAGGGTTTTGCCCGTTTCGTCAACGGCTGCCACAAGGTCGGCATCGGCGTCATCCTCGACTGGGTGCCGGCGCATTTTCCGACCGACGAACACGGTCTCGGCTGGTTCGACGGCACGGCGCTCTACGAGCACGAAGATCCGCGCAAGGGCTTCCACCCGGACTGGAGCACGGCGATTTACAATTTCGGCCGCACCGAGGTCGTTTCCTATCTCGTTAACAACGCGCTCTACTGGGCCGAAAAATTCCACCTCGACGGTCTGCGTGTCGATGCCGTCGCTTCGATGCTCTACCTCGATTATTCGCGCAAGCACGGCGAGTGGATCCCGAACGAATATGGCGGCAACGAGAACCTCGAAGCGGTCCGTTTTCTGCAGGATCTCAACATCCGCATCTATGGCAAAAATTCCAACGTCATGACCATCGCCGAGGAATCGACCTCTTGGCCGAAAGTCTCGCAGCCCGTTCATGAAGGCGGCCTCGGTTTTGGCTTCAAGTGGAACATGGGCTTCATGCACGACACGCTGAGCTACATGAGCCGGGATCCTATCTATCGCGGCCACCATCACAACGAACTCACCTTCGGCCTGCTCTACGCCTATTCGGAAAATTTCGTCCTGCCGCTCTCGCATGACGAGGTTGTCCATGGAAAAGGCTCGCTGATCGCCAAGATGCCGGGCGACGACTGGCAGAAATTCGCCAATCTGCGTGCCTACTACGCCTATATGTGGGGCTATCCCGGCAAGAAGCTGCTGTTCATGGGCCAGGAATTCGCCCAGTGGAGCGAGTGGAGCGAAGAGAAGGCACTGGACTGGAACCTGCTTCAGTATCGCATGCACGAGGGCATGCGGCGCCTGGTGCGTGACCTCAATTTCACCTATCGCAGCAAGCCGGCGCTGCATGAGCGTGACTGCGAGGGCGAAGGTTTCGAATGGCTGGTCGCCGACGACCACCAGAATTCCGTCTTTGCCTGGTTGCGCAAGGCCCCGGGCCAGAAGCCGGTCGCCGTCATCACCAATTTCACCCCTGTCTACCGCGAGAATTACTCGATCCGCCTGCCGTCCGCAGGTCGCTGGCGGGAAATCCTGAACACCGATGCCGACATCTACGGCGGCAGCGGCAAGGGCAATGGCGGGCGCGTGCAGGCCGTCGATGCCGGCGGCAATATTACCTGCTCGATTACCTTGCCGCCCTTGGCGACAATCATGCTTGAACCTGAAAATTAGTGACTGGTGGGAGGAGAAAATGGTAGAAAAGCGCGTTCAGCCACTTGCCCGCGATGCAATGGCTTATGTTCTGGCGGGCGGTAGGGGAAGCCGTCTCAAGGAACTCACCGACCGGCGTGCCAAGCCGGCCGTCTATTTCGGCGGCAAGGCCCGCATCATCGATTTCGCCCTGTCGAATGCCCTGAATTCCGGCATTCGCCGTATCGGCGTCGCCACGCAATACAAGGCGCATTCGCTGATCCGCCACATGCAGCGCGGCTGGAATTTCTTCCGCCCCGAGCGTAACGAGAGCTTTGATATTCTGCCGGCCAGCCAGCGCGTTTCCGAGACGCAATGGTATGAAGGCACGGCCGACGCCGTCTATCAGAACATCGACATCATCCAGGATTACGGTGTCGAATACATGGTCATTCTCGCCGGCGACCACGTCTATAAGATGGACTATGAATGGATGCTGCAGCAGCACGTCGATTCCGGCGCCGACGTCACCATCGGCTGCCTGGAAGTGCCGCGCATGGAAGCGGTCGGCTTCGGCGTCATGCATGTCAACGACAAGGACGAGATCATCGCCTTCGTCGAGAAACCGGCCGACCCGCCGCCCATTCCCGACAAGCCAGATTTCGCCCTCGCCTCGATGGGCATCTACGTCTTCCACACCAAGTTCCTGCTCGATGCGCTACGCCGCGACGCCGCCGATCCGACCTCGAGCCGCGACTTCGGCAAGGACATCATCCCCTATATCGTCAAGAACGGTAAGGCGGTCGCCCACCGCTTCGCCAAGTCCTGCGTCCGTTCCGATTTCGAGCACGAGCCCTACTGGCGCGACGTCGGCACGATCGACGCCTATTGGCAGGCCAATATCGACCTGACGGCAATCGTTCCGGAGCTCGATATCTACGACAAGTCCTGGCCGATCTGGACCTATGCCGAGATCACCCCGCCGGCGAAATTCGTCCATGACGACGAGGATCGCCGCGGCTCGGCCACCTCCTCCGTTGTGTCAGGCGATTGCATCATCTCGGGCGCCATGCTCAACAACAGCCTGCTCTTCACCGGCGTCAGGGCCAACTCCTTCTCCAAGTTGGAAGGAGCGGTCGTCCTGCCGAACGTGAAGGTCGGACGGCGCGCGCAGCTCAAGAATGTGGTGATCGACCATGGTGTCGTTATTCCGGAAGGTCTGGTCGTCGGCGAGGATCCCGAACTCGATGCCAAGCGCTTCCGGCGGACGGAAAGCGGCATCTGCCTGATCACGCAACCGATGATCGACAAGCTGGATATCTGACTTATGAAAGTTCTTTCGGTTTCGTCCGAAGTCTTCCCTTTGATCAAGACAGGGGGTCTGGCCGATGTGTCCGGCGCCCTGCCGATTGCTCTGAAAGCCTTCGGGGTCGAGACCAAGACCCTTCTACCCGGCTATCCTGCCGTCATGAAGGGCATTCGCGACGCCGTCGTCAGGCTCGAATTCCCCGACCTGCTCGGTGAGCGGGCGACCGTACTCGAGGTCCAGCACGAGGGCCTCGATCTGCTCATCCTCGATGCGCCGGCCTATTACGACAGACCGGGCGGGCCCTATCTCGATCCGCTCGGCAAGGACTATCCCGACAACTGGCGTCGTTTCGCCGCTCTGTCGCTCGCCGCCTCCGAGATCGCCGCGGGCCTTCTGCCCGGCTGGCCGCCGGATCTCGTCCACACCCACGACTGGCAGGCGGCGCTGACGTCGGTCTATATGCGCTACTACCCGACGCCGGAATTGCCGAGCGTGCTGACCATCCACAACATCGCCTTCCAGGGCCAGTTCGGTTCCGAGATCTTCCCCGGCCTGCGCCTGCCTGCCCATGCCTTCGCCACCGAAAGCATCGAATATTACGGCACGATCGGCTTCCTCAAGGGCGGCCTGAAGACCGCCCATGCGATCACGACAGTCAGCCCGACCTATGCCGATGAGATTCTGACGTCGGAATTCGGCATGGGGCTGGAGGGCGTCATCGCCAGCCGCGTCGACGATCTGCACGGCATCGTCAACGGCATCGACACCGATATATGGAACCCGGCGACCGATCCTGTCGTCCACACCCACTATGGCCCGACGACGCTGAAGAACCGCGAGGAGAACCGTCGCTCGATCGCCGAATTCTTCCACCTCGACAATGACGACGCCCCGATCTTCTGCGTCATCAGCCGTCTAACCTGGCAGAAGGGCATGGATGTCGTCGCCAACGTCGCCGACGAGATCGTCGCCATGGGCGGCAAGCTCGTTGTGCTCGGCTCCGGCGAAGCCGCCCTTGAAGGCGCGCTGCTCGCCTCCGCCAGCCGCCACCCCGGCCGCATCGGCGTTTCGATAGGCTATAATGAGCCGATGTCGCACCTGATGCAGGCCGGCTGCGATGCGATCATCATCCCCTCGCGCTTCGAACCCTGCGGCTTGACCCAGCTTTACGGCCTGCGTTACGGCTGCGTGCCGATCGTCGCCCGCACCGGCGGGTTGAATGACACTGTGATCGACGCCAATCACGCCGCACTTGCAGCGAAAGTCGCAACCGGCATACAATTTGCCCCCGTGACAGAAACAGGCATGCTACAGGCAATCCGCCGTGCGATGCATTTTTATCAGGACCGAAAACTCTGGACCCAATTGCAAAAGCAGGGCATGAAATCGGATGTCTCCTGGGAGAAGAGCGCCGAACGCTACGCTGCCCTCTATTCAAGCCTCGTCTCGAAAGGCATGTGACCTAAAATGATCAAGTCCGTCTCCACCACGCCCTATCTGGACCAGAAACCCGGCACGTCGGGCCTGCGCAAGAAGGTTCCGGTCTTCCAGCAGCCGAACTATGCGGAGAACTTCATCCAGTCGATCTTCGATTCGCTGGAAGGCTATCAGGGCAAATGCCTCGTCATCGGCGGCGATGGACGCTACTACAATCGCGAGGTCATTCAGAAGGCGGTCAAGATGGCCGCGGCCAATGGCTTCGGCAAGGTCATGGTCGGCAAGGGCGGTATCCTGTCGACGCCGGCCGCGTCCCACATCATCCGCAAATACAAGGCTTTCGGCGGCATCATTCTCTCCGCCAGCCACAATCCCGGCGGCCCGACCGAAGACTTCGGCATCAAGTACAACATCAACAATGGCGGCCCGGCGCCGGAAAAGATCACCGACGCGATCTATGCGCGCTCCAAGACGATCGACAGCTACAAGATCGCCGATTTCGCCGACGTCAATCTCGACCGCATCGGCAAGGACGAGCTTCCCGGCGGCACGATCCTCTCGGTCATCGATCCGGTCGAGGACTATGCCGCGCTGATGGAAGAGCTGTTCGATTTCGGCGCCATCCGCAATCTGATCAGCCTCGGCTTCCGCATCGCCTTCGATGGGATGAGCGCCGTCACCGGTCCCTATGCCAAGGAAATCTTCGAGAATCGTCTCGGCGCCCCCTCGGGCTCGGTGCGCAACTTCATGCCGCTGCCGGATTTCGGCGGCCATCATCCGGACCCGAACCCGGTGCACTGCAAGGAACTCTTCGATGAAATGATGGGCGATGACGCGCCCGATTTCGGCGCCGCTTCCGACGGCGACGGCGACCGCAACCTGATCATCGGCCGCGGCATCTTCGTCACGCCCTCCGATAGCCTGGCGATCCTTGCCGCCAACGCCAATCTCGCCCCCGGCTATTCCGGCGGCCTTGCCGGCATCGCCCGTTCGATGCCGACATCGGGTGCTGCCGACCGCGTCGCCGAAAAACGCGGCATCGGCATGTATGAAACGCCGACCGGCTGGAAGTTCTTCGGCAACCTGCTCGACGCCGGCATGGCGACGATCTGCGGTGAGGAAAGCTCCGGCACCGGCTCCAGTCACGTTCGCGAAAAGGATGGCCTCTGGGCCGTGCTGCTATGGCTGAACATTCTTGCCGTGCGCGGCGAGAGCGTCGCCGATATCGTCACCCAGCATTGGCAGACCTACGGCCGCAACTATTATTCTCGCCATGATTATGAAGGCCTCGACACCGATGCGGCGAACGGCTTGGTGGACAATCTGCGCAGCCAGCTTCCCACGCTGCCCGGCAAGAGCTTCGGCAACCTGAAGGTCGAGAAGGCCGACGACTTCGCCTATCACGATCCGATCGACAAATCGGTGAGCGAGCATCAAGGTATCCGTGTACTCTTCGAGGGCGGCTCCCGCGTCGTCTTCCGCCTGTCTGGCACCGGCACGTCTGGCGCAACCTTGCGTGTCTATATCGAGCGCTACGAGCCGGATTCGACTCGTCACAACATCGAAACGCAGGAAGCGCTCGCCGATCTGATCGCCGCCGCCGAAAGCATAGCCAGCATTCGTGAACGCACGGGACGCGATGCGCCAACCGTGGTCACCTGATCCGGGGGGAACATGCGGGGGAACAGTTCGGCGCAAGCCGGCGCGATCGTCTTCGAGACCGGCGTCGAATTTGCCGTGTGGTCGCATCATGCCGCACAGATCGAACTCTGCCTCTTTGAGGATGACGGCAACAGGGAATTCGCGCGCCTGCCGATGGCGCGCGACAGCAACCACATCCATCGTCTGTTTGTCGACGGATTGAAGGCGGGCGCGCGCTACGGCTATCGCGCCGACGGTATCTACGCGCCCGATAACGGCCTCTGGTTCGATCCTTCCAAACTGCTGATCGACCCCTACGCCAAGGAGATCGATAGGCCGTTTCGCTACGATCCCCGCCTCGGCATCTATGGCGAGGACAGCCAGGATCTGATGCCGAAGGCGATTGTCACCACCGATAGCCCAGCCGCGATCAGCAAGCCGCTCTTCAAACCGGGTGGCTTTATATATGAGGTGGCGGTACGGCCCTTCACCATTCTCCATCCCGACGTGCCGCAAGCCCAGCGCGGCACGGTCGCAGCGCTTGCGCATCCCTCCGTCGTCGCGCATTTGAAGCGGATCGGTGTCGATGCCGTCGAACTGATGCCGATCACTGCCTGGATCGACGAACGCCACCTGCCGCCGCTCGGCCTCACCAACGGCTGGGGCTACAATCCCGTCGCCTTCATGGCGCTTGATCCCCGGCTCGTCCCCGGCGGCATGACCGAGCTGCGCGAGACGGTTGCTGCCCTCCATGCCGAAGGCATCGCCGTCATCCTCGACCTCGTCTTCAACCATACCGGCGAGAGCGACCGTTACGGCGCGACGCTGTCGCTGCGCGGCCTCGACAACCTGCATTATTATCGCCACGTCCAGAATTGCCCGGGCGAACTCGTCAACGACACAGGCACCGGCAACACGCTCGCCTGCGATCATCCCGAGGTCCGCCGCCTCGTCGTCGACAGCCTGCGCCATTTCGTGCTCAACGCCGGCGTCGACGGTTTTCGCTTCGATCTCGCCCCGGTGCTCGGCCGCACCGCGACAGGTTTCGAACGCGACGGAACACTGGCCGCGATCCTCTCCGACGATGTGCTTGCCGACCGGATCATGATCGCCGAACCCTGGGATATCGGCCCTGGCGGTTATCAGCTCGGCAATTTCCCACCGCCCTTCCTTGAATGGAACGACCGGGTTCGCGACGACCTGCGCTGCTACTGGCGCGGCGACGATTGGAAGACCGGCGCGCTGGCAACCGCAGTCGCCGGCTCCTCCGACATCTTCTCCCGCAACAACGGCAAGGAAACGCGCAGCGTCAATTTCCTCGCCGCCCATGACGGCTTCACGTTGATCGATCTCGTCTCCTATGCCGGAAAGCACAACGACGCCAACGGCGAGCACAATCGCGACGGCCATAACGAGAACCATTCCTGGAACAATGGCGTCGAAGGCGAGACCGTTTATCCGACGATCCGCAAGCGTCGCCGGGACGATGTGATGGCGCTGATATCAACGCTCTTTGCCACCCGCGGCAGCATCATGCTGACGGCGGGCGATGAGGGTGGCCGCAGCCAGCACGGCAACAACAACGCTTTTTGCCAGGACAACGAGATCACCTGGCTGGACTGGAAGGCGTTGGACGGGGATCTCATCGCCCACACCGCCTTCGTTGCGGGGCTGCGCCGCCGCTTCACCGTCTTTTCCGAAATGGGCTTCCTGGCAGGAAATGGTGATGTCGAATGGATTTCTCTTTCCGGGGAGCCGATGACCGTTGCCGAATGGGAGACGCCGTCGCTTTCCACCCTCGGCATATTGCTATCGACCGGTGATCGCTCCGCGCGCGGCAGGCAGACCCGGCTTGGCGTGCTTTTCAACCGCTCGGGGAGCCGCCAGTTTTTCACGCTTCCTTCCAAAAGCGAATCGGCCTGGCGCCAGTTGACGCCGGATGGAGCGAAGAAGACCGGTGGCCGCGCAACCGTAGAGCCGCGCTCTATCGCCTTTTTCGTAGAAAATTGACCGCCTCCCGTCCCGCACGCAAATCCTTGTCGCAATCGTCACAAATGCACGATAAGGCTTTGCCGCGGCGGCTTATTTCACGAGGAATTCATGGTCACGGAAATTTCACTCTCCGACGTGCGGGGATTGATCGGCATGGAAACGGGCCTTTCGGATTGGGTCACCGTCGACCAGACGATGATCGACGCCTTCGCGTCGGCGACCGACGACCATCAGTTCATTCATGTCGATCCTGAGCGCGCGGCGGCCGAAAGCCCCTTCGGCGGCACCATCGCCCATGGCTTCCTGACCCTGTCTTTGCTGTCGACGATGAACTACAACTGCCTGCCGAAAGTGCGCGAGCAGACTCTTGGCATCAATTACGGCTTCGATCGCGTCCGTTTCATGACGCCGGTGAAAAGCGGCGCCCGCGTCCGCGGTCGCTTCCTGCTTTCCGAAGCCCGCTTCCGCGGCGCCGGCATGCTGATGACCACCTATGACGTTACGATCGAGATCGAAAACGAGAGGAAGCCGGCGCTGACGGCAAAATGGATCACCATCATCCAATTCGACCCGAAGGACCGTCCCGAGGACGTCTGAGCAAAACGGCTTTTGCTACTCGGCCGAGTTGAACACCGCTTCGAGAGCGTGTCCGTCGGGATCCATGACGAACGCCGCGTAATAGTGCTCACCGTAATGGGACCGCAGGCCGGGCCGGCCATTGTCACCGCCGCCTTGCGCGATTGCCGCCGCATAAAACTGATCGACTGCCTGGCGGTTCGGCGCGGCAAACGCCAGATGAAAACCCGGGCCGGGCGCACGCTGGCCGTCCGGGCGATGCTTGATCGCCAGCTTGTCCCCGCCGCCGGGAAGGCCGTAGCCGATTGCCTGCCCTGTTTGCCCCGGCCTGATATCGTCCCAGACCCTGATATAACCGAGCGCGGCAAGGGCAGCATCGTAAAATGCCGCCGACCGCTCGATATCAGAAACACCAAGGGAGGCATGGTGCAGCATTCACTTACCCCTTGAATGAGCGCCCGCCCGCGACTTGCTGAGACTCAGTGCCCCGCGTCTTCAGCGGCCTCGTTCAGCAGCCCGAAGACATAATCCGAAAACGACCGCCAGCACTCCACACGGAACGTGTCTTCTTCCGTCCGGATGAGCACGATTTCCGCCTTGCCGAAGACCGTGCGCGATGCGGCGCCGACCGGAAAGGAAGAAAGCGACAGATCCTGCGGGCAGCCGGCCGAAAGCGTCGCCTCGGCACCCGGTCCCGAGACGATGATCGCGACATTTCGGTGGGAAACGTCGGTCGCCGAATGCAGCGTGCCGGCGGCGGAAAATGCTGCCATCAGATCGGCGCCGGCCTCGTCGATCACCAGCCACTCGTCCGGGCCAATCCAGAGCGCCGATCGGGCGCCGGCCCGGCCGGATGTCTTCGGCGCATCCGGCAGCGTCAGGCCGAGAGCAGAAGAAAGTGCCGAGAGCGATTCTGCCGGCGCGCGCAGCGCCACCCGGCTGGCCGTGGGTGCGGTCGTCAGCCGCACCGCTGCAGAGCCGCCGAGACGTCCGGCAAGCGCCGGTCTGCGAATTGCGAGATCAGCCATGGATGCGGCCCCCTTCCTTGTCAAAGAATACCAGATCCGTCACTTCGACGGCGATCGTCCGGTCCGGCATCGGCACATAGAGCGTTTCGCCCATCCGCCCCCGGCCGCCGGCGACGAGCGCAAAGGCGATCGACCTGCCGCAACTTTCCGACCAATAGGCTGATGTGACGTGGCCAAGCATGGTCATCGGCTTCGGCTCGTTCGGGCTCGCGACGATCTGCGCGCCTTCTTCGAGCACCAGCTTCGGGTCCTTGGTGACGAGGCCGACGAGCTGTTTGCGCCCGTCCTTGACGAGATCCGGCCGCTTCAACCCGCGAATGCCGACGAAATCCGTCTTTTTCTTCGAAACCGCCCAGGAAAGTCCGGCGTCATCGGGGGTAACCGTCCCATCGGTATCCTGCCCGACGATGATGTAGCCCTTCTCGGCGCGAAGAACGTGCATCGTCTCCGTGCCATAGACGCAGGCGCCAAGCGGTTCGGCATTGTCCCAGACCGCTTCGAGCACCGACTGGCCGTAGTCGGCCGGCACGTTGATTTCGAAGCCGGTTTCGCCGGTGAAAGAGACGCGGAAGAGCCGGGCCGGCACGCCGCAGACCGTGCACTCGGCAACACTCATATGCGGGAAGGCCTCGTTCGAAAGATCCAGCCCTTCGACCAGCGGCGCGACGATCTCGCGCGCCTTCGGCCCCTGCACGGCGATGACAGCCCATTGTTCGGTCACCGAGGTCAGCCATACCTTCAGATGCGGGAATTCCGTCTGCAGGTAATCTTCCATGTGATGAAGAACACGCGGCGCGCCGCCGGTCGTCGTCGTCACATGGAAACGGTCGTCCGCCAGGCGTCCGACAACGCCGTCGTCATAAACGAAACCGTCCTCGCGGGTCATGATACCGTAGCGGGCCTTGCCGGGCTTCAGCGTGTCCCAGGCATTGGTGTAGATGAGGTTGAGAAATTCCGCCGCATCCGGCCCCACCACCTCGATCTTGCCGAGCGTCGAGGCGTCGAAGATACCGGCCGCCTCGCGTGCCGTCCGGCATTCGCGAGCCACCGCCTGATGCATGGTCTCGCCGGCCTGCGGATAGAACCAGGCACGCTTCCAGTTGCCGACATCCTCGAAGACCGCGCCATGGGCTTCCTCCCAGGCGTGCAGCGGCGTCTTGCGTGTCGGATCGAACAGCTCTCCGCGCGAATGGCCGATCAGCGTACCATAGGTGACCGGCGTATAGGGCGCACGGAAAGTGGTGAGCCCGACCTGCGGGATTTCCTTGCCGAGCATTTCGGCGGCAATCGCCAGGCCATGCATGTTGGAGAGCTTGCCCTGGTCCGAGGCCATGCCGTTGGTCGTGAAGCGCTTGATATGCTCTATCGAATGCATGCCCTCGCGCACGGCAAGGCGGATATCCTTGGCGCAGACGTCATGCTGGAAATCGATGAAGGCCTTGGCGTTGGTCTTGGGCCCGGCACCTTCGGCAGCACCGATCATGCCGCCCGTCCAGTCATAGGCTTGCTCGGCCGAAATTGCGATCTTCTCACCGCTGCTTCTGCCGGTGGCCTGCGCCATCAACTCGCCGGCGGCAAGCGACTCCTCGATCGTGCGCTGCAGGTCGTCGGTGCCGTTGCAGGCGCCGACCGAGAGGCAGTCCTGCGCATAGGAGCCGGGCAGGAAGCGCTGGCTTTCGGCATCGAAGGCCACTTTGCCGCGCGACTGCGAGAACAGATGGACGGACGGCGTCCAGCCGGCCGAAACCAAGAGCGCATCGACCGCGACCTTGCGCGGCGAACCGCCGCCGTTGCGCGCCACCGTCATCGACGAGATGCGCAGGCGCCCCGACGTATTGACGACCGACTGGCCAGCCAGGACATCGATGCCGAGCGCCCGCGCCTCCTCCAGCACCGCCGCTCCCGGCGTCTGCCTGCAATCGACGATGGCGGCGATCGAAACACCAGATCGTTTCAGATCGAAGGCCGCCTCATAGGCCGAATCATGCGCCGTGTAGATGCCGATCTTGGTCCCGACTGCAACGCCGTAATGATTGAGATACATCCGCCCCGCCGAGGCGAGCATGATGCCCGGCCGGTCGTTGTTCGGAAATACCATGTGCCGTTCGATCGCGCCGGTGGCGAGGATCACCCGCTTCGCCCGGACCTGCCACAACCGCTCGCGCGGCAGATCGCGGGAAGGCTTGGCGATATGATCGGTGACGCGCTCGGCAAGACCGACGAAATTGTGGTTGTAGTAGCCGAAGGCGGTCGTGCGGACCAGCACTTCGACATTGTCCATCGCCTTCAGCCGCGCCACGGCCTTCTGTGCCCAGCTATTGCCGTCCTGTCCGTCGATCCTTACCCCGGCATCGTAGCGCAACGCGCCGCCCGCTTCCGCCTGCTCGTCGCAAAGGATCACCCGCGCGCCAGTCTCGGCCGCAGCCAGCGCCGCCGAAAGCCCGGCAACACCGGCGCCGACAACCAGCACATCGCAATGAGCATAGCGGCTGGCATAGTGGTCCGGATCCTCCTCCGTCGGTGCGACGCCGAGGCCGGCGGCACGACGGATGAGCGGTTCGTAGACGTGTTTCCAGGCGGCGCGCGGCCACATGAAGGTCTTGTAGTAGAAACCGGCGGCGAAGAACGGCGACATCAGGTTGTTGACCGCACCGACGTCGAAGGCGAGCGAGGGCCAGCGGTTCTGCGAGTTGACGATCATGCCGTCGAAGACTTCCTGCACGGTGGCGCGCACGTTCGGCTGCTTGCGCGCCGTATCGCGGGAAACGTCGATCAGTGCGTTCGGCTCCTCGGCCCCTGCGGACAGAATACCGCGGGCTCGGTGATATTTGAACGAACGTCCGAGAAGATGCACGCCGTTGGCGATCAGCGCCGAGGCGACAGTATCACCTTCGAGCGCCGTATAGCTCTTGCCGTCGAAGCTGAAGCGCGCGGTTCTGGCCGGTGTCAGGCGCCCCTTGCCGGCGATACGGTTCACGCCGCTCATTGCGCCTCTCCTTCCACGGCTTCATATGTCTCGACAGGCCCATGCTGCTGGGCCGCCGCACCGATCTCAGGCTTTGGTTCACCCGCCTTGTAGGTCACGATGAACTTGTCGGTCACCGTATCGCGCGCCGCATTGAAGAAGCGCCCGCAGCCGTGAATGTGCCGCCAGCGTTCGAAGATCAGCCCCTTCGGATTTTCGCGGATAAAGAAATAAGACTCGAATTCCTCGTCCGAGATCGAGGCGATGTCCGCGGGCCGCGCGATATGCGCGTCACCCGCGCCACGGAATTCGAGCTCGGAGCGCTCTTCCTGACAGTAGGGGCAATAGATCAGCAGCATGTGTTACCCGTCTTAGAGTTCCGACCCGGAAACATTGGTTCCCGGAGGTTGATTGCAGAGACGCTTTCCCATCGTCACGTAGGGAATGAGGCGCTTGAGAAGCTGTTCGAAATTGTCATAGGGCTCCAGCACATCGGTCATGCCGATATTCGCAAAAGCCATCTTGGCGATATCGTTGTCGATCACAAAGGCACGTCCCGGCGTTCCGCCGACCTCAGGCACGAAATAAACGGCTGGTTTGCGCAGGATCATCGCGCAAAGCAGCGTGCCGCTCTCGGCGACGAAGGGCCACTCGCTTTCGCCGGCAACCCTGTGGATCTTCTGCAGGCGGAAATCCCCGACGCCAGGAAAGACGTCACCGGCCGGCATGGCCGCGCCGTCGATGCCGATTGCAAGGAGGGCCGCCGTCCACATCAGTGCGCCACCGCCGCCGCCGCCGCTTCGTCGATCAGCCGGCCACTGCGGAAACGCTCCAGCGTCAAGCCGGCATTGAACTTGTGCGGCTCGTCGCGGGCAATCAGATGCGCGAAGAGATTGGCCGAGCCCGGCGTCGCCTTGAAGCCGCCGGTGCCCCAGCCGCAATTGACGTAAAGCCCGGGAACCGGCGTCTTCGACTGGATCGCCGAACGATCCGGCGTATTGTCGACGATGCCGCCCCATTGCCGCATCATCTTGACGCGCCGGAACATCGGGAAGAGCTCGCAGATAGCGTCGAGCGTGTGCGTGATGATCTGCAGCCCGCCGGTCTGGGAATAGGAATTATACTGGTCGGTGCCGGCGCCGATGACGAGCTCTCCCTTGTCGGACTGGGAGATATAGGCATGCACCGTGTTCGACATGACGACGCAGGGAAAGATCGGCTTCAGCGGCTCGGAGACCAGCGCCTGCAAAGGGCTCGATTGCAGCGGCACGCGCACACCAGCCATCTGCATGACTGTTGTCGTATGGCCGGCCGCCGAGACGGCGATCTTTCTGGCGCCGATGAAGCCGCGCGAGGTCTCGACCCCGGTCACCCGTCCGTCCGGACCGCGCCGGATGCCGGTCACTTCACAATTCTGGATGATGTGCACCCCGCGGTCTGAGGCCGCCCGCGCATAACCCCAGGCGACCGCGTCGTGCCTGGCCGTACCGCCACGCCGCTGCAGTGCTGCCCCGTTGATCGGGTAGCGCGCGCTGGCCGAGATATCGAGCGGCGGACAATAGGCCTTCGCCTGCTCCGGCGTCAGCCATTCATTGTCGATGCCGTAGAGACGGTTGGCATGGATATGCCGCTTGAAGGACTGCTGGTCGTGAATATTGTGCGAAAGCATCATCACGCCGCGCGGCGAATACATCACATTGTAGTTGAGCTCCTGGGAAAGCCCTTCCCAGAGCTTCATCGAATGCTCGTAAATGTGCATGCTCTCTTCGTAGAGATAGTTCGAGCGGATGATGGTGGTATTGCGCCCGGTATTGCCGCCGCCGAGCCAGCCCTTCTCGATCACCGCCACATTGGTGATGCCGTGCTCCTTGGCGAGATAGTAGGCAGCACCCAACCCGTGGCCGCCGGCACCGATGATGACGACGTCGTATTCGGCGCGTGGCTCAGGCGAAGTCCACTGCTTCTCCCAACCCTTGTGGCCACGAAGGGCCTCCCGTGCCACGGCAAAAACCGAATATTTCCGCATCCGCCTTCTTCTCCTTCGGGAAAGGGCTTGTTCTCCGCGCTCATACAAATCGCAAATCCAAATGCGGCACAACGGTTCTTTTGCGACGCGCGAGAGCTTTGGTTTCGACACGCCGAAGAGAATGCCGCTTCAGGCGGAAGACGCAAGCCACGGCATTTCCGCTTAACCGTCGGCCGGCGACCTAACCCAAGAGGGTGAGAAGACAAGCAATTACTAAAATGTTAATTAACCCAGTGTTCCGGGGTACGTGTATCATGTGGGGTTGGCGCTCAGTATCAGTCGCGACGCTTTGCATCGCGTTAAGTGGCGCATGGCCGGTGATCGCCGCCGAGCCGGTTGGCCAGGCTGTCGTCATCAAGACGCAGGTGACGGGACAGAGCGGGCCGATCGAGGTCGACACCAGCGTCCATCGCAACGAGCGCATCAAGACATCACCGTCGGGGCTTGGCCAATTCGTGTTTCGTGACGGCACGAAGCTCGCGGTCGGCTGGGGTTCGTCGGTCGTGATCGACAAATATGTCTTCGATGATTCCCAATCGGTCAAGAAACTCACCATCAGGGCGGCAAAGGGTACATTCCGCTGGGTCAGCGGCAATTCCAACTCCTCGGCCTACCAGATCCTGACTCCGGCCGGCACGATTGGCGTGCGCGGCACCGCTTTCGATTTCTACGTCGGCCCGGATGGCACGACCGCCGTCGTGCTGCTGAATGGCGCTGCCCGTTTCTGCGGCCCGGGCGGCTGCCGGCAGTTGCAGCAGCGCTGCGATTGCGTCGTCGCCAAACCGAACGGCGATATGTCGGCGGCACGCCGGGTCGATCCCAGCATCCTCGCGACGCTCGGAAATCAGCGCGCCCTACCCTTCCTCTCCGGCAATCAGCGACTTGCGGGCGGCATCGGCATGCTCGGCGGCTGCAATATGGCGTCAGCCGCGCCGGAAAGAAGGGACAGAAACCGGCCGCCGCCTCCGGCTTCGCCCGATCCACAGAAACAAGATCCGCCGCAGAAACAGGCCGAGCCACAAAAGGAGCGGCCAAACAAGCCCGATAAGCCGCATCACGACAAACCGCACCATGATAGGCCGCATCACGACAGGCCGGATAGGCCCGACAAGCATGATGGGCATGACAAGCCGGACGGACATGGCCGGCATGACAGTCATGATAGGCCGGGAAATCACAGCCAGAATCACGGGAATGACCGGGATCATCGAGGACACGACCGCGACCATGGCGGAGATCGTGATCACGATAAGGATCGTGATCGAGATCACGACAGGGATCGCAACCATGACAAGGGCCGGAGTTTCAACCGTAACCGCTGACGCCTTCAGTCAGCCGCGCTCTTCTCGAAGCGATCAGGCACTTCGCGAAAATGATCGGTCCTGCCGGAGATCCGCTGATAGAATTCCGCCAAACCGCCGATCACCTGCACCGCCCGGAGCTTTGCCGTGCCGAGAAGCTTGCGGGTGTTCTTTGAATGCGAAAGCAGGGCCTGCATCAGTTGCTGGTGAACGACAACAAGTGCTGCAAACTCGGCAGATGCTGCAACGCGCTCGTCGCCGACGACGGCGAGGATCTGCGTTCGGCTGCTTTTGCCCTTGAGCGGGATGGCACCGGCCTCGATCAGCGCCATTCCCCGCACCGACCTTGCCGTGCTGTCGGATATCAGAATATCGAAGCCGACCTCTTTGCAGCATGATTCCAGCCGCGCCGCGACGTTGACGGCATCACCAACCGCCGAATAGTTGAAGCGCGTCTTGGCGCCCATATTGCCGACGCAGGCAAGGCCGGTATGGATGCCGATGCCGATCCCGACCTCCTGTCCTGGCCCGAAGCCGAAGGCGTCGCCGGCGTTCAATTCGGCCAGCGTTTCGCGCATGGCAAGTGCTGCGCGAACGGCCTTGGTTTCATGATCGGCCACATCGATGGGCGCATTCCAGAACGCCATGATCGAATCGCCGATGAACTTGTCGAGCGTGCCTTCATTGGCCACCACATGGCGGCTCAGCGCATCGAGCAACGTGTTCAGGAACGCGACGACATCCGCCGGCGCCAGCCGCTCGCTGATCTCTGTAAAGCTCCTGACGTCGACAAACATCACCGTCAGTTCGCGATCGTCGCCGCCAAGGCGCAAAGCGTCGGGGGTATTCTCGATGCGGTGGAGCAGCGATGGAGAAAGATAATGCCCGAAGGCGCGCCGCACCGCGCGCCGCTCCCGGTCGATCACCAGGATCCGGAACGAGGTGGCGGCAAAATGGATGATCGATCCGCTGACGATCGGAGCCAGCGGATCGAAGAGAAGCCCCGCGTAAAGAAACGACAGCCAGGACGCCACCAGCGCCATCGCCGTGATCAGCAGGCCGCAGACCAGCGCGACGGCCGGGCTGACGAAGGTCGTCACCACGACGAGCAGGCATCCGACCACCGCGATCGTCAGGATTTCCAGCCCGTCCGCCCAGTCGGGCCGCGACAGGAAATGGCCGGAGAGGATCTGCTCGACAGCCTGCGCATGCAGCGAAACGCCGGGAACGTTCTCACCAAGCGCGGTGACGCGGATGTCCTGCAGGCCGGCCGCCGATGTGCCGACGAAGACGATGCTACCGTCGATGGCGGCGGCGACATCTGGAGAGACCCCTTCGGCCGCAAGCACCTGCCGGGCGGATATATAACGCTCCGCCCGGTCGGGAGTGACATAGAGCCAAAGCTCGCCTGCCGCCGTCAGCGGCACGACGAAATCCCCGATCTTTACCGATGTCATGATACCGGCGCGATCGGGCGCGCCTGATAGCACATAGGTCGATGCCCCCTGTGCGACACGCAGCGCCTCGATCGCGAGATTCGGATAGAGCTGCTCGCCGTCGGTCAGGAACAGCGGCACCGCCCGCACCACCGGCGAGGGATTGCCGGGGTTGAGGCTGATATGGCCGAGCCCAGCCGCATTGGCCTCCAATTGCGGTCTGAGCGGCGTCGAGGCGCCGAGATAGGGCGGAGCCGAGATAGGGCTTTCGCCGGTGAAGGCAAAGCCCGCCTTCACCGGCGGCCGGTAGTGGCCTTCATTGGAAAGGCCGAAGCCGAGCACGACGGGTTTTTCGACAGTCGATCGAGCGAATATCTCGTCGTTATCAGGCAGTTTCTCTGCAAGCGAAGGGTCTATCCCCGCGACGTCGCGGACAACATTGCGCGGTGACAGCCGGTCCGGCTCGGCGAAAAGAATATCGAAGGCGATGGCCGATGCGCCCATCTCCGAAAGCCGGTTCACCAGCAAGGCCATCCGGTCGCGCGGCCAAGGCCATTGGCCGAATTCGTGCAACGAGGCCTCGTCGATGTCGATCACGCGCACCGGCATCGGCTCGAAGGTCCTGGGAACCAACCGCTGATACTCGTCGAAGGTCACGCCGCGGATCAACTTGAAGATCCCGGGATCACTTGCTCGAAGGATCGTCAGCGCAGTCACGATCGCCAGGCCGAGAACGACACCGATTTGCTGCGCGCGCGTCATGATCTCACCGGGTGTGCCCTCCCACGGCCGGCAGGGCGACCCGCACCTGCCGGCAGACAGGCTACGCCGCTTTGCTCCCAAACGCCATTCGCAGATGCATCCCGGGCGCTCTCTTTTCAGCCTCCCGCATTTCGCTTTCCGGCGAACGGCAGGGAACCGTCTTCAATACGGCCACGCCCCCAGTTTTCGCCGGCCTTTTGCCTGGATGAAAGGGCTTCAAACTTGCCCGGCGCGCGGTGAAATGCTCTTGTAACAATCGAAAATCGGATGCTCTTTCGAGAGAAGGATGAAGGTCGCCGTGATTTCCGAATCCGCCGCACGCCGAAGCGGCTACTGGCTGATTGTCGTCGTGCTGGCAATGCTCGCCGGGCTGCCGCTTGCCGTCTGGCTTGATATCAGCGATCTCTCCGGCAATACCCTGCGGCGCCAGGCCCGCGACATGAGCTCGCTGATATCGAGCATCCGCTCCTATTATTCCACGAATGTTGTGGGGCGCGTTCTGGCCGCCCATGCCAGCGGCGCGACCGAGGGCACGGTGGTCTCCCACAACTATGCGAATATTCCAGGCGCCATCCCGCTGCCTGCCACGCTTTCCCTGGAGCTCGGCGACGTCATCAAGGAGCAGCAGGCCAATATCACCTACCGTTTCGTCTCCGACCTGCCGTTCAAGAGCCGCGCATCCCACGAGCTCGACGACTTTGAGAAAAAAGCGCTCGCCGCGTTGCGCGCCAATGCGCAGCAGACGCTGAACGATCTCACCCGCGTCGGATTGACCGATACCTTGCGGTTCATCACCCCCGTCGTCATGGGCCAGGCCTGTGTTGCCTGCCACAATACCCACCCCGAAAGCCCGAAGACCGATTGGAAGCTGGGCGATGTGCGCGGCATTCAGGAAGTCATCATCCGGCAACCCTACGCGAGCAACGTCTTCGCCTTCAAATACCTGCTTTGCTATTTTCTTTTCGTCGCCGTCATCGGCATCAGCTTCATTGTGCTCCAGCGGCAACAGACGCGCGCGATCCATAGCGCCAACAAGGATCTGGAAGCGGCGAACGAATTCCTCGCCAGCGTTTCGATGAAGATTTCGCGCTATCTCTCGCCGCAGATCTACAAGAGCATCTTCTCCGGGCAGAAAGACGTCGTCGTCCATACCGAGCGCAAGCGCCTGACGATCTTCTTCTCCGACATCAAAGACTTCACGGCGACGACCGAGCGCCTGCAACCGGAAGCCCTGACGGAGATGCTCAACGAATATCTGACCGAGATGTCGAACATTGCCCTGGAGCATGGCGGCACGGTGGACAAGTTCATCGGCGACGCGATGCTGGTCTTCTTCGGTGATCCCGAAACCAAGGGCCCGGAAGAGGATGCGAAAGCATGTCTGCGCATGGCCGTCGACATGCAGCGCCGTCTCGGCGAACTCAAGGACAGATGGCGCAGAAACGGCACCGAAGAGCCTTTCGTCGTCCGCATGGGGGTAAACAGCGGCTATTGCAACGTCGGCAATTTCGGCAGCAACGACCGCATGGACTATACGATCATCGGAGCGGAGGCCAATCTCGCAGCCCGGCTGCAATCGATCGCCCAGGGAGGAGAGATCGTCATCAGCTACGAAACCTACGCGCTGGTGAACGAAATTGTCGACGCCCATCCCCTGCCGCCGATCACGATGAAGGGCATACAGCGCGAGATCGTACCCTATGCGGTGGATGGGTTGACGCTCGGTGCGAACCACAAAAGCCGCGTTCTCAGCGAGCACCTCTCGGGCCTTGACCTGCATTTGGATATGAGCCGGCTGGAGCCTGCCGATCGCCTCCGGGTCAGGACGGCTCTCAAGGAGGCGATCGCCGCACTGGACGAAACCCTGCCCGAAACCGCCGGATCGTGACCGGATATCGGGCAAGCGTGATTTTTCCGCCCGCCTCCCATATCCATATGGACTTCCCGTATCCGATCTGCTATTTCGCATCACCAATCGCAAGGCCCCGGCCGCGCGAACGTCATTGTTTTGCCTCTGGCCGCTGCGCCGCCTCCGGCATCAACCAACCAAAGGAACGTGATTCTCGTGCAGGTACTTGTCCGCGATAACAATGTTGATCAGGCTCTCCGCGCTCTCAAGAAGAAGATGCAGCGCGAAGGCATTTTCCGCGAAATGAAGATGCGCGACTATTACGAGAAGCCGTCGCAGAAGCGTGCTCGCGAAAAGGCCGAGGCTGTTCGTCGTGTTCGCAAGCTGGCCCGTAAGCGCGCCCAGCGCGAAGGTCTGGTCGCAGCACGCTGAGCGTTTCCGTCGTTTTTTCGACGCTTTCAGATGCATTGTGGCGGGGGCGATCGGTTCGCCGCCGCCTTTTTTAGTTTGCCGCTGAAGATCGCATATCCGTGCACCGGATATGCCGCATGGGGAAAGCGAGCCCGAATGGCTGTCAACACCTTTAATCCGTCCCGCGCTTTGCGCTTGCAGAAAACTGCATCCCTGCCCGCTTTGGCGCTGGCGGCAATGTTCGGCCTCGCCGGCTGCGAGACGACCAATACCACGGATGCCGTGATCCGCATCGACAAGGCGCAGGGCTCGGAAGAGAACATCGCGTCGCTGACGGCGGTCATCAACGCCAATCCGAGGGATCCCGAAGGTTACAACGTCCGTGGTTCCGCCTATGGCCGCGCCGGCCAGTTCCGCCCGGCGCTGAACGATTTCAACACGGCATTACAGATCAATCCGCGGTTTTTCCAGGCTTACGCCAACCGCGCTCTCGTCTATCGCAACATGGGCCAGCAGGCCCAGGCGATTTCCGATTACAATGCCGCCCTGCAGATCAATCCGAGCTACGACGTCGCCTATATCGGCCGCGGCAATGTCTATCGCATGGCCGGCCAGGATGATCAGGCTTTCAACGATTTCGACAAGGCGATCCAGCTCGGCACCACCGATGGCCGCGCCTACCACAATCGTGGCCTGATCTATCAGAAGCGCAATCAGCAGGATAAGGCGATCGACGATTTCTCGAAAGCGATCTCGCTCGCGCCGAATTCGCCCGAGCCCTATAATGGCCGCGGCATTTCCTATATCGCGCTGAACGACGACGACAACGCCTTTGCCGATTTCAACCATGCGATCGAGCTCAACGGCAACGTCGCCGAATCTTGGGCCAACCAGGCGCTCGTCTACGAACGCCGCGGCGACAAGGCGAAGGCCGCCCGCTCCTATCGGCACGCAATCGGCCTCGATGCGAAGTACCAGCCGGCTCGCGACGGCCTTGCTCGCATCGGCGTCGCCCCAGCCGGCTAAAGACATCATCGGGCGGCCCGCAACCGCCTCTTGCCGGTCGCGCCGCCTATCGCAGATGTCGGCCAAGGCATTGATGATTCAAGCCAATCTTCCGGCCGCTCGATGTCATCGAGGTGATAGCGTGCTAACCCGGGGGAGGAAGCGACGCTGCCGCAAAGCCGGTCGCACCGCCTTGCAAAGACAAGCCGAAAAAGCGTCCATCATCGTCGATGGCCTGTCATAGTGTGTTGCAACCTGCTCTCGCTCCCCCTAACATGGACCTGCTTCGATAGCCCGCTATCGGATGTTCGAACACGTGTTGGGGGCGGTTTGCGAGAGATGCGGATCTTTGCTTTCCTGGCCGCAGGCGAAAACCGTTGCGGGCCACGCGCATTACAGCGTCGCGCGTCTTTTCAGACGCGCAAAGAACACTATAGCCCTTTGAGTTGCTGCATGATTTTATCCTTAAATCGATTCCGATTTAAGGAATTATGCGATGTGGCGTAATAGATGAAAATCGTCACACTGTTTTTTCCCAAGGCTTCGATCGGCACCTATCTCGTCGCCATGGCAGTGGCGATCGCACTGCCGATCTTCGCCTTCGTGGCGCTGCTTCTGCTGCAGCTGGAGGACAACCAGCGTTCGACGCTGAAGCGCGAGACGGCACAGGACGCGCTTGCCCTTTCACGCATCATCGACCGCCAGCTTCAGGACATGGCGACGACGCTTCGGCTGCTTTCGAGTTCGCCGGAACTTGAAAACGGCAATCTCGCCTCCTTCCACGAGCGCACGGAAACCGCCCTCAGAGACAATACGCTTTTCGTCATCGCCGTCGACCGCACCGGCCAGCAGCTGCTGAACACGCGCCGGGCGTTCGGCACGCCGCTCGGCAAGACGGCGAACATGACAGCCTTCGAAGCGGTCATGGCTTCCGGTCGCATCGAGGCATCAGACGTCTTTCGGGGCCGGACCAGCGGCGAATGGGTCTATAACGTCACCCTGCCCCGGAAGAATGATCCGGTCGCAGCCCTCATCATCACGCAGGACGCCAAGGATCTGGGCAAGCTCGTGACCACCGAGGGCCTTGCGCCCGGCTGGTCGGCCGCCATCATCGATGAGAGCGGCCACGTCGTCGCGGCCACCGGCCCTGCCAACCTCGAACCCGGCACGCCCTTCGACCCGCGTATTCTGCCGGCGCTCACCGTGTCCCGCGGCGTCTTCCAGGACGAGACAATCCTGCCGCACATGCTCCTCGGTTATGCCCAGATTCCCGGTTGGTCGTGGAAGACGGTGATCTGGGGACCCATCGCCCAGGCGTCGATCCTCAGCACCTGGCGTTTCCTCATCATCGGCGGCGTGGCACTGGTGCTCGTCGCCGTGCTGGGCGCTTATGCCGTCGCAAGACAGGTGCGCACCACCATTCGCGATATCGCCGAAATGGCGAACCGCATGGGCGAAGGCCATATCGTCTCGCCGGTCGAGACCAGCGTCATCGAGGCGAACCAGGTGGCGATTGCCCTTTCGAATGCCTCTTTCGATCGTAGCCAGACCGAGGACCGGCTGCGTTTCGTCATGCACGAGCTCGTCCACCGCACCAAGAATCTTCTGACGCTTGCCCAGGCAATGATGCGCCAGCTCGCCAAGCAGTCCGACAGCGTCGAGTCCTTCCGCGCCGCCGTCGCCGACCGCCTCGAGGGCTTGGTGCGTTCGATCGAGCTCCTGACCAGCGAACAATGGGGAGGCGTGTCGCTGCGGCGGGTCGTCGACATCCATCTGCAGGCCTTCCCGCAATCGCGCGAGCAGATCGACATCAGCGGCGAAGACTTCGTGCTGAAGCCGGATGCCGTGCAGAATCTCGGCCTCGCCTTGCATGAACTCGCCACCAATTCGGTGAAATACGGCGCGCTTTCCGTACCGCAAGGCCGTGTCCGCTTCGAATGGCGCGACGTCAGCGAGGAGGACAAGCCGGATGCCCTGCTTCGCTTCACTTGGGAAGAGCGCGGCGGCCCGCCGGTCACCGAGCCATCGCGCTCGGGCTTCGGCACGACCGTTATCAAGGCCCATGCCGCCTCCGCCTTTCGCGGCACGGTCGAGATCGATTTCCGGCCCGAAGGCTTGTTGTGGGTGCTGACGGCGCAGCGCGCGACGTTGGTGCGGGACTAAGGCCCCGGAACAATCGCTATCTCCACCCGTTTCGGACAGGTCATTCCAAAGGAGAAAGACCATGTTCAAGCAAACGATGATCGCAGCCGCGGCATTGACGGCCGTTGCCTGGGGTAGCCCGGCAGGCGCGGAAAGCTATGTCACGCTTGGCCGTCTTGTCTGCGGATCGGATGGCGGCCAAGGTCTGATCGTCACCTCGCAGAAGAACCTCATCTGCACCTATACGCCGGCGGCCGGCGGCGCCAAGGCGGTCTATGCCGGCAAAATCGAGAAATTCGGCCTCGATATCGGCCAGACCGGCAAGAGCGTCATGATCTGGCAGGTGTTGGCAAAGACCGGCACGGATATCCCGCAATTCGCTCTAGCCGGCGAATATTACGGGATCGGCGCCGATGCGAGCATCGGTGCGGGCGCCGGCGCCAAGGTTATCGCCGGCGGCACCAACAAGGCCTTCATGCTGCAGCCGTTGAACGTCCAGGCGCAGGAAGGTTTGAACCTGGCAATCGGCGTCGAGAAGATGACACTCGTGCCGGGCGAGACCTGACGAAAGCGCAGAGAGAGATTGCCGTTGTCGAGGCACGACGGTGCAGACTGGCATGAATCAAACAGCCGCCCGGAGGGCGGCTGCATTGGCGTCGATCAGTGCGCGATCGCCTTGTTGATATCCTCGGTCATCTTCTTCGCGTCACCGAGCAACATCATCGTGCCGTCCTTGTAGAACAGCGTATTGTCGATGCCGGCATAACCCGAGCCGAGCGAGCGTTTAACGAAGAGGCAGGTCTTTGCCCGGTCGACGTCGAGGATCGGCATGCCGTATATCGGCGAGGTCTTGTCGTCGCGCGCCGCCGGATTGGTGACGTCGTTGGCGCCGATGACATAGGCAACGTCGGCCTGGGCGAATTCCGAGTTGATGTCCTCGAGCTCGAAAACCTCGTCATAGGGAACATTCGCTTCGGCGAGCAACACGTTCATGTGGCCGGGCATACGGCCTGCGACCGGATGGATCGCATATTTTACCTCGACGCCGTTCTTCTTGAGATTGTCGGCGAGTTCGCGTAGCGCATGCTGGGCCTGGGCGACCGCCATGCCGTATCCCGGCACGATGATGACCTTCGATGCATTGGCCATCAGATAGGCCGCATCTTCGGCCGAGCCGAGCTTGACCGTCCTGTCTGAGGTGTCGGGTCCGCCGGACGCCATCTCACCGCCAAAACCGCCAAAACCGCCGAGAATGACGGAGACGAAGGAACGGTTCATGCCCTTGCACATGATGTAGGAGAGGATCGCGCCGGAGGAGCCGACGAGCGCGCCCGTGATGATCAACGCCAGATTGCCGAGCGTGAAGCCAATGCCGGCCGCAGCCCAGCCTGAATAGGAGTTCAGCATCGATACGACGACCGGCATATCGGCCCCGCCGATCGGCACGATCAGCAGAACGCCGAGCGCCAGCGACAGCGCCACGACGGCCCAGAAGTCGAAATGGCTCTCGGTGGCGGCAAGCCCGATGATGAAGAGCACGATCAACACCAGCAGGCTCGCATTGATCACATGCCGGTAGGGCAGGAGGATCGGCTTGCCGGACATGCGCCCGTCGAGCTTCAGGAAAGCAATGATCGAACCGGTAAAGGTCAGCGCGCCGATCGCCACGCCGAGTGCCATCTCGACGCGCGCCTCGGTGTAGATTTGGCCGATCTCACCGATGCCGAAGGAAGCCGGCGTGTAGAGCGCGGAGGCCGCGACCAGCACCGCGGCAAGGCCGACCAGCGAATGGAAACCGGCGACGAGCTGCGGCATCGAGGTCATGGGGATGGTGCGGGCGACATAGGCGCCGACGCTGCCGCCGATGGCAAGGCCAAGGACGATCAGCACGAAGCCGCCGAAGTCAGGCGTCGCCAGCACCAGCGTCGTCAGGATCGCTATCCCCATGCCGATCATGCCGTAGAGATTGCCCTTGCGGCTGGTGGCCGGATGCGACAGGCCGCGCAACGCCAGGATGAAGAGCACGCCGGAGACGAGGTAGAGGAAGGCTGCGATATTGGTCATCAGTCCCTCACCGGTCCTTCTTGCGGTACATCGAAAGCATCCGTTGCGTGACGAGGAAGCCGCCGAAGATGTTGACCGAGACGAGCACCAGGGCGACGAAGCCGAAACCGGTCGCAAGCCCGCTGGTCGAGATGCCGACCGCCAGAAGCGCGCCGACGACGATGACGGAGGAGATCGCATTGGTGACGGCCATCAGCGGCGTATGCAGCGCCGGCGTCACCGACCACACGACGTAATAGCCGACGAAGATCGACAATACGAAGATGGCGAGTTGGAAGACGAAGGGATCGATCGCCCCGCCGGTCGCGGCACTTGCCGCTTCCGGTGCTTGGGCCGCCGCCGTGATCACGGCGGTCACCGCATGGTCGAGCTGCTCCAGCGCCCTGTCCATTGCTTCACTGGCCATCAGATGTCTCCCTTCTTCGCGCCGCCGAAGGCGGGATGAACCACGTCGCCGGCATAGGTCAGCATCGTCGCCTTGACGAGCTCGTCGTCGAGATTGACGACGACGCTCCGCGTTTCCTTGTTGACCATGGTCTCGAGGAAGGTCACGAGGTTCTTGGCGTAGAGCGCCGAGGCGCTGGCCGCAACCCGGCCCGGCATGTTGGCGAAACCGACCACCCTGACGCCTTCGACATCGGCGACCTCGCCGGGGACGACGCCCTCGATATTGCCGCCGCGCTCGACCGCGAGGTCGACGGCGACCGCGCCTGATTTCATCGAGGCGAGCATGGCGCGCGAAACGAGCCGCGGTGCCGCACGACCGGGGATCAGCGCGGTGGTGATGACGATATCCTGCTTGGCTATGTGTTCGGCAACCAGAGCCGCCTGTTTCGCCTGATAGTCGGCGGACATTTCCTTGGCATAGCCGCCGGCCGTTTCCGCCGCCTTGAACTCGTCGTCTTCGACGGCGATGAACTTGGCGCCGAGCGAGGCGACCTGCTCCTTGGCTGCGGGGCGAACGTCGGTGGCCGACACCGCCGCGCCGAGACGACGCGCGGTCGCGATCGCCTGGAGACCGGCGACGCCGGCACCCATGACGAAGACCTTGGCGGCCGGGACGGTGCCGGCCGCCGTCATCATCATCGGCATGGCGCGGTCATAAACCGCCGCCGCCTCGATGACGGCCTGGTAACCGGCGAGATTGGCCTGGGACGACAGCACGTCCATGGACTGGGCGCGGGTAATGCGCGGCACCAGTTCCATCGCGAAAGCCGAAAGCCCGGCACTTGCCAGTGCCGCGATCGCTTCGTCATTGCCGTAGGGATCCATGATGGCGATGATCACGGCGCCGCTTTTATAGCCGGAGATTTCCGATCCGCTGGGACGGCGCACCTTCAGCACCACGTCGGCCAAGGCTGCATCCGCAAAACTGCCGATCCTGGCACCGGCGGCCTCGAACTCCCCGTCCGGAATACGCGAAGCCGCACCGGCACCGGCTTCGACGACGACGTCGAAGCCGAAACTCTTCATCTTCTTCACGGTCTCGGCGGAGGCGGCGACGCGCGTCTCCTCGCCCGTAACTTCCCTTGCAACGAAAACAATATTGCCCAACTGCCCCCTCCTCCGGGTCAGCCAGACCGCCGCAGGTTTCCCTGCGCAGGCCAAGCACCTCATTCAACAAGCTTCGGAGAAGCTCTCCTCCCCTCAGAGCGCCGTGCGCCCTTTCGGACGCACAAAGGACGCTCTGATCCCCTGAATCTACGCGATCAGCGGAACAGGAAGATGCCGGCGGCGAGAAGAATGATGAAGACGAAGAGGCCACCGAGAAGACCGGCGCCGCCGAAGAAACCGGCGGTCATCGCAAGCAGGAGGACGATGAGCAGCATCGAGCCGTATTTCGCGCTGGCGATGAACATGTCGTAGGTCTTTTCATGTTCTTTGTAATCCATCGGCGCGCCGGTCTCGACCGGTCCGGTATGATGTTCGGCCATAAATATCGTCTCCCTGAAATGCCTCTGCGCTGCTCGATTCCCTAGCCTGAGCGAGGGAAATCCCTTCTTGCAGGGATTACACAATGACAGGCAAAAGCGCAATGCATGAGAATGCCGCAGGCGCGCGTGGCAACCGCGATGTCAGAGGCCCGGACAGACCTGAACGACGGCTGATATCGCCTGCCGTCCATCGCCCTCCTCTGCCCGGCGGAGAACGTCTCTTCGTCGGGAACAAGGGTAAATTACAGCGGCAGGTCGGTGCCGAGTTCGCCTTGCGGCACGAAACGCGCCGTCGGAATGATGGTGAGCGGCGGCAGGGTGTCGTTGGGATTGCGCGAAAACATCATGCGCTGCTCGCTGGCGCTGGAGATGAAGAAGGGATAGCGCGTCAACAGTTTGCGCCCAACCTCGATCACATTCGTCGCCATCAGCGTCATGTCGATCCCGTAATTCTTCGCCAGCCGGCCCGGCACGACCGTATCGGCATAGAAGACCCGCTTGTAGAAGGCTGCATGCGGCGGCCGAACGAATTGAAGAACGCGGTCCGCACGGAAATACGCCGCCGCCACGATGGTCGGCCTCAGCGTCAGATAGGGAACCCAGGGCAGGTCGGCGGTGAGTTCAGGGTCGGCCGCGAAACGCGCCGGATCAATCAGGGTCAGCCCCGCATCCAGAAGTTCATCCATCGCCTCGGGAAAAGCGCCGCCGGACTGGCTGAGGCGATGTTCGGGTGTCACATAATGAACCCGGATCGTACTGACCAGTTCCCCATAATAATACAGACCGAAAATATAGGCGTGGCTGTCGAAATCGCTGTCGTCCAACAGCCCTTTCGGGGCGAGCGCCAGCACGTCATGGGCCTTGTAGGCCTTGTAGCGCAACCGTTCCACCTGCTCCATGTCTTCGCTGCTTTCGACGCGGCGATACTCGACATGATCCAAAACTTCCAAAATTTTTGTGCTGAAATCGCTACGCTTGAACAGTGTCTCTGACATTTTTCGATCCGCTCGTTAACGGATCATTAATCATACGCCAGCGAAATTTAGGCAAGGAAATCCGATAATTTCCCTTGTTTTTAAATCGTTAAGGTTAACGCGGCACGCGCTTTTCAGGGGGAAACTGTCAGTTGAGACCGCTCAGGCGACCTTGTTGCGGCGGCGTTGCACGACGCGGCGGCCGATGCCCTGCTGCAACAGTGGGATATTCTGGGAAGGCACCGGCGGCGAGAAAACGTAACCCTGAACAAGATCGGCGCTGCGGTGCTTGTTGAGCAGTGCGAGCTGCTCCTCGGTTTCGACGCCTTCAATGACGATCTTCAGGCCCAGTTCGCGGGCGAGATGGACCGTGCCGCGCAGCAGCTTCAGACGGCGGTTATCTTCGACGATGTTGCGCACGAAGGAGCGATCGATCTTGACGATATCGAGCGGCAGTGTGTCGAGGTAGCTGAGGCTAGAGAAGCCGGTACCGAAATCGTCGATGGCGATGGTGATGCCGCGGGCCCTGAGCTCCGCCAGGATGGCGCGCACGGCCGCCGGCTCGTCGATCAGGCAGCTTTCGGTGACTTCGAGATGCAGCCGCGCCGCGTCGAGACCGGAATGGGCAAGCGCTTCTGCGACCACCGAGAGAATATCGGCATCGCGCAGATCCCGCGCTGAAAGGTTGACCGAGACGGCGATATGTTCCGGCCAGTTCATGCATTCGCTGCACGCCTTGAACAACACGAAACGGGTGATGTCGGAGATGATGCCCATATCCTCGGCGAGCCGGATGAAGACGTCGGGCGGGATCGAGCCCTTCTCCGGGTGAACCCAGCGCGCCAACGCCTCGGCGCACTCGATCCGCGAGCCGTCTGCCCGAAACATCGGCTGGAAGGCGAGATGCAGCGCCTGCGCCGAGACCGCATCGCGCAGATCCGCCTTCAGCTTCTGCTGCTCGATATAGCGGCCATCCATCTCCCGCTCGAAGCCGGAAATGCCGCCCTTGAAGCGCGACTTACTTTCAAACAGCGCCAGATCCGCCTTGACGCTCCATTCGTCCATCGCAAACGCAGCACTCTCGAGGATCGCGTAGCCGGCGCTGAGCGAAACGAGGAAGGTCAGCTCGTCGACTGCGTAGTTGCCCTGGATTGCGGCGTGCACGCGGCGGATCTCGACGTCGAGCGAAGCCTGTTCCTTCGCATGCGGGAAGAACAAGATGAACTGGTCTCCCATCAACCGGCCGAGGATGGCGTTGCCGGAGGCCTGCTTGATGCGGGCGGCAATGGCGCAGAGCAGGTGGTCGCCGGTAACGTGGCCACGCATGTCGTTGACATGTTTGAACTCGTCGATATCGAGAACCATGAAGCCGAGCGGCCCGACTTTCCTGTGATGTTTGGCGAGATAATCCTGCACCAGCTGCCCGAAATATTCTCGGTTCGGCAGGCCGGTCAGCGCATCGAAGCGGACCATGTGCATGATCTTCTGCTCCGCCTTCACCCGGCTGGACACGTCCTCGAAGATCAGCACGGCGCCGCCGTCAGCCCTGCGGCTGGCGGAAAATTCGAGCGACAGGCCCTCAGGGAAGTGGATGAGCGTGCGCGACAGGTTGCCTTCGGCGACCTGGGTGAGTTGGCGCAGGATGAGCTCCGGCTGCGAGGCGTCCATGAAGCTGTAGCGCGCGCCGTAGCGCAGCACGGCGCCGAGATCGCGGTCCTTCAACCGATCCGGCGCACCGATCTTCAAAAGCTCGCAGGCCTTGCGATTGACGACCTGGATGCGGTTTTCGGCATCGACCATGACCAGGCCATGCGGCATGTTGTTGAGCGCCGTATCGAAGCGGTCGGCGATGATGGTGATTTCCCGGCGCGCGATGACATTCTCATAGAGGAACTCGCGCACGCCGTTCGCCATGGCCCGCGTCGTCAGCCAGAAGGGAATGAGGAAGATCGACAACAAGCCACGATAAAAATCGAGCGCCATCAGGCTGCAGACGATCATCGGCAGACAGCAGGAAAAGGTCTGGAGGTCGACCGCCAGGCGCGAACCATAATTGCGGCCGACAACGGAAACCATGGTCGCCATGGTAACCGCAATGCAGGCAAGTTCCGCAAAGGAATCATGAACGACGAAGATGGCGTATCCGCTGGCGATGCCAAGCAGGGTGGTGGTGCAGGCAGCACCGGCAACCAGGATCCGCTCCCAACGCTCGATTCCGGCGTGCGACAGGCTCTCCTTTTCGACGCGGTCGAACTGCCGGAAGATGACCATGCGAACACAAAAGACCAGGAGGAAGGCGGCCGCCAGCAGGATATAGACGAAGGACTGGGTCTTGGCAGCAACGGCAAGGCATGTCGCGACATGCACGATCACGCCAGCAAGCAGCGTCATGCGGTTCCCGGAAAGGGAACTCACAAACGACAGATACACATCTATAGGGACCCTGTTCGGGTTATCTGGCTTCATCCACACTTTCCCTGTGCGCGGGAATTCTAGGCCCAACCTTTTAAAAATTGATTTCAATGGAATCAAACATTTGGTCAAATTTTCTAAAACCATAGGGTGAACCGCACAGCCTACGCGAGTTAATGCAGCCTACCGGCGAGATTACCGGAATAATTTATCCACGCCTGGGTTGTTGAAATATTTGACGGCCCTACGGCGGGGCCGATGCGTCTAAGACTATACTCCAACGCGAGGCATTTATCCTTCCAATTTCAAAGGCCGTGGTCTACATCGATTGCAAGAGGGAAAACTGCCGGAAAATCGGCGGGACAAGAACAAGGGGAGGCGAATGTCGGTACTTCTGACCGCAAGCCGGTTGATTGACTCGATCAGTCAGTTCATGGGCAAACTTTCCGAATATATGGTGCTGTTCTGCTGCCTGATCAGCGCCGGAAACGCCATCGTCCGCTACGCCTTCAACTACAGTTCGAACGGCTGGCTGGAGATTCAGTGGTATCTCTTCGCCTTCGTCGTCATGCTCGGCGCCTCGCATGCGCTGCGCAACAATGAGCATGTCCGCGTCGACCTGATCTATGGTTCGGTTTCTGACAGGGCGAAGATCTGGATCGACATCGTCGGCCTCATCCTCTTCCTCCTTCCCGCATGTGTCTATCTCACCTGGCTATGCTGGCCTTTCTTCACGCTCTCCTACCATCAGGGGGAAATATCGGGGAACGCCGGCGGGCTGATCCGCTGGCCCGTCAAGCTGATCCTCGTCGCCGGCTTCGCGTTGCTCTCCCTTCAAGGCCTCTCGGAATTGGTCAAGCGGATCGCAGCCCTCACCGGCCATATCAGCATCGATACGACATACGAAAAGCCGCTGCAGTAACGCGGGCTGGGAGAAACGGATTTGTTTGATTTCGGCATCATCCCGCCGGCCATGTTCCTGGGCATGATCATCTTCATGCTCTACGGCTTTCCGGTCGCCTTTTCGCTCGCCGCCGTCGGCTTGTTTTTCGCCATCATCGGCATCGTCACCGGCCATTTCGGCGAGGTCTTTCTGCAGGCTCTGCCGCTGCGCTTCTTCGGCATTCTTTCCAACGACCTTCTGCTCGCCATTCCCTTCTTCACCTTCATGGGTGCGGTGCTGGAGCGCTGCGGCCTGGCCGAGGACCTGCTCGAGGGCACCGGCAAACTCTTCGGTGGCATACCCGGCGGGCTGGCCTATGCCGTCATCCTCGTCGGCGCCGTGCTCGGGGCGATCACCGGCACGGTGGCCGCTTCCGTGATCACCATGGGGATGATCTCGCTGCCGATCATGCTGCGCTATGGCTACAATCCGCGCCTTGCCACCGGCGTCATCGCCGCCTCGGGCACGATTACCCAGGTCATCCCGCCCTCGCTCGTGCTCGTCGTTCTCGCCGATCAGCTCGGCAGGTCGGTCGGCGACATGTATCTCGGCGCGATCGGCCCCTCGATCCTGCAGGTGACGATCTTCGTGCTCTTCATCCTGGTGATGTCGATTATTCGGCCGAAATCGATGCCGCCGCTGCCGAAAGAGGTGCGCGGCGATTTCAACTGGGCTCTGCTCGTGAAGGTGCTGATGGGCATGGTCCCTTCGATCGTGCTGATCTTCCTCGTGCTCGGCACGATCTTCATGGGTCTTGCAACGCCGACGGAAGCAGGCGCGCTCGGCGTCGTCGGCGCCATTGTGCTTGCCGCCATGAATCGCCGCCTCACCTGGCCGCTGATCCGCGAAGCCATGGCATCGACCACACACATCACATCCATGGTAGTGATGATCCTGATCGGCTCCACCTGTTTCAGCCTGGTGTTCCAGGGCATGGACGGCTCGCGCTGGATCGAGCACATGCTGTCGGGCATTCCCGGCGGGCCGGTTGGTTTCCTGATCTTCGTCAACATCTTCATCTTCGTGCTCGCCTTCTTCCTCGATTTCTTCGAGATCGCCTTCATCGTCATCCCGATGCTTGCCCCCGTCGCCTCCAGTCTCGGCATCGATCTGATCTGGTTCGGCGTCCTGATCTGCGTCAACATGCAGACGAGCTTCATGCACCCGCCCTTCGGCTTCGCGCTTTTCTACCTGCGCTCGATCGCCAGCAAGGACGTCAAGACCTCGGATATTTACATGGGGGCTCTCCCCTGGGTCGGTATGCAGCTGATCCTGGTGGCGATCGTGATCTTCTGGCCGCAATCGGTAACCTATTGGCTGGATCACGGCCCGAAGGTCGACCCGAACTCGATCAAAATCGAAGTCCCGGGCTTCGGCGGCCAGCTCGGCCTGCCGCCGATGGGCGGCGGTGGCAATGGCTCACCGCAGATCCCCGGCCTGACCCTGCCGCCGTTGAACGGCCTGCCGGGAGCACCGCCGCCACCGGCAAAATAGTCCAGCAAAAACAAAACCCCGGACAAAAATCCGGGGTTTTGGTATCGCCTTCGTCTAAATCGCCGCGCTTGCCTGCGAAAAGCCTTAAAGCTTGCCGGCCCGCTGCTGGATCATCATGAACGTATCGAAAGTGTATTCCGACAGCTGCATCCACAAATAGGCGTCCCGCTTGAAGGCGGTCTGATCGTCGTAGATCTTCTTGAAATACTGGTTCGTGCCCGAAATTTCGCTGTAGATGCCCGTTGCTGCCTGGAAGCAGGCTTCCATGATCTCCTGGCTGAACGGGCGCAGCGTCGCGCCTTCCGCGACCAGCTGTTTCAGCGCGGTCGGATTCTTCGTGTCGTACTTCGCCAGCATGTTGGTGTTGGCGAAGGCGCAGGCGTCGGTCAGCGCTGCCTGATAATGCTTGGGCAGGCTGCTCCATTTTTCGAGATTGAAGAACCCATGCACCGTCGGGCCACCTTCCCACCAGCCCGGATAATAGTAGTACTTCGCCACCTTGTGGAAGCCGAGCTTCAGGTCGTCATAGGGGCCGACGAATTCCGCCGCATCGATCGTGCCTTTTTCCAGCGCCGGATAGATGTCGCCGCCGGCGATCTGCTGCGGGATGACGCCGACCTTCTCCATGACGCGGCCGGCGAGACCGGCAATGCGCATCTTGACGCCCTTGAGGTCATCGAGCGTATTGATTTCCTTGCGGAACCAGCCACCCATCTGCGCACCGGTATTGCCGGCCGGCAGGGCATACATGCCCTGCGTCGCATAAAACTCGTTCATCAGCTTGTTGCCGTTGCCTTCATAATACCAGGCATTGGTCAGGCGGCTGTTCAGTCCGAACGGAATGGCCGTTCCGATGGCATAGGTCGGGTCCTTGCCGACGAAATAATAGGAGGTGGTATGGGCTGCTTCGACCGTACCGGCGGCAACCGCATCGACGGCCTGCAGGCCCGGCACGATTTCACCGGCCGCGAAGGGCTGGATCGTGAAATTGCCATCCGTTGCGGCGGCAACATGCTTGGCGATATCCTCGGCGCCGCCATAGATCGTATCCAAGCTCTTCGGAAACGACGACGTCATGCGCCACGCGATCTTCGGATTCTCCTGCGCGATCGCAGGCGCTGCCAATGCCGTTGCGGCGACCGCACCGGCGCTGGCGGTTCCCGCCTTCTTGAAAAACGAACGACGATCCATCAAAAACCTCCCATATAGATGACACTGCGCGGTCAATCTCACCCCTACCCGCAGCAAGGGCAAAGCTAAGCATGGCGCAAGCCGCGATTCAAGCTTTAGTCTATTAGCCTTTGGCATCAAGACGGCAATAAGGCAGCCCGCACCTATCCATCAGAATCAGCGGCTTAGCGGTACAGGGCGCCGCTTCCGCCGCAATTTGGCCACCCGGTGCAGCCAAGCGTTGACTCGACGGCCATTCTGGCGGCAGAAACGGCGAGCACAAAGATTTCACCGGGGCTGATATGACGAAACCGATCGTTGCCATTCCTGCCGATATCCGTAGCTTCGACGGCGCGACCTGGCATGCCGTGCAGCATCAATATCTGCGCGCCGCATTGAACGCATCCGGTGTCATGGCCTTCATCATCCCCGCTTTCGAGGAGGGCTACGATACCGATGCGATCCTCGACCGCGTCGATGGCCTGCTGGTCTCCGGTTCGGCCAGCAATGTTCATCCCTCGCTCTACGGTGCCGCGGCGAATAACAAGGACGGCCCCTTCGACCCCGCCCGCGACGCCACCAGCCTGCCGCTCATCCGCCGCGCCATCGACCGCGCCATCCCGCTGCTCGCCATCTGCCGCGGCATCCAGGAGCTGAATGTCGCCCTCGGCGGCTCGCTGGCAAGCGAGATTCAGGAGCAGCCCGGCAACTGGGACCATCGCCGGCCGGAAGGTGTCGACCGGGACGGCATGTACGCCATTCGCCAGACCGTCCACGTCAAGGAAGGTTCCTGCATCGCAGGCATTCTCGGTCCGGGCGAGATCCGCGTGAATTCCCTGCATCGCCAGGCAATCGCCAGAACCGCCCCACGCCTGCAGGTGGAAGCGGTCGCCGAGGACGGCACGGTGGAGGCCGTTTCCGTTATCGACGCCAAGGCTTTCGCTGTCGGCGTGCAATGGCATCCGGAATATTGGGCTGAAACCGACAAGTCCTCGAACCAGCTGTTCGCCGCTTTCGGCGACGCCGTCCGCGCCTATGCCGCTGCCAAGCTGCCGGTCTCCCCCGCGCAGTCGATCGCGTGACGGCACAACGCCGGCGAGCCACCAGACCCGCCGGGCGTTGAACCGCGTCGATCAATGGTGATCTTCGTCCTCGTCATCATGCTCATGCTTGAGCCAGGTGCAGAGCTCCGCCGGCAGCAGTTTCTCATAGGCATCGTCGCTGCCGACGAACTCCCCAAGATCCTTGACGCTGACGAAGCCGACATTCGGAAATTGCTCTGCCGCGCTGCGCAGGAAGTCGAAGCGTTCGTCACCGACGCCGACCATGACGTAGTATATCTGCGATTCGGCGTGCTCGGCCTTCTGCAGCAGCGTCCAGGCCGCATCCCGGTCGGCATTCTCGCCATCCGTGAGGAAGTAGTTGATCGCCGGAACACCCGAACGTGTCTCCTCGCCGAATGTATCGCGGCTCATCCCGAAGATCATGCCGAGCAGGCCGCCAGCCGCCTCCTCTTCCATCAAACCATATGTCATCAGGTTCGAGCGGATGACTGGGCCATAATCGGTGCCACCCCAGAGCACGGTTTTCAGCTTATTATTGCTGATGATCTCGCGCTCGACGTAACCTTCGTAATTTTTCGCGGTAGCCGGCGCGAGCGATGCCATCTTCTCCTGATTGGAGAACACCCAGGTATCGATACGCCCGTCATCATCGAAATAAAGAGCGACGGGAAGAATACGCTCAAGCGCCGCCTGTACCGCGCCGGATTTGAAAAGGTCGCTCATCGAGCCCGAGACATCGATGTTGAGGCCGACCTGCGCCGGAATGCGCTCGTGAATGCCCTGTTTCTGAAGGACGAAGCCGACGCGGCGAACTTCTTCCTCGGGCTTGTGCAGCTTGAATGTCGTCATGGGTCATCCCTCCGATTTTAGTTTTCCTAGAATACGCGCGTGAATGCCGCGCAACGGCGCTCCGGCGCCGGCCTGCGATGGTGATTGAGCGGTTCGCGCCGCCGTCAGCGCCGCGGAATAGGCCGCATGCCACGCCGGCAGTTCCTCCTGCAACAGGCCTTCTGCAGCGTGTCCCAATGCATCGACGTGTCGTGCAACGGCAGCAACCGTCCGCGTGCTCACCTCAATCGTGGCTTTCGTGGCCGCGAGACTGACAGTCCTCGTCTCGATCGCCTCGGCTTGCGAGGCGTAATGCGCCTGCCGCTCGTGATCGGACAGTTGGAGCCCGCTGACGTAATGAACGAGGAAACGCCCCGCCAGAATATGGGCCGCCAGATTGCGGTCGAGCGTCGCATATCCTTTGCCGACCGCGCGCAACCCTTTCGCGATGGTGACAATCTCGGGCGCAAGCGTATCGAGCTCTTTCGCCAAGGCCTGCACTTCAGGGTAAAGCTGCGAAAACAGGCCGGCAGGATCGCGCGGCGCCGCCAGCGCTTTGATCGCCCTCAGAACGCCGCCGCGAACGGCAAAGACGCGGTCAGGGTCGAGATCGCCGAGACGCTGGAGCAGCTCGGCACTCAGGCGCTTTCCACGCGCCAACACTTCGCTGTCGACAAGGGCGAGTTCGCTTTCGGCAAGCCTGCCATGCTCTGCCTGGAGGCTGGCGCCAAAGCGCACGACGTCGTCGAAATGATGGTCGTCGAGATTGGTCCCGTCAACGATGCGCAGCGCCGTCGACGCAAGCGATGCCGCAGCATTGGTGTCGATCTCCAGAAGCGCCGCCACGCTGCAGGGAATGCGCCGGCGAACTTCGCCGGCCGCAAGAACGCGCGGTGTGTCGCCTTTGGGTGTCGGGGCTTGCGGCGAACCAAACAGGATTCTCGGTTCAGCAGGCGGCCGGGAAGGAGCGGCAATCTCAGGCGATGCGCTTTCCGGAAAAAGCACCTTTGGCAACCGGCCCGGCTCCTTTTCCGGTGGTCCATCTGCCTTGCCGCTTGTCAAGTGAGGCTCCCGTTCAGCCGAAATAGGCTTGAATGACGTCGCCAAGTCCGGCATTCGATCCCGCGCCGACGGCATGGAATCGCCAGGATCCATCCGGCTGCTTCAGAAAGGAAGCCACCTGTATCGTCGTCTTGCCGGCAAACTCGGCCGTAAGCTGGTAGCGGCAGAGCTCGTCGTCCATCGCATCGCAAACTTCGATATAAGCGTTCTTGACCTTGCCGAAGTCTTGTCTCTTGCGTTCCGCATCATGGATCGTCGCCCAGACGGCAAGCTCCGAGACCTCCGCCGGCAGCTTCGCCAGCACGATCTTGAACTCCTCGCGGAACCCCTCGTCATGATGACCGCCGCCATGGCCGTCTTCGTCACCGTCATCGTCCGGCTCTGACCTTTTTATCAGGCCGCCACGTCCGGTCCGGTCGTCACGTTCGTGCCACATCGAGCCGTCATCCGTCTGGAAGGAGCCGTCGGCGTTCTTGATGAGCGAGCCTTCCGGATTGCCGGAACTGCGCACGAAAGCATAACACAGCGCATGCGAGCCTTCATTGTAGAGCCGCGCACGGTTGGCATCGCCGCCCGGATGGACCAGCGCAAAACAATGCACGTCGAGATCGAAGGCCGGGCCTGAACCTTCGGGCGGATCCCAGACAAGTCCCGAATGGACGAGCTGGATTTCCTTCTGGATCTGAAATGACTGACCCTTGTTGAGCTTGAAGGTTGCCATGCGCTGTGGTTCTCCTGAAATCTCAGATCGGGCGATCGGTCACGATTTGTCGCGCTTGCTCGAGCTTGACGCGGGCGGCAGCATAACGCTCCTTGTTTCGCTCGCCTTCGGCGACCACCTTGTCGGCGATATCGCGCAGCCGCTGGGCGGTGCTAAGCACCAGATCGGCATCGGCAAGCCGGGTCTCGCCGGCGGCTTTGACTGCATTGACCGAAACATCCTCGAGCACCTGCGATCCATATTGCTGAAGCGATGCGCGCAGTTCGCGCCGCATGGCGTTCATCTGCTGGATCGACTGCATCTGGAAGAGCGCGTGCAGCCGAATGAGGATCGACTTGATGTCATTGAATTCCGCATTGGCCGAGGTGACCGTATCCGCAAGGGTCGCGAGCGCAGCACCACGTGCAATCCCGATCGAGTCGAGATCAGCCGGAGCCTTGGCATAGGCGGTTTCAAGAACGAGGACCCGGTTCTGGAAGATGTCGAGCTTCTGCGAGAAATCGCGGGCTTCCTGCACCTTGAGCGGATCGCCGGAGGCCGCCTCTTTGGTCAACCGGTCAAGTTCGCGGCCGGCATCGGCGACGATACGGCGGCCGGCCTCGACGAAGACGCCGAGAGACACGATCGTATCGCGATACCCCTGCGCCAGCGTACTCATGCGCGACACCTCGAGGATGAGCTTGCCACTCTCCTCCTCGATCTGCACCTCCATCGGCCTGACGAGATCGCCGAGGGACTTGGCCTTGCTTTGCAGCATGCCGCGAACCTCGTCCGTCACCGTCTTCAGGCGTTTGGCCGGATCACCAAGACCGACAGCCATCAGCAGGCGCTCGAGGAAATTGCCCTTCAGCTTCTCCCGGATGCTTGCCTCGAGCCCTTTGAGATCGGCATCATTGACGCCATCCCGGATCGTCCGGAATAATTCGAACAGCACCGGCGACTGCGCATTGGTGATCTGCGAAAGGATGGCATCGAGCTTGGCGCCAAAACCGCCGATAGCCTCCTGGCCGAAGGTGATCAGACCATGCGGCTCTACGGTTGCCAGCCTGAACCGCTCTGCGAGATCGCTGACCTCGCCGGCCTTTTCAGGCGGAAGAACGACCGTCACGACGGCGGGCAGATTGCCGGTTGAAAGCGTAGGCATCAGACCCGGGCACGTCTCGCGGGTCGTGGTGTTCGGCGTGCTTGGCTCCGACATGCCGTCAATCCTTTTTGTTCGGCTAACCTTACGGTTCGGCTTCAAGCCGCCCGGAAAGTTACGAACCTAAGTTGTAAAAATCGGCAGGAATGTAGCCGAAGGGTTCGTGTCGGGCAACATATCATCGAGGAATAACAGTCGATTGACATCAGGTGAGGCTCCCGATCGCTCCTGGACCGGCGCCCCCGCGCCTAAGCCTTCTGCGGCGTCTCCGGCACCGGCGTCAGCGCCGCACCCTTCTCGAACCAGGCGATGAGATTGTCGGCGACGAGATCGGCCATCGCATTGCGTGTCGGCACGGATGCGGAGGCGACGTGCGGCAGCAGCACGGCATTGGTCGGTTCCAGCAGGTCGGCAGGCACGGTCGGCTCTTCATAGAAGACGTCGAGGCCGGCTGCCCCGAGCGCGCCGGAGGCAAGGGCGGCACTCAGCGCCTCTTCGTCCACCGTCCAGCCGCGGCCGACATTGACGAGAATGCCGTCAGGGCCGAGTGCTGCCAGAATATCCGCATCGATCGTCTTGTGCGTCTGCGGCGTCTTCGGAACGATGGCGATCAGCGTATCCACCGCTTCCGCCAGCCCCTTCAACGTCGGGTGATAATCGTAGGACACATCGGCATGGCGCGAACGTGTGTGATAACTGATCTTCACCTTGAACGGCTCCAGCCGCTTTGCGATTTCGAGCCCGATGCGGCCAAGGCCATAAAGCCCGACATGGCGGCCCTTGAGCGAGAATCGCGATAGCGGATAGGCCGTGCCCGGCTTCCAGTTGCCGGCACGCAGCCAGGCTTCGGCCCGCGGCAGCTCGCGCACCGTGTTCAGCAGCAGGCCGATCGCCGTATCGGCGACCTCATCGTTCAGCACATCAGGCGTATTGGTGACGACGATGCCTTTTTCGGCGGCGTGTTTCACATCGACGCCGTCATAGCCGACACCGAAATTGGCGATCACTTCGACATGCGGCAGCTGCTCCATCCAGGCGCCCGGGAAGGAACCGGAAACGGCGACGCCGCGGATGTGGCCGGCGGTCTCGCTGTCAAGCGCAAGCTTCTCCTCGCGTGCGACGGCAATAATCTCAAAACGATCCTTCAGCCTTTCGAGAACACGCTCGTGTATCTTCCCGGGAACGAGAATGGCGATGCGGGACATGGCTTTTCCTCTTGGATGGCGGTCGTGGTTCAGGCGCGGGGCCGATGGGGACTGGTGGACTGGCGAATACGCATTTCCGGCTTGATCAGATGCATGCCATCAGGCTCATGGCTGCCGGCGAGGCGATCGAGCAGCGCCCGGGCGGCCAGGCGCCCGACCTCGGCCTGACCGTTCCAGACGGTCGTTAGCGCAGGCGTAGCGATCGAGGCCTCCTCGAGATCGTCATAACCGGTGACGGAAATATCGCGCCCCGGCACCAGACCGGCGCGCGCAATGCCGTTCATCAGGCCGATCGCCACGAGATCGTTCCAGCAGACGGCTGCGGTCGGCTTCTGCGGTAGCGAAAGGAAATGCACCGCGGCCTCGAAACCGCCCTGTTTCGAGCGCGGTCCGGGAATGCGCAGGTTCGGATCGACCTCGATGCCGGCCTTACGCAGCGAGTTGACATAACCCTGGTAGCGATCGCGGCCGGTGGATGTCTGGTCCGTACCGCCGATCATGGCGATCGAGCGATGACCGAGGCCGATCAGGTGGTTGGTGGCAAGCGAAATGCCGTAGCTGTCGTCGCCGCGATAGGTCGGCAGGTCCTGCCCTTCCATCGAGCGGGCGACCAGGATCGCCGGCATGCCGTTGTCTTCTGCCAGCTGCACGTCCTCAGGCGGCGTACCGATCGCCGGCGACATGATGACGCCGTCGCCGCCGAGCTGCAGCAGTGTCTCGATGAAGGTGCGCTGCTTTTCGACATTGTCGTAGTGGTTGGAAAGGATGAAGGTGTGGCGGCTGCGGTCGAGCTCGCTTTCGATCGCCTTCAGGATCTCCCCATAGAAGGGGTTCATGATGTCGTGCACGACGACGCCGATGATGCCGGAGCGCGAGGTGCGAAGGCTGGCGGCGCGGCGATTGTAAATATAACCGAGCGCGCGCGCCTGTTCCTTGATCTTCTCCCGCGTATTGCCGGCGACGAGCGGACTGTCGCGTAAGGCAAGCGATACGGTCGCCGTTGAAATGCCGAGCGTTTCGGCGATCGTCGAAAGCTTGATCTTCTGGACCACGTGTCCTCCTCCAGGCAGCACGCAAGCAGCAAGACCCCGCCAGCAAACCGGCGCGGCCCTTAAAATGTTTAATTAAAAGATTTAATCGGTGGAAGCAATTCGTCTTTCGGGGAAATTTCAGTCTTCGTCCGGTTCTTCGATATGAATGGCTTCGGCCTGCAGATTGGCATCGATCGCCTTCAGCAAGCGGACGAGATTGCGAATTTCCTTCTCGGAGAACTCCTGCGTCGCCAGGCTGTCGCAGGCCGAGGCCGCCATCTCGATCCCCTGAACGCTGCCGCGGCCGAGTTCGGTGAGATAGACCTTGGTGAGGCGCGCATCTTCCGCATCGGGCTTGCGCTCGAGGAAGCCCTGCGCCTCCATGCGGCCGATCGTGCGTGTCATTGTCGGCGCCTTGACGCCGAGCTTCTGGGCAAGGCCGCCGGCCGTCATGCCGTCGCTCTCGGCAAGCGAGAGAATGACGCCATCCTGGCCGGCATAGAGGCCGCTTTCGAGCAGGTTGCGCGAGAGCACTGTCCGCATGGAACGTGCCGCCTGGGTCAGAGCCGGGGAGAGATCGACGAGCGTATACTCGGTCTGGTCCTTCTTCTTGGACTTGTTCTTTTTGCCGTCCTTGTGCTTCTTTCCCATAGCCATCCCTTTGATCTTTAAGCCCCGGCGCCGCTGCGATATGACATTGCTCAGGATCTCGTCATAAACAAGAGGCAACGACCGGATGATGACACCTTCGCCGCGCTTCGAGGACGGCAACCCGGCCTTTGCACCTGACGGGCGCCGCTTGATCGCCGTGCTGCCGCTCGGCGCCCATGAACAGCACGGCCCTCACCTGCCCTTCGAAACCGACACTCTGATTGCCGAAGGCATAGCCGGGCGATTGAAGATAGCCTTGCCCGCCGGCCTACCGGTCACCTTCCTGCCCGCCGAATCCATCGGCTATTCCATAGAGCATATGGATGTTGAAGGAACGAAGACGCTTGCCTTCGACGAAGCGGTAAACCGCTGGCTCGGCATCGCCGAGGGATTGGCAAAGCAGGGCATCCGCAAATTCGTGATGCTGAACGCCCATGGCGGCAATTCGCCCGTCATATCGATCGTCGCGACCGAGGCGCGAGTCCGCTTTGCCATGCTGGCGGTGGCAACGAGCTGGACCCGTTTCGGCGTGCCGGATGGCGTGGTCACGCCGGAGGAAAAGGCGATCGGCATCCATGGCGGCGATATCGAGACCTCGGTGATGCTGGCGCTTCATCCCGATAAGGTAGATATGGCGAAGGCGGCGGACTTTTCCTCGCGACAAACGGAATTCGCCGAGCGCTTCAAACATCTGCGCGCCTACGGACCACACACCTTCGGCTGGAAGATGTCGGATCTCAATACGGAAGGCGTGGCGGGCAACGCCGCGGCTGCGACGGTGCAAAAGGGCGAGGCGCTAATTGCGCATGCGGTCAAGGGACTGGTGGAACTGCTGGAGGATGTCGATGCATTTGACATCACTCAGCTGCGGTAAATATGGGTCGTCTGCGCCGCGCAAACGATGTGATCTTATAACATTATAAAACCCTTTGAACTGCCACGCTCAAGCCATTATATGAGACCAACCGTTCAAGCAGCCGATCCCAAGCCGCTCGTCCGCACGCCTAATCCTAGAGGTTCTCATGACCGACGCGATCTCCACCCTGAAGCCCATTCCCGTTACCGTGCTCACCGGTTATCTCGGCGCCGGCAAGACGACGCTGCTCAACCGCATTCTCTCCGAAAATCACGGCAAGAAATATGCGGTCATCGTCAATGAATTCGGCGAAATCGGCATCGACAACGACCTGATCGTCGAGTCGGACGAGGAAATCTACGAGATGAACAATGGCTGCGTCTGTTGCACGGTGCGCGGCGACCTGATCCGCGTCGTCGAAGGCCTGATGCGCCGTCCCGGCCGCTTCGACGGCATCATCGTCGAAACGACGGGCCTTGCCGATCCAGTGCCGGTCGCCCAGACCTTCTTCATGGATGATGACGTGCGCGCCAAGACCGAGCTCGACGCCGTCGTCGCCCTCGTCGATGCCAAGCACCTGCCGCTGCGCCTGAAGGACAGCCGCGAGGCCGAGGACCAGATCGCCTTCGCCGATGTCGTCATCATCAACAAGAGCGACCTCGTGACCCCGGAAGAACTTGATGTGATCGAGGATATCGTCCGCGCCATCAACCCGGCCGCCCGCGTCTACAAGACCAGCCGCTCGGGCGTCGATCTCGCTCGCGTGCTCGATCAGGGCGCCTTCAACCTGGAGCGCGCGCTCGAAAACGATCCGCATTTCCTTGAGCAAGGCCATGACGACCATGTCTGCGGCCCCGATTGCGATCACGACCACCACCATCATGACCATGATCATCAGCATGGTGACCACGGCCACGACCATCATCACCATGGCGCCCATCAACATGGCGCGATGTCGGCGATCCACGATGTAACGGTGCAGTCGGTGTCGCTGCGCGGCGGCGAGATGAACCCGGAGCGCTTCTTCCCCTGGATCCAGAAGATCACCCAGACCCAGGGGCCGAATATTCTGCGTCTCAAGGGCATCATCGCCTTCAAGGACGATCCCGAGCGGTATGTCGTTCAGGGCGTGCACATGATCATCGAGGGCGACCACCAGCGACCGTGGAAAGAAGGCGAAAAGCACGAGAGCCGTCTCGTCTTCATCGGCCGCGAACTTGACCGCGAGAAGCTCGAAGCCTCCTTCAAGGCCTGCGAGGCAGCCGCCTGATGCCGACAGTTGCACCGCTTGATCTCGACGGCCACGTTCTGGCCGTCGAATTTTTAGGTGATGTTCCCTTCTTCGCAAGCGCAAACGGTACATTCCACCGGCTGGACGGCGGCGACAGGGTTTCCGAAGCCCACCAGGGCATGCTCACCGCGATCCGTGATCCCTACAGCGAGAGCCTGATCTCGGGCGGCGAGGACGGCAAGGTGCTGCGCATTGCCGCCGACGGCAGCGTCAGCGAAATCGCGACCGCGCCGCGCAAGTGGATTTCGCAGGTCGCAGCCGGCCCGCAGGGTGCCGTTGCCTATTCCTACGGCAAGAGTTCGCTCGTGCGCCTTGCCGACGGCACGACCAAGGAATTCCCCGAGGAGCGCACGGTCGAGGGCCTTGCCTTTGCACCGAAAGGCCTGCGCATCGCGGCGGCGCGCTACAACGGCGTGTCGCTGCACTGGATCGGCATGAACGCCAAGCCGGTCGATCTGGAATGGAAGGGTGCGCATACCGGCGTCACCTTCTCGCCCGATGGTAATTTCCTCGTCACCTCGATGCAGGAAAACGCACTGCACGGCTGGAAGCTCGACATCAAGCCCGGTACCGAAGCCCGCCACATGCGCATGACCGGCTACCCCGCCAAGGTGAAATCGCTCTCCTGGTCGGTCAAGGGCAAGTGGCTCGCGTCTTCAGGCGCGCCTGCGGCAATCGTTTGGCCCTTCCAGGGCAAGGACGGGCCGATGGGCAAGGCGCCGATGGAGCTCGGCACCCGCGCCAATATCATGGCGACCGCGGTGAAGTTCCATCCGCTCGAAGACATCCTCGCCATCGGCTTCATCGACGGTATGATCCTGGCCGTGCGCATCACCGACAGCAAGGAAGCGCTGCTGCGCCGACCCGGCAAGGGCGCGATCACGGCGATGAGCTGGAGCAAAAACGGCAAGCTGCTCGCCTTCGGCTCGGAAGCCGGCGATTGCGGCGTCGTCGACATTTCGGCTTGAGGCCCGTTGTCGGCAATGGACGGTGCCCTGATGGAACCCGAAATCATGGCGCTCACCGCCGATCACATGCAGGCGGCGGCCGGAATCAGACATGTCACCCTGTGGGAACGGCTGCCCTGGCTGCCTGATGTGCATACGCCCGAGGAAGAGGAGCAGTACTGGCGCATGCATCTGCTGCCGAATTGCTCGATCCTCGGCGCTGCCATGGGCAACCGGCTCGTCGGTGTCATCGCCTATGGCGACAACTGGATAGAGCAGCTTTACGTTCTCCCCGGGTTCCAGGGCATGGGCATCGGCTCCTCCCTCCTTGGCTGCGCTAAGGAGGAGATGAACGAGATCAAGCTCTGGACGTTTCAGCGTAATGCGGGCGCTCGCGCTTTCTACGAACGGCACGGTTTTATCGCCGAGGAGGAGACCGATGGCGCCGATAACGAAGAACGCGAGCCTGATGTACTCTATCATTGGCGCCGGCTTCCGGAGCTGACTGCTCGCCTGCAGCCATCCGGCTAGAATATGCTATCGGACCCAAGGCCATAGGATATCGGGGCTTGCCAAACGCCTTGCCCGGGCGAAACATGAAGCACGGTAGGAAGCGCTTTGCGCGCCACCTTGGCTGACAGAGGAAACGAGAATGTCGAAATCGACCGGCCTCGGTTTGACCGAACAACAGCCGCAGGCTTTGGGCGACGCATCCGTCTGGACCGTGATCCGCGCCGAGGCCGTTGAACTCGCCGTACGCGAGCCGATATTGCAGCAGCTGCTTGCCGCTCAGGTAACGGACACCGCTGGCAACGATGAGATCATCGCCCGCGTGCTGGCCGCGCGGCTCTCCGTGGCGCAGGTGGAAACAGGTGATCTCTTCGATCTCATCCTGTCCACACTTGATGGCGATATCATGCGGAAGGTCGAGGCCGATCTCATCGCCGTGCGCGAGCGCGATCCGGCCTGCACGACATTTCTGCACGCGCTTCTCAATCTCAAGGGCTTTCATGCGCTGCAGACGCATCGTATCGCCCATGCGCTCTGGGTCTCCGGCCGTCCGGAGATCGCCAGTTGGCTCGCCAATCTCGTTTCGCTGGTCTTCGGCCCGGATATCCATCCGGCGGCGCGGATAGGCGCGTCCATCATGCTCGACCACGGTTCGGGCATCGTCATCGGCGAAACGGCTGTCATCGAGGATGAAGTGTCCATCCTGCAGAACGTCACGCTCGGCGGCACCGGCAAGGAGACCGGCGACCGCCACCCGAAGATCCGACACGGCGTGATGATCGGCGCGGGCGCCAAGATCCTCGGCAATATCGAAATCGGCGCCTTCAGCAAAGTCGCCGCCGGCAGCGTCGTGCTCAAGTCGGTTCCCACGCATTGCACAGTCGCCGGCGTGCCGGCGACGCTCGTGCGCGTCCACCGCGTCGACGAAATCCCGGCCGAGACGATGGATCAGAATATCTAGAGCAATTCCAGCAAAAGTGCGCAGCGGAATTGCGCAAAGGCAATGAGATAGAGCCGCTCCGAGATAGGAACATTCGCCCGGTTCCTACGCGGCCTGCTGATTTTCTCCGAAGACTTCGACCCGGTTGCGGCCTTCGCGCTTCGAGCGATAGAGCGCCTCGTCCGCCTTCTGCATCAGCCGCTCAAAATCTCCGCCGCTTTGCGAGCGCGCGGCAACGCCGATGCTCAGCGTCGGAAAGACGGCCAGATCCGGCCGCTGCAGGACGGCGGTGGCGAAGGCGAGACGGATGCGCTCGGCAATCGCCACCGCATCTTGCCCGGAAACATTTTTCAGCACCGCTAGGAACTCATCCCCACCTTGACGGGCAAGCAGGTCGTCGGAGCCCATGATGCTTCTCGAAACACTGGCGAAAAGCCGCAGGATGTCGTCGCCGGCGGCATGGCCATGCCTGTCGTTCAGCTGCTTGAAATGGTCGATGTCGATGATCAGCAGCGATACCGGCTGAGAACCGAGCGCCGGCAGATGCTGGGCAAGGCCACCGCGATTGAGGGCGCCGGTCAGCGGATCGTGGTGAGCGAGTTCCGTCAGCTGATTTCGGCTGCGCTCGGCGGCCATCAGCACCATCGCCATGCTGCGCAGCATGATGAACGCGACCGCCGATACCGCCATCCAGCTATGAATTGCACTGCCGCCGAAAGAATCCGGCCCACCGATCTCACCGGTCGCCGCGAGAATGCTGCGAACCGCAAAGATCGCCGCAGTGCAAATATAGAGGCCGACAAGCAAGGCTGCCGAATAAAGCCTCTCGCGCCGGGCAATGATGATTGCCTCCCTTGCGACGGCAAGATCGCACAGGCAGCAGATGACGGAGACGTAGAGGAGCCTCGCCGAGACTGCCGAGGGATCGCTGACGATAAGCGCGATAGGAACGCTGACGAGCAAGATGGCAAGCCAGAAAGTGCGTTGGTCGAGCGCTCGTCCCGAAAACACCCGCACGGCAAAGAACATCAGCATGTAGCCGGCGATGGTGACGATATTGCCGCCGTCGATCGAGACGGAGGTTGGAACGAGATTGCGCAACGCGACGAGGAAGGATCCGACGCCGACAAGAAGGTTGCTCAAACCCCACCAGAGCGGCCACCTCTCGAAGCGGCCGGTCGCATAGGCTGCAAGCTGGAGAATGCCCAGCACGAAACAGCTCACGGCAACAATGAAATAGATTGTCCTGAGATCCAGCAGCATGGCGCTTTCCCGAAATTCTCGCGGAACTTACAGCAAGCGTTTTGCGGTTTGATTGGGCGCTTCGCTAAGAATTTAACGATCGCGGGGTTTTCCTGCGGCATAATGCAACAATTCAAGCGTTTCCAGCGTCCCTTGCGCGTCTGCAAAGACGCGCGGCGCTGTTTTCAGGCGGCCCGTACCGCTCCGATGATGTCCGCCAACAGACCGTGCAGCAAGTCCCTGTAGCCGTTTCGGGCAGACGGACCGCTCTCTTCCGAGGTCATAACGACGGTGAGATCGAGCGACGGCACGATATAAAGCATCTGCCCGCCATACCCCCAGGCGAAATGCACCTGCTCGCCGCCGATCTGCCGCGTGAACCAGGCATAGCCATATTCATCGCCCGAGAAGCGCGAGTTGGTGCGCTGCTGCCACGACTGGGAGATCCAGTCGGCAGGGACGATCTGGCGGCCGTCGGCGGTCTTGCCGCCGTTGCGGTAGAGTTCGCCGAAGGCAAGCAGGGAGCGGGCGCTCATCGCCATCTGATTGCCGCCGAGATAGATGCCCTGCGGATCGCGCTCCCATGCACCGATGCGAAAACCGTCGACCGGACCCAACCATTCGCGCGCCAACACCAGCGTCGGCCGCCGGCCGACCTTGGTGAGAATGGCCGACAGCAGATGCGTGGATGCGGTGGAATAAAGCATCTCGCCACCGGGCTGATCGACGAAAGGCTGCGACAGCGCAAAGCGCACCCAGTTGCGCGAGGAGACCCAGCGGCCGTAGTTCGCCCCCGACATGCGATCGAGCCCAGCCTGCATGGAGAGAAGATTGCCGATGGTAATGTCGTTGATGCGCGGGTCGGGCGTTACAGGGAGATCGGCCTTGAGGATCGGTGCGATCTTCTGATCCGGCCCCTCAAGCAGGCCTTTGTCGATGGCGATACCGACTAGCGCCGAAATGATCGACTTCGAAGCGGATTTAATATTGGTCGATTCCGAGGGCGAATGACCACGAAACCCACGTTCGCTGAGCACGCGCCCATCGCGAGCGACGATCACCGTCTTCAAAGGCCGCATCGCCGGATCGCTCGCCGCGCGATCGAGACGCGGACCAAGCCCGCCAACGGCGGAAGCCGTGCTCTGGGCAGCAGCCGGCCCCGTTGCGGCAAGCGGCAGGCAGAGGAGAAGCAGAAGGGGGAGAATGCGGATCATGTGGCGCAAGATAGGATATCGCAGCGATATGTTCGCATGCCGGCGCCACTTTTCACGCGATTGTGTTTCCGCGTGCGCCGGCGCCTTCTCGAAACTTGATGCTAGAAAGATAATCCGCGCCGCAACCACACCAAGCCCGCCTGCCTGGGTGGTCAAACGGCGCGGATATTACCAGCCGGGGGAAAAGTTCCCAACCTGGCCGGCCGGTCGGCGCAGCCTTACAAGCGCCGCGCGTCTTTTCGAATCGATGCGCTAGGCTGTGCGGCGAACCGGGGCACCGGCCAGCATGCGTCCCGAGGCGACGATCATGCCGGCCGCGCCGTCAAGCCAGCCTTCCGTGAGCTCGAGCGCCAGAAAGCGCGAGCGTTCAAACGGACCCGGCATGACAAGATGGCGGGCCTTTTCGGCAAAGAAGCCGAAGCGCTCGTAATAGGCAGCATCGCCGACGAGCAGGACGGCGCCATGCCCGCGCTTCTTCGCTTCGAGGATCGCCGCGCGCATCAGCGCCGAGCCGATGCCCTTGCCGCCGTGATGCGGCGCAATGGCGAGCGGTCCAAGCAGCAGCGTATTGATCGGCGTGCCTTCGTCATTGACGCCGGCCTCGATGTTCCAAAGCCGCACCGTGCCGATGACATGGCCGTCGCGATCGCGCGCGACGAGCGCAAGGCCCTCGGCCGGAACGCGGTTGCGGCGGATCTTCTCCGACGACTTCTTGCGGCGATCCGGGCCCATGACGCGGTCGAGCAGGTTTTCACGCGCAACGACATCCGAAGGATTCTCGGCGTCGATGGCGAAAGTGGTAGGCGCAAAGAATGCGCGGACAGAATCAAGAACAGCGGCCATCTTGGCCTCCCGTACCCAATACCGTTATCAGCGGCGATGAAGGAAAATTGTGAAGTTGCCGCCCCGGCTGGTTACGGGGCCGGCGGAAACGACCTTAGATGACGTAGGCCTTCAACGGGTCGAAACCGTTGAAAGCGACCGCCGAATAGGTCGTCGTATAGGCGCCGGTGCCTTCGATCAGGACCTCGTCGCCGATCGAAAGGGAGATCGGCAACGGATAGAGGTTCTTCTCGTAGAGCACATCGGCCGAATCGCAGGTCGGACCGGCAATAACGCAGGGCTCCATCTCGTCGCCGTCGTGTTCCGTGCGGATCGGATAACGGATGGCTTCGTCCATCGTCTCGGCGAGACCGCCGAACTTGCCGATGTCGAGGAAGACCCAGCGGGCATCGTCATTGTCCGACTTCTTCGAAATCAGCACGACTTCCGCCTTGATGACACCGGCATTGCCGACCATGCCGCGGCCCGGTTCGATGATCGTCTGCGGGATCTGGTTACCGAAATGCGTGCGCAGCGCCTGGTAGATCGACTTGCCGTAAGCTTCTGCGGACGGAACGTCACGCAGGTACTTGGTAGGGAAGCCGCCGCCCATGTTGACCATCTGCAGGTGGATGCCCTGCTTGGCAAGCGATACGAAGACGCGCTTGGCATCGGCGAGTGCCGAATCCCAGGCATCGACCTTGGTCATCTGCGAACCGACATGGAACGAGACGCCATAGGACTGCAGGCCAAGCTGATGGGCGTAGACGAGAACGTCGACAGCCATCTGCGGAACGCAGCCGAACTTGCGCGACAGCGGCCATTCAGCGCCTTCGCCATCCGTGAGCACGCGGCAGAAGACACGGGCGCCGGGAGCGGCGCGCGAGATCTTCTCGACTTCCTCGTGGCTGTCGACGGCAAAGAGGCTGACGCCGAGCGCATGCGCGCGAGCAACGTCACGTTCCTTCTTGATCGTGTTGCCGTAGGAGATGCGGGCGGCGGTTGCACCGGCTTCGAGCGCCATTTCGATTTCGGCAACGGATGCGCAATCGAAATTGGAGCCGAGGCCTGCAAGCAGCTTCAGCACTTCGGGAGCAGGATTGGCCTTGACGGCGTAATAGATGGCGCTGTCCGGCATGGCGTGGCGGAAGGCGTGAAAATTATCGCGAACGACGTCGAGGTCAACCACGAGGCAGGGACCGTCGGGACGTCGGGTTGCGAGAAAGTCGCGGATGCGCTGGGTGGTCATATCGATTCCCTCTTCCAATTCCAGAGCTCCGGTTTCAACCGGAGGACAAAGGGCATACGATAGCTCGCATTGGAACCAGCCGGTGGAGACCCCGGAACCATAGCAAGCGCTCGATGCGCAGATAGTGAACCAACGCCGCGATGCGGTGTAAGTTCGGCTTTGTCTGCCATGGATTGGAGGGAGAATCCCAACCGCACTTCCGGCAATGATGGTGTGCCTCTTCAGTAACCCCCGCTGATGGAAAGCAGGGAGAGAACAAAAAGGCCCGCACCGTCGTTGCTTCAGGCGTCCTCGCATTTTCCGGTTGGCCGGAATAGCGACTGGAGGGGTTAATTCCAGGTACCTTACCGATTTCCTCACCAATTCGAGGGTTCGGCGGACACCCATGGGCACGTGCGACTTTGGGCTGAGTGGGAAATAAGAATATTCGCCTTCATAATCAAGCGATTTTTTGATCTCGGGGCTAAAAAAATTATTGAACAAGACGAGCCAATTTGTTCAACATTCCGAAACAGCCTGAGGGGTGCCATGGATACCTTGACCCGCATACGCGCCTTCATCGATGTCGTCGAGGCCGAAGGCTTCTCCGCCGCGGCACGGCGCACGGGCCGTTCGAAAGCGCTGCTCTCCAAATATGTGCGCGAACTGGAAGATGAGCTCGGCGCCCTGCTGCTCAACCGCACCACCCGGCAGTTCTCCATGACCGAAGCCGGCCACACCTATTACCGCACCGCCTCCGATATCTTAAAGGAGATCGACAACCTCGCCGATCTCGTGCGCGAGAACAATGCACAGCTCAAAGGACGACTGCGCATTTCCGTGCCGCGCACCTTCGTCGATGCAGATGTCGGCCAGTCGCTGATCGATTTCGCCAAGGAGAACCCCGACCTTTCGCTGGAGATCGCTGCCGATGACCGGTTCGTCGATCTGATAGAGGAAGGCTTCGACGTGGCGATCCGCATCACCAAGCTCGAAGATTCCGGCATGATCGCCCGCAAGATATCGGATTTCCGCATCCATATCTGCGCCACCCCTGAATTTCTTGAGCGTTATCCCGATCTCGATCACCCGACGGCCCTTTCCAGCGTCCCCTTCATCGTTGATACCAATGCGCGCACCCAGGCGAGCATCCGCTTCCACAATCCTGACAACACCTCGTTCGCCGTCGCCGTTTCCGGACCGATAGAAGTCAACAGCCCGCATGCGACACTACGCGCGGCGCTTGCCGGCATCGGCGTAGCCTTCATCCCGGATTTCATCGCCCGCAAGCCGATCGAGAGCGGCGAACTGGTGACCCTGTTCAACGATTACACCCCGACCGACCGCGGCATCTATGCCGTCTACCCGCACCGGCGCTACCTGCCGGCCAAGGTGAGGATCTTCGTCGATTACCTGCACAACTGGTTCAAGAAGCATCCTTAGGGCAGCGCTCTTGCGAAGCGATGCGACATTCCGCCCCGCTTCAACGTGTGGCCCCACGGATCCGATACGGAGTCCGGTCCCAATTCCGTCCCAATTTCTGGCAAGAAGTCTGGGGCAGCGAACAGGGCAGCGGGATAGATGAGACATTCAACGATACTGATCGCCGCGCTCCTTTCGCTGGCGCCGGCCGCCGCCTTTGCCCATCCGCACATCTTCGTGGAGGCGCGTCTCGAAGTCGTGGCCGGCAAGGACGGCAATGTCGAGGAACTGCGCAATGTCTGGCGCTTCGACGAGGTCTTTTCGTCCTCTGTGGTCATGGATTTCGACAAGAACACCGACCTGAAGCTGGAGCCGAACGAGCTGACCGACGTCGGCAACACGGTCAAGAAGTCGCTTGCCGATTACGACTACTACATGAACCTGACGATCAACGGGAAGAACATCACCGTCCAGAAGCCCGACATCATCCATGTCGACTACAAGGATGGCCAGCTGCTGATGTTCTTCGCGGTGAAGCCGGTGGAGAAGATGCCGCTGAAGGGCAGGCTCACCTTCGGCGTCTACGACCCGACGCTCTATACCTCGATCGATTTTCCCACAGACAACGAGCTGGCAATCGTCGGCGACGGCTTCAAGGCCTGCAAACATCAGGTGGTGCGGCCGGATGCCGACGAGGTAATCTCGCAAAACAAACAGTCGCTGACGGACGCCTTCTTCAACGATCCCACCGGCACCAACATGTCCAAACTCTTCGCCACCCGGCTGGAGGTCACATGCTGACGAAACGCCTGTCCCTCATCCTTTCCGCCGCCGTCTTCGCACTGGTGACGGCGGCAAGCCTCGCCCATGCGCAATCGCCACTCGGCATCGGCACGGCGGAGCCGAGCTTCCAGCCGACAGGCGGGCCGCTCGCACCGCTCTTGCTCTATGTGAACTATGAGCAGCAGGCCTTCTATCGGGCGCTGACCGGCGCCTTGAAGGCGATGCGCCAAGACCCCTGGCAGCTGGCATCGCTGATCGGCCTCTCCTTCGCCTATGGCGTCTTCCATGCCGCCGGCCCGGGCCACGGCAAGGCGGTCATCTCTTCCTACATGATCGCCAACGAGGTCGAGCTGAAGCGCGGCGTGGTGATTTCCTTCATTTCGGCCTTCGTCCAGGGCGTGATGGCGGTGGCGTTGGTCGGCGGCGCCTGGCTGGTGCTGCGCGGCACCGGCATCACGCTGACGGCAGCGACCCACGCGATGGAGATCGCAAGCTTCATCATGGTCATCCTCTTCGGCGGCTGGCTGCTGTTTCGCAAACTGCGCTCGCTGGTGGGCAACATGCCGCGCCGCCGGCTGATGGCGACGCCTGCCGGTCCGGTCAGCATGATGCTCGACTGGAAGGACAATGCCGCCGAACGCCAGGCCTATACCTTCAACGGCAAGGCGCAGCCTGTCGAAGCCGGCCACACCTTCGTTCCCGGCATGCTCTGCGAGACCTGCGGCAATGCCCATGTGCCCGATCCAGCCCTGCTCGGCGGCGACAAGTTCAGCGCCAGCGAGGCCTGGTCGGCGATCGTTGCCGTCGGTCTGCGCCCCTGCTCCGGCGCATTGCTGGTCATGACCTTCTCACTGCTGAACGGGCTCTATCTCGGCGGCGTGCTTTCGGTCGCTGCCATGTCGCTCGGCACGGCGATCACCGTTTCCCTGCTTGCCACACTTGCGGTCACCGCCAAGAGTGCGGCCGTCCGCCTCTCCGGACGCGGCTCGACCGCCTCGATCTGGGTCGGCAATGCCATCGAAATCCTCGGCGCTGTGCTCGTCATGCTGATGGGCGCCCTGCTGCTCGGAGCCTCGCTGCAGGGATAAAATTACTTTCCCCGGCTGCGCTGGTAACGCGCCCGCAGCCAGAAAACTGCAAAAAACGCCATGATCAGACAGACGCCGACGACGATCGCCAGCGTCGGCGAGAAATTGCCGATCCACAGCACGATGGTCGGCAGGAAATAGATGACGAGAGCGGCGCTAAGCAGGATGATGCCGGCGGCTGTCGCCTGCGAGCGGCTTTCCGGGCTCATACCAGCCTTTCCTTTTCAAGATCGGCGCGGATGTCCTGCAGGCGACGGATCTGGTTGCCCTTGGCATCGAAATTCCCAGGCGAAAGCCAGGCTTCGAAGGCATCGTTGATCATCGGCCATTCGGCATCGATCATCGAGAACCAGGCAGTATCGCGGTTGCGACGCTTGGAAATCATGTGTTGGCGGAAGACGCCTTCGAAGCTGAAGCCGTAACGGTCAGCCGTCGTTTTGCTCGCCTCGTTGTTATTGTCGCATTTCCATTCGTAGCGGCGGTAGCCGAGATCCTCGAAGACGTGTTTGGCCATCAGGTAATGCGCCTCGGTCGAAAGCGGCGACCGCTTCATTTCAGGCCCGTGCGCCACACCGCCGATCTCGACGACGCCGTTTGCCGGGTCGGCGCGCATGTAATTCGCCATTCCCAGAATCTTGCCGGTGGCGTTGTCGCGGAAGATATGGGTGAGCCAGCCGGACTTGGTGTAGACGGTTTCCAGCCACTTGGCGAAATCGTCGATACCGGAGAAATCGTCCTGGGCGAAATAGAGAAGCAGTGGATTGATGCCCATGCCGCCGAGCCCGTCCCACAGCGCCTCGAGATGTTCGGCGCGCCGATACGGCTCTACGGTAACGAAACGGCCCTTCAGCGTGACCGGCTTCGGCGCCGGGCAGCCCTTAAAATTTGCAAGATCGCGCATGGTCACTCCCCTTTTCGGAAGAGTGGATAGGCCAGCCGCCCGACAAAGGCAACCGGCCTAAAGCGCGTCGCGCTTTAGGCCCCTATTTCCAACGCATGTCGTTGTCGCAAAACCGCTGCACACTTTTGCGCAACATGCTTTAGATGTCACTGTGACAAGGTCACCTTGGCGGAGGACACCGTTGCCTCGATATGGTCTACCAGCTGGTCGGCAAGGCCGAGGCGGCCGGCAAGCAGATCGAGATAACCGCGCTCGGCACGCGAATCCGGGTCGATGGTGAGCCGCGAAGCGGTGTAAAGCTCGACGCGCTGTTCTTCCGTCGTCGCGGCGGCAACGAGCGCATCGATATCCGTCGGCGAAGCGAGTTCATGCTCGATGAAGGCCGCAGCCTCGCCGCTGACGTCGGCGGCCTTGACCTTGTCCATGATGAGGGCGCGTTCGGCATCGTCGATATGGCCGTCGGCCTTGGCGGCGGCGATCATCGCGCGGATCAGCACCAGCACAAATTCATTGCTGCCGGCAGGCGATGTCGGCCCGAAACCGGATTCGACGGGCGGCGGCAGGAGCACCGGATTATTGGCGGACGGTGCATCCGAAGGGGCAGCGGGCGCCTGCCCGGCCTGGTAATTCTTGTAGGCCTGGTAGCCGAGGCCGGCAATCGCGGCAAGACCGCCGATCGCCAGCGCATTGCCGGCAATACTGCGGCCGGTCTTGGTGCCGAGCAGCGCCGCGGCAATCGCGCCGGTCTTCATCGGATTATTCCTGGCCGTCTGCACGGCATCGCCCGCCCTGTCGCGGACCGAACCGCCAAGACCCGGCACCTGCGAACCCAAGAACTGGTCGAGAAGCTTCTTCGCGTCGAACATTCCTCGTCATCTCCCTTTTTGAGGTTGGAGCAGAACATAGGTTTGCGACGGCCGAAATACAAACACGGAGAGTTCGACTGCGGGTGCAGCACGCACCCGCCCGCCCGAATACGAACGTCAGGCCTTCAACGCGGCAGCCTCTGCCGCGAGCTTGGTAATGCCAGCCCAGTCGCCGGCCGCGACCAGTTCCTTCGGCGCCACCCACGAACCGCCGACGCAGATGACGTTCGGCAGCGAGAGATAATCATTGGCGTTCTTCAGCGAAATACCGCCGGTCGGGCAGAACAACGTGCCGGCAAGCGGCGAGGACAGCGCCTTGAGATAGGCGGCGCCGCCGGCCTGCTCCGCCGGGAAGAATTTCAGCACCTGGTAGCCTTCTTCGCGCAGCGCCATGACTTCGCTGGCGGTCGCAGCCCCCGGAAGCAACGGCACGTCGGAATCGGCGGCGGCATCGAGCAGTTCCTGCGTCGTGCCCGGGCTGACGATGAACTTTGACCCGGCCGCGACGGCGGCTTCCCAATGGGCGACATTGAGGATCGTGCCGGCGCCGACTTCGGCGCCCTCGACCTCGGCTGCGACGGCGCGCACGGCCTCGAGGGCTGCCGGCGTGCGCATGGTGATCTCGATCGCCTTCAACCCGCCCGCGACGAGCGCCCGGGCCAGCGGTACCGCCGACTTGGCATCGTCGACGATCAAAACCGGAACGACCGGCTGGAGCTTCAGGATGGAAAGGAGCTTCTCTGTTTTCTCGCCCATGGTCGTGCGACTTCCTTGAAACGATTGAATTCGGATCCCGAATAACGCCCCCACGGAACCTTGTCGAGATAAAACCAGACCGCAGGACAAGATGGGTATGAAATGCGTGGAAATTGGTCTACCGTGCCGCAATCGTCACAAAAGGTTCACCGGTATGGCGAAAGAGATCGAGCGGAAGTTTCTTGTACGCGGCGATGGATGGCGTTCCGCTGTCGAGACGAAGTCTGTCTTCCGGCAGGGCTACATCGCCTCGATGGACGACCGTTCCGTCCGGGTGCGCATCCTCGACGGCAGGAAAGCGAAACTGACGATCAAGATCGGCCGCAGCACTATCACCCGTGACGAATTCGAATACGACATCCCGATCGCCGATGCCGAAGAGCTGTTGCAGAATGCGATCGGCGTCGTCATCGAGAAGACCCGTCACCGTGTTCCCTATGAGGGCTTCGTCTGGGAAGTCGACGTCTTTGCCGGCGAGCACCGCGGACTGGTGATCGCCGAGGTGGAGATGACGGCGGAGACCGACAATCCCGCCCTGCCCGCCTGGCTCGGACGCGAGGTGACCGGCGATTTCCGCTATTCCAACCAGGCCCTCGCCACAGAATACGAGCATGACCGGCATGGGCTATCGCATACGGCCTGAGGCCGATTTCACCGAGGAATTCCGCAGCGTCGCCAAGAAACAGCTCCTCCATGCAGTGACTGTTCTCGAAGAGCAGCCGGACGGGGTGGACGAGGCGATCCATTCCTTCCGCAAGAACCTGAAGCGGTTGCGCTCGCTCTACCGGCTCGTCGCCCGCGAGGTACCGGATTTCCAGAAACGTGAAAATGCAAGGCTGCGCGAAACCGCGCGATCGCTATCGGCAATCCGCGATGCGGCAGCACTCATCGGCACCGTGGAATATCTACGGCGCACCGCCCGCAGCCCCGACGAGAACGAAGCTCTCGGCCGCATCATCACAATCCTGGAAGGACGTCGCGACTGGATGGCAGAGGCCGAACGCGGGCTGGAACAGCGGCTGATGGAAGTCGCCGGTACGCTGAAGGAAGCGATCACCTCGCTCGACACGATCTCTTTCGACCACAGTCACCGCAAGAATGCCCGCATGCTGGCGAAAAGCTGGCGCCGCACGAGCCTGAAAGCAAAGGCAGCGCTGACGGCCTGCCATGACGAGGGCACGGCCGAGGATTTTCACGATCTGCGCAAGCGCACCTATGATTACCGGCTCTACCACGCCCTTTTGCGTGACATCTGGCCGGGCGCCATGAAGGCCAAGCGTGATGCGGCCAAGACGCTCGTCGAGGATCTCGGCCATATCCATGATCTCGTCGTGCTCTCCGAACTCGTCGAAGCCGAACCGCAGCTCTTCAACCGCAACGACGACCTGACGCATCTGCTCGACGCCATCATCTTCCGCCAGCAGCAAGACCGGCGGGAAGCCCTGCTGAAAGCCGAAATCGTCTTTTCCGATCATCCGGATGAGGAAGCGCAGCGCATCGAGCTGCTCTGGGCGGCCGTGACGTAAGAGACCGGGTATCGGTTCCGACGGCGCATTCTCCGAAATCTCGAAAAATCCCCGCCTGACAAGCTACGCCGCCACTCAATGACCGCCTGAAAAAAAGCTGTTGACCTCAACTATTGTTGAGGTTCTAGCCTCCCGCGATCGAAACATGCAGAGATCCGATCGCGAGGAAGACATGACCGCAGAAACAACACCGATGCCGAAGGTGCTCGGAATCTACGAGACCCATCTGACCGTTGCAGACCTCAAGACCTCCATCGATTTCTACCGCGATGTCGTTGGGCTCGAACCGGCAGCCTCATTCGAGGAGCGTAAAGTCGCTTTCCTCTGGGTGGACGATAGGAAGACCGGCATGCTCGGCCTTTGGGAAACCGGAACCGGGCCGCTGAAGATGCGGCTGCACATCGCCTTCCGCATGACCGCCGACGGCGTGCTGCAGGCGCCCGCCACTCTCAAGGCAAAGGGTGTGGAACCTCTCGGCTTTACCGGCGAACCGGCAACGGAGCCGGTGGTTCTCGGCTGGATGCCGGCGCTGTCGATCTATTTCAAGGATCCGGACGGGCACTCGATCGAGTTCATCAACATTCTCGACGACATCCCCGACCGGAGTTTCGGCGCGCGGCCGTTTTCCGCGTGGCAGGCGCGGGCGTAATCGGTCACCGGTCAAGGCGGCCGCTGGCGAAGGCAATTGCGCGGCCCGCTGATTTTCTGTATTTCCGGCCCATGACCGACAGCCTGACACACACTAGCCCGTTCCTCGTGGCCGCACTCTACCATTTCGTTTCCGTGCCGCGCTTTGCCAGCCTGCAAGCGCCGCTGCAGACGCTTTGCGAGGAGAACGGCGTCAAGGGAACGCTGCTTCTGGCGCATGAGGGCATCAATGGCACGATCGCGGGCCCGGATGCCGGCATTCACGCCGCCCTCGCCTTCCTGCGCGCCCAGCCGGAATTTTCGGGCCTCGAGCACAAGGAAAGCCGCGCCTCGAAAATGCCCTTCCTGCGCATGAAGGTGAAGCTGAAAAAGGAAATCGTCACCATGGGCGTCGAGGACATCGACCCCAACAAGGTGGTCGGCACCTATGTGGCGGCCAAGGACTGGAACGCGCTAATCTCCGATCCCGATACCATCGTCATCGACACCCGCAACGATTACGAGACGGCAATCGGCACCTTTCGCGGCGCGCTCGACCCGAAGACCAAGACTTTCCGTGAATTTCCCGATTGGGTGCGCAACAATCCCGGCCTGCGCAACAAGCCGAAGGTCGCCATGTACTGCACCGGCGGCATACGCTGCGAGAAGGCCACCGCTTTCATGAAGGCTGAGGGCTTCGATGAGGTCTATCATCTGAAGGGCGGCATCCTGAAATATCTGGAGGAAGTGCCGCAGGAGGAAAGCCTCTGGGATGGCGCCTGCTTCGTCTTCGACGAGCGCGTCTCCGTCGAACACGGTCTGAAGCAAGGCGAACACAGGCTGTGCCACGCCTGCCGCAACCCGATCACCGCCGAGGAAATCACTTCGCCGCTCTACGAGGAAGGCGTTTCCTGCAGCCACTGCTACCACTCGCGCACGGAGGAAGACCGGCTGCGCTACCGTCAGCGTCAGCACCAGATCGCTCTCGCCAAAAAGCGTGGCCAACGGCATATCGGCAGCTAAGCCGGACTTCTGATTGGATCAGCCTTGCTGTCTGAAGATCAGGCTACCGGTCAGACAGCGCCGATACGGCGCCGAGTTTCCGGCCCGGCTGCACGCCGCTCGTTCAGCATCTCGGTGATAAAGTCTGATATCACGGGCTTTCCGAACCAATAGCCCTGCAGGCAGTCGCAGCCGAAAAGGCGCATGGCTATCGCCTGCTCCTCGGTCTCGATGCCTTCGGCCGTCACCGGAATGTCGAGCGAGCGGGCGAGCGCTACCGTCGCCTGCAGCATCTCGCGCTGGCGTTTGTCGTTGACACCCATGACCAGCGAGCGGTCGATCTTGATGCGGTCGAAGCCGAACTGCCTGAGATAACCGATCGAGGAGAAGCCGGAACCAAAATCGTCGAGCGCCACCTTGACCCCGAGCCCCTTCAGCCGTTCGATCGACTGGCGGGTGCGCTGCGGGTTCTGGATCATATAGCCTTCGGTGATCTCGAGCGTGATGCGACCGGCCTCGATCTCCGTCTGCTTCAACACGTAGCGCACATAGTCGGTAAAGGCGGGATTGCGGAACTGGCCGGGCGAGACGTTGACCGAAACGTTGAGTTCGGGCCATTGCTTGGCTGTCTCACAGGCCTTGCGCAGCACGAACAGGCCGAGCGATTCGATGAGGCCGCTGGTCTCGGCGATCGGGATGAACAGTTCGGGCGACACAGGGCCATGGCCTGGACGGTTCCAGCGCACCAGCGCCTCGACGCCGGTCATCGCATGCGTCGCCGCATCGATCAGTGGCTGGTAGGCAAGCGTCAGGTCGCCGCTTTCGATGGCGATCCGCAGATCGAGTTCCAGCGCATTGCGCTGCTCTCGATCGGCGTCCATCGACGGATCGTAGAGCGTCATGCGCGCGCGGCCGGCTTCCTTCGCCTTGTACATGGCAAGGTCGGAACGGCGCACCAGCTCCTCACGCCCGATCGCACCGAAAGGCGACATGGCGATACCGATGCTTGCCCCGACGACGACGACACGGCGACCGATCTCCAATGGCTCGACGAGAAAATCGAGAATCTGTTCGGCGAGCTGCAGGGCCGCGGCATTCTCGCTGTCGGAGAGAAAGGCGATCGCAAATTCATCGCCGCCGATGCGGGCGAGAACCGCACCTTGCGGAATGAGTACATCGAGCCCGGCCGCAACCGCCCGGATCAACTGGTCGCCGGTGCCGTGGCCATAGCTGTCATTGACTTCCTTGAAGCCATCGAGGTCGAGATAAAGAAGTAGCACATTGCGCTTGGTCTGGCGTGCCTCGACGACAAAACGATCGACGGCAAGCCCGAGGCCGTCGCGATTGGAAAGACCGCTCAGCCTGTCGCGCAGCGCCTCCTCGCGAGCGCTGTTTTCCTCCGCCTTCAGGCGGCGGCCGGCAAGCCAGCCGATGACCAGCAGCACAACGAAGAACAACCCGACGAGGCCGAGCGCCTGGATGACCATCGGCCGCACCTGTGCATAGCCGATATCGCCGGGTGAACGCGAGATCCACACGAGCTTGCCGAGCGTTGCCCCCGTCGGGTCGACGATCGGCACGAGATAGTCGGCCGCAAAGCTCGGCGGCGCCAGCCTCAGCCCGCCGATGACATAGGTCTGGCCGAGAGCGGTCACCCTGTCGTCATCGAGATGGCGGGCAAAAACGAGATAGCGCTGCTGGCCGGCGGGCACATCCAGCGAACCGGACTTTTTCCGCACCAATGCCACGCCGACGGCGGCAATGCCCCGCTTGGTGGTGACGAAACCGATCGCCTGAGGACGATCGGCCGGGCCGGCCGCCTTCACCGTGTCGAATAGGGTCCAGAGCGACGGCGCGAAGAAATCCGTGAGCGGCTCCTCCATCGGCTTGCCGTCGCGATAGGCCATGATTGCTTTCTTCTCGGCATCGATGACGATCGCCATGTCGAAAAGCGAGCTGTTGACCGACATCTCGCCGTAGTTGCTCACCGTCCAGGCCATACCGTCGGCTGCGTAGACGTTGACGGCAGCGTCATCCCAGGCGGCGTAGTCGTCGAGCGTCGCGCCGAGCTGATCCTCGAAGGTCTTCAACGCGCCGACCGTCGTTTCGCGCGAGCGCTCGTCATCGAGAACATTGGAATTTTCGGCCACGCGTTCGAGCGCCGTCAGCACCATGATGGTGACGACCGCGACGATGACTGCGAAGGAGAAAAGCACGCCGGTGACGGTGATGTGACGGCTTATTCCCGATCCTTTGCTCTGCGACTTTCCGGCTGTCTGCATTACGGCTCCCTGACCGTTGGACTTTGCCAGTCAAGGGTTCAAAAACGTTTAAGCAACCGCCTGTTGCAGGCCTCTCGCGATCTATTTTTCTGCCTGCCGCCGGTCGTCGCGAAAATGCTGGCAAGCAACGTCAGCTTGCCATGCCGGCCGGAAGTCCGCGCGCCCAGATGGCTCGCGATAAGCGTCAGACAGGTGCCTCTCTCAAGTGCCCGCGAGGCAGCTGCGCTAAACCGCCTTGTGATTGCCCTTCGGGAATTGCGCCGCGAGTTCGCGATACCACTTGCCGCTCTTCTTCACCGTGCGCAGTTGGGTTTCATAATCGACATGGACGAGACCGAAGCGCATACGGTAGCCTTCCGCCCATTCGAAATTGTCCATCAGGCTCCAGGCGAAATAGCCGCGCAGGGGATAGCCGTCCTTGATGAGGCCGGCAACGATTTCGAGGTGATCTCCGACATAGTCGAGGCGCATCGTATCGTCGACCTCACCGTCGATGACATCGGTGTTGTCGCAGGCGCCGTTCTCGGTGATGTAGCATTCCGGCAGTTCGTAGCGGCGGTAGAGATCCTCGATCGACAGCTTCAGGCCCGGCGCATAGATTTCCCAGCCGATATCGGTCTTGACGTCACTTGCCGGCGGCGCCTCCACCGTCCAGGGGAAATCGCCTTTGCGTTCGCCATCGTCGGTGACCCGCTCGGGCTTGTAATAGTTCAGGCCCCACCAGTCGAGTTTCTGGCTGATGAGCTTTAGGTCGCCATCTTCGATAACAGGCATGCGGTCGCCGAGCGCCTCGACGAATTCCTTCGGATATTCGCCCTTGAAGACGGGATCGAAGAAGGCGCCGTTGTGGAACTGATGCGCACGCTCGCCGGCGGCAAGATCGGCCGGGCTGTCGGAGCCGGGAATGATCGAGGCGGCGTTGAGCACAAGCCCGACCGGCACGTTGGGGGCTTCCGAGCGGATCGCCTCGATGCCGAGACCATGGGCAAGGTTCATGTAATGCATGGCGTGAAGCGCAGCCTGCATGTTGCGCTCGCCCGGAGCATGGATGCCGTAGAGGTGGCTGAGCCAGACGATGCACCAGGGTTCGTTGAAGGTCGCCACCCGGTCGAGGCGATCGCCAAGGCGGTTCATCACCGTCTTGGCATAGCGCTGAAACGCATAGGCGGTCGAGCGCGCCGTCCAGCCGCCCTCGCCGGCGAGCAACAGAGGCAGATCCCAGTGGTAGAGCGTCGCGAAGGTCTTGATGCCGCGCGCCTTGCAGCCGTCGACCAGCCGGTCGTAGAAATCGAGGCCGGCCTCGTTCACCGGACCCGTGCCTTCGGGGATAATGCGCGGCCAGGCAATCGAGAACCGGTAGGCTTCGACACCCATCTCCTTGATGAGATCGAGGTCCTGTTCCAGGCGATTGTAGTGATCGCAGGCAACGTCGCCGTTATCGCGATTATGGACGCGGCCAGGCATATTGCAGAAAGCATCCCAGATGGATGGCTTGCGGCCATCGGCCTTGCTGGCGCCTTCGATCTGGAAGGCAGCGGTGGCGACGCCGAAAGTGAAGTCGCCGGGCAAGCGCTCTGCCAGTTTTTTCGGATCGATCATCTGTAAATCCTATCTCTAGGTTGAGGCCGTTTGCCGGGATTTAGCCAAGCCTGAAGGCAAAGTACAGGTCGGCGGCGAGAAAAACTGCAACGTTGCAGGAAGCGCCTCCTTCTCCGCCCTCTCGCACTCATAACGGCAATGTCAGCAGTCGTGACTTGCTGTTGGGACCACGATCTTTACACGGGAAATGGCATCACAAATATGAAAGGAATCCAATGCTGTCTTCGATCCATCTGCTGCGGCCCCATCTGCTGAGCTTGCTGCGCATTGTCTCGTCGCTTGTGCTTTTCAGCTATGGAACGCAAAAGATTTTGCATTTTCCGATTGCGGCAAGCGTGCCGCCAGTTGGCTCGCTTTCCTGGGTTGCCGGATTTATCGAACTCACGCTCGGCTTCCTGGTTCTAGTGGGATTCCAGACCCGTATCGCAGCCTTCGTGCTCTCCGGCCTGATGGCCTTCGCCTATTTCATCGGGCATGCCTCGAAGGGCATCTACCCGGCCCAGAACGGCGGCGTCGCGGCGATCCTGTTCTGCTTCGTGTTTCTTTACCTGGTGGCGGCAGGTGCGGGACCGTTGAGCGTCGATAACCTTCTGAAGCGCGGCCGCACTGCTGCGGCCTGATCAGAAATAAAACAAAAAAAAGCCGAGGCGACTTCAGACGAGACCGCCTCGGCGTTTTTCATTGGGCGACGCCAATGACGCGGATCATTAAATTCAGAGCTTGACCCAGGCACCATTCTTCTTCGAAGACGCGACGCAGGCTTCGACGAAGGCCACACCCTTCACGCCGTCATCGACTGTGGGGTAGACCACTGCCTTGTCGACGGCCTTGCCCTTCTTGCGGGCGTTGATCGCATGCGCAGCTTCCGTATAGATCGTCGCAAAGGCTTCGAGATAGCCTTCCGGATGCCCTGATGGCACGCGGGTGACACGGCCGGCAGCCGCGCCTGAACCGGCGCCGCCGCGGGTGATCAGCCGCTTCGGCTCGCCGAAAGGCGTATACCACAAGTAGTTCGGGTCCTTCTGGGTCCATTCCAGTCCGCCCTTGGTGCCGTAGACGCGGACCATCAGGCCATTTTCATGGCCGGGCGCCACCTGGCTGCACCAGAGCATGCCCTTGGCCGGCTTCTCAGAGCCCTTCGCCTTGAACCGCAGCATGACATGCGCATTATCGTCCAGGCGGCGGCCCGGAACGAAACTGTCGAGATCGGCTGCGAGGCTGTCGAGCTCGAGACCGGTGATGAAGGCGGCGAGATTATAGGCATGCGTGCCGATATCGCCGGTCGAGCCTCCGACGCCGGACTGTGCCGGATCGGTGCGCCAGGCGGCCTGTTTCTGGCCGGTTTGCTCGACCGCTTCAGTCAGCCAGTCCTGCGGATATTCGGCCTGGACGACGCGGATGTCGCCGAGTTCGCCGTTCGCGATCATCTCGCGCGCCTGGCGGACCATCGGATAGCCGGTGTAATTATGCGTCAGCACGAAGAGCGCGCCGCTCTCGTCGGCGATCTTCTTCAGCTTCTTCGCATCGGCAAGGTTGGATGTCAGCGGCTTGTCGCAGATGACATGGATGCCGCGCTTGAGGAATTCCTTGGCCGCATCGTAGTGAACATGGTTCGGCGTGACGATCGCCACCGCCTCGATGCCGTTCTTCAGCTTCGCCTCGCGGATCGCCATCTCGCGATAGCTGGAATAGGTCCGCGACGGATCGAGGCCGAGGTCGCGGCCGGATGCGATCGCCTTTTCGGGCGAAGCCGACAGCGCGCCAGCGATGAGATCGTACTGATCGTCGATGCGTGCCGCGATACGGTGCACCGCGCCGATAAACGCGCCCGCGCCGCCGCCCACCATGCCGAGCCGAATGCGCGGCTCGCGTGTCTGTTCGGATGATGCTTCGATTGCCATTGATTCCTCCTGGAATTTAAACTTGGTGCGGACGCATGCCCTCATCCGGCTGCCGCCACCTTCTCCCCGCCAGCGGGGCGAACGGATATGCCGCTATGTGTACGGCAATCTCTGCGTTTGGTGTGGCAAGTCCCCTCTCCCCGTCAGAACGGGGAGAGGGTTAGGGTGAGGGGCAGCATCACGGCACCCCTATGCGTTAGAGCCCCAGCATCCGCCGGTTCGCCGCCTGGTCCGTGCCGCTGCCGGCAAAATCGTCGAAGGCTTTCTCGGTGACGCGGATGATATGCGCGGCGACGAATTCGGCGCCTTCGCGGGCGCCATCTTCCGGATGCTTCAGCGCGCATTCCCATTCGACCACGGCCCAGCCGTCGAAATTATTCGCCGTCATCTTCGAAAACACCGCGCCGAAATCGACCTGGCCGTCGCCGAGCGAACGGAACCGGCCGGCACGTTCGACCCAGCCCTGATAGCCGCCGTAGACGCCCTGGCGCCCGGTCGGATTGAACTCCGCATCTTTGACGTGGAACATCTTGATGCGGTCTTTGTAGATGTCGATGTTGTCGAGATAATCGAGGCACTGCAGGACATAGTGCGAGGGATCGTAGAGCATGTTGGCGCGCGGATGGTTCTTCACCCGCTCCAAGAACATCTCGAAGGTGATGCCGTCATGCAGGTCCTCGCCCGGGTGGATCTCGTAGCAGACGTCGATACCGTTTTCGTCCGCATGGTTGAGGATCGGCGTCCAGCGGCGGGCGAGTTCGTCGAAGGCAGTCTCGACCAGGCCGGCAGGACGCTGCGGCCAGGGATAGATGAAGGGCCAGGCAAGCGCGCCGGAGAAGGTCGCATGCGCCGTAAGCCCGAGGTTTTTGGATGCGGTCAGCGCCATCTTGACCTGCTCGACCGCCCATTCCTGACGCGCCTTCGGATTGCCGCGCACCTCCGGTGCCGCAAACCCGTCGAAGGCTTCGTCATAGGCCGGATGCACGGCGACGAGCTGGCCTTGCAGGTGAGTGGAGAGTTCGGTGATCTCGATGCCGTTTTCGCGAGCCTTGCCGGCGAACTCGTCGCAATAGGCCTTGGACGTGGCAGCCTTCTTCAGATCGATCAGCTGACTGGCCCAGGTCGGCACCTGGACGCCCTTGTAACCGATGTCGGCCGCCCATTTGGTGATCGCGTCCCACGAGTTGAAAGGAGCAGTATCGCCCGCGAACTGGCCAAGGAAAAGGCCGGGGCCTTTGATCGTTTTCATGTCAGATTCCTCCCTGAATATCGACCGTAAACGTTTCTGATATGTTGTAGCACGCTATTTGGCGGGAGCAAGGCGCCTCCTCGCCCTTGGCTCGTGATTTGGCGCGAGGCCAGCTACGATATGGCTTAGAGCTAATCATGATGGGCTTTGGCGGGCAAGAGGTACGTGCAGCATTTTCGGCCAGCCGCCGTATGGAAGCATAAAAAATGCGCCCATCCTTTCGAATGGGCGCATGTCTCAAGTCGATGGATCAGAACGGCGAATCCGGGAAATAGAAGTCCTTGGCATTCTCCTTGGTGACGAGCGTCGCATCGAGAATGTAGCTGCCATGAACCGGGACCTGATCGTAGAGGGCCGCAGCCGTCAGCTCCATCGCCGTGCCGACCATTGCCGGCGGATAGAGAACGTCGACCGGGATCAGCTTGTCGCCGTCCATGACCTTCTTGACCATGTCCTTGGAGCCGGCGCCGGCGACGACATACTTGATGTCGGTGCGCTTGGCCTGCTCGATCGCCTGCAGAACGCCGACGGCCATGTCGTCGTCCTGGCACCATACGACGTCGATCTTCTGGTACTTGGTCAGATAGTCCTGCATGACCTTGAAGGCATCGTCGCGGTTCCAGTTGCCGTACTGGCGGTCGAGAACCTTGACGTTCGAGCCGGCAATGCCCTTGTCGAAGCCGTCCTGGCGCTGCTGGTCGATCGGAATCGGCAGACCGCGGATGATGACCACTTCGGCGTCCGGCGTCGTGTCCTTGATGTACTTGCCGGCGACTTCGCCGAGAGCCGGGTTGTTGCCGGCGACATAGAGGTCGCGCACGGAATTGTCGTTGTTGCTCGGCGCGCGGTCGACGAGGGCGACGAACTTGCCCTTGGCCTTGACTTCCTTGATGGCGTTGACGAGCGGATCCGGATCCGACGGCAGGATGACGAGGGCGTCGATGCCCTGCGTATCGAGATCCTGCACGGCGTTGGCCTGGCTGGCGGCGTCCGGCGAGGTCTTGACGATGACATTGAGACCGGGATGTTCGGCCATCAGCAGCTTGGCGACGCGTTCGGCATGGAACACCACGCCCGATGTCCAACCGTGGTCGGCGGCCGGAATGGATACGCCGATCGTGAATTTCTTGTCCTGGGCGTGAGCGGCGCCGGCGAACGTCACCGCCGCAACCGCCAGGCCCAACATCAATTTACGCATGCTATTTCCTCCCAATAACTTCAGGGACTTTTCCATACGGGACCGGACGCCCTGTAAGCCCGGTCAATTCATGATTTGCCAATTTATGATTTGCGCACCAGCGAGCGCTGGACGAACATGGCGATGATGATGATCGCACCCTGGATGGCGCCGATCAGATACTCGCTGATGAAATTCGAAAGCAGCATGATGTTGCCGACCAGTTCGAGAATGAAGGCGCCACAGATCGTGCCCCAGACCCTGCCCGCGCCACCCTTGAGCGCCGTGCCGCCGACGACGACGGCCGTGATCGCCTGCAGTTCCCACAGGATACCCGTCGTCGCCGACGTCGAGCCGAGACGGGGAACGTAGAGCAGCACGGCAATGGCGACGCACAACCCCTGAATGACGAAGGCAATCGTCCGCACACGGTTGACCGCGATGCCCGAATAGCGGGCGACATCGCTGTTTGATCCCACAGCGACGACGTGGCGCCCGTAGCGGGTGCGATAGAGGATGAAGGCCGCAACCGCCGTCACCGCCAGGATCACCACGATCGGCACCGGTATGCCGCCAATATTGCCGAAATAAGCAGGGCGATAGAGCGTCTGGATATCGGCGGAGCGAAGCGTGATCGCGCCGCCCTGCGACAGCCATGTCGTCAGGCCGCGATAGATGCCCATCGTACCGAGCGTCGCAATGAAGGGCTCGATCCTGCCCACCGTCGTGATCAGGCCGTTCGCCAAGCCGCAGAGTGCGCCGGCGACCATGGTAAAGGCGACCGCGACCACCAGCATCAAAGCCGGGTTTTCGATGGCGCCCGAATTCATCAGCAGGATCATCAGGCTGGCGACGAAGGCCACCATCGAGCCGACAGACAGATCGAGATCCCCGGCCGATATCACGAAGGTCGCACCGACCGCGATGATGGCGATGAAAGCGCTGCGCGTTGCGACATTTGCAAGGTTGGTGATGCCGATGAAATTGGGATTGACCAGGGCTCCGACGATCAGCAGCAGCGCCAGGGCGACGAAGGGCGCGACCGCACGCAGGTCGACATCCCGCCAGGATCGGCGCCGGATTTCCCTGGTCTCCTCGTTGACACTCATTTCCAAAATCAACCTCCCGTCCCATATTTTCTGGGAATCTTATCTGTCGCCCTGATCGGTAAAGCCTTGCTTCAGCCTTCAGGCGGCAGCCTTCTTCTTGAGCCCGGCCGCGTAACGCATGATCTCCTGCTCGGAAATCTCCTCGCCCTCGAGCACGCCGACGATACGCCCTTCGCGCATCACCGCCACTCTGGTGCAGAGGCCGATGACCTCCGGCATCTCCGACGACACCACGATGATCGACCGACCGTCCCGGGCGAGCGCCGAGATGAAATGATAGATCTGCTGTTTGGTGCCGACATCGATGCCGCGCGTCGGCTCGTCGATGATAATGATCTGAGGCTCGGTCTCCATGACCTTGGCGAGCAGCAGCTTCTGCTGGTTCCCCCCCGACATCCGGCCGGCGACGATATTGCCGTCGCGAACCCTGATATCGAAGCGGCGCTTGGCCTTTGCCATCGCGGCCGCCTCGCTGCCCGGGCTGAGATAGCCGTGACGAGCGTGCCTTCCGAGCGATTGCAGTGTCAGATTAGTCACCATGCCGGAGCGCAGCAGCAGGCCTTTCGACTTGCGGTCCTTGGTCATGTAGGCGAGCCCGCAGCGATTGGCGGCATGGACGTCGCCGGAGGGAACAGTTTCCCCCTTGATGACCACCTCGCCCTCGAGACGGGTCCGCAACCCGGCGATCGCTTCCATCAGTTCGGTGCGGCCGGAGCCGATCATGCCGGAAAACCCGATGATCTCGCCCTTGCGCACCTCGAAGCTCGCATCCTTCACATAACCCGTCGACACCGAAGCGACTCTGAGGACGACCTCCTCGTCGACATCAGGCTCGACCTTGGCGGGATAAAGGCTGGAGAGTTCGCGGCCGACCATCAGCTGAGCGATCGATTCCCCGTCCAGAACGGACGTCGGCGAAGTCTTGATCCATTGGCCGTCGCGCAGCACTGTGACACGATCGGTCAACTCCATCACCTCGTCGAGCTTGTGGGAGACGAAGACGAAGCTGGTCCCCTGGTCGCGAAGCTTGCGAACCTGTTTGAACAGCATATTGGTCTCTTCCCGCGACAGCACCGCGGTCGGCTCGTCCATGAACACCACCCGCGCATCGCGGCTGATCGCCTTGGCGATTTCGACCATCTGCTTGTCCGCGATGGAAAGCGTGCTGATCAGCGCATTCTCGTCGACATGCGAACCGAGCACGTCGAGAACCTTGCGTGTCTCCGACCGCATATATTTACGGTCGAGCATCCCGAAACGCGTGACTTCGCGCCCGAGAAAGAGGCTCTCCGTCACGGTCAGATGTTCTGCGAGGTTGAATTCCTGGTGAATGATGACGATGCCGAGCGCCTCGGCGTCGCCGTTGGGCGGCAGGACAACGGGCTTGCCATCAAGCAGGATTTCGCCGGAACTGGGCTGTTCGAAACCCGACAATACCTTGACAAGCGTGGATTTGCCGGCGCCGTTTTCACCCATGAGCGCATGGATTTCGCCGGCGCGGAGATCGAAGTTCACGCTGAAAAGGACCTGCACTCCACTGAAGGATTTGCATATGCGCCTGGCGGACAGCACCACGGGTGCGGTGTCGGCGGTCTCCACGGTCATCTGGTCCTCCCAAAGCGGCTCTCCGTCCACTCAGAAGCCTTATGTAAACCTTTACATATATCGTGTAAAGGTTTACATCGTTGATTTACACAGATCCGTTGAAGCCTGCCTTTGACCTCTCGACAAGTCTGTGTAGTGTCGCGGCGAAGACAGCCCAAGGCAGAGCTCAGTGTCGAATTCCACGCCCGCAACCATCGAAGACGTCGCCCGGATCGCCGAGGTCTCTATCGCGACGGTTTCCCGGGCAATCCACATGCCGGAGAAGGTCGCCAACTCCACCCGCCTCAAGGTCAACCAGGCGATCGCCATCACCGGCTATACGACCAATGCCATGGCGCGCAGCCTGAGGCTCGGCCGCTCCAATATGATCCTTGTCGTGGCGCCCGATATCGGCGATCCCAATTTCTCCAACATTCTCGTCGGGCTGGAGAACGAGGCGCGCGCGCACGGCTACGGCATCCTGATTGGCCACACCCAGAACGATGCCCAGCGCGGCCTGGAATATCTGAAATTCTTCAATTCCAACCAAGCGGCTGGATTGATCCTCTTCACCGGCATCCTGCCCTTCGGGCATCAGACGATGACCGCGCGGCTACCGCCGAGCGTCGGCGTTTTCGAGCCCGTCTTCAACGGCGGCATTCCCTATGTCGGGGTCGACGATACCGAAGGCGCTCGGAAAGCGGTGGACCTGTTGCTGGCCGAAGGGCATCGCAAGATCGCCTTCATTGGCGATTCACGCACCCGGCTTGCCTATACCAGGCGCCGCATGGGTTACGATGCCGGTCTCGACGCCGCCGGCATCCCGCCCGACACCAGGATCGTGCTCGAAGGCGACGGTACGATCGAAAGCGGGCGGCATGCGGTCGAGCAGCTTTTCATGCGCGACACGCTTCCAACCGCCTTCATGTGCGTGAACGACCAGACGGCGATTGGCGTCATGGTCGGGCTCGGCGCGCGAGGTTATGATATTCCGCGGGATTTCTCGGTGACTGGTTTCGACGACGTGCCGCAGGCCGTCTTTATATCCCCGCCGCTGACCACGATCCGCCAACCGAGAACGGCGATCGGCAAGCAGGCGATGGCGCTGCTGCTGGAACTCCTGTCCGATGGCCGGCCAACCGAAACGGAAATCCTGCTGCGGCCGGATCTGGTGGTTCGAAACTCCGTCTCGGCGCCGTCGCGCAACTGGTCGAAACGTTGAACCCGTATCACTGAGCGCTTAAGGCGCATTTAGCCGGCAAAATGCGCCGGCGACCAATGGCCGCCGGCGCGCTTTATCAAACGTAACGATTGACGACGTTCTCAAGCCATTCCTGCTTGCCCGACCTTGGCTGCGGGTTCACGTCGTGGCTCTCGACATAGTGGGTGATCTCATCCAGCGAATACTCGCCGCGGAAGAGCTTCTGCGCCTCGGCGGATTCCCAGCCGGCATACCGATCGGCGAGCGGCTGCGACAGAGCCTTGTCCTCGATCATCTTGGCAGCGGCCTTCAGGCCGCGGGCGCAGCAATCCATGCCGCCGATATGGCCGATCAGCAGATCCGCCGGGTCGAGAGACTGACGGCGAAGCTTCGAGTCGAAGTTGGTACCGCCGGTCTTGAAGCCGCCGCCTGCCAGAACATGGTAGTAAGCGAGCGCCATTTCGGGAACATTGTTCGGGAACTGGTCGGTATCCCAGCCGGACTGGTAGTCGTTGCGGTTCATGTCGATCGAACCGAAGATGCCGAGCGCATTGGCAAGCGCCAGCTCGTGCTCGAAGGAGTGGCCGGCAAGGATCGCGTGGCCCTGCTCGATATTGAGCTTCACCTCGTTTTCAAGGCCGTGCCTCTTGAGGAAGCCATAGACGGTCGCGACGTCATAGTCATACTGGTGCTTGGTCGGCTCCTGCGGCTTCGGCTCGATCAGGATCGTGCCCTTGTAGCCGATCTTGTGCTTGTATTCGACGACGAGGTTGAGGAAGCGTCCGAGCTGGTCGAGCTCGCGGCCGATATCGGTGTTGAGCAGCGTCTCGTAACCTTCTCGGCCGCCCCAGAGCACGTAGTTTTCGCCGCCGAGCTTCTGCGTGGCATCTATGCAGGTCTTTACCGTAGCGGCTGCAAAAGCGAAGACGTCGGGATCCGGATTGGTCGCAGCGCCCGACATATAGCGGCGGTGGGAGAAGAGGTTCGCCGTGCCCCAGAGCAGCTTGGTGCCGGTTGCGGCCTGCTTCTCGGCGAAATAATCGACGATCTCGTTGAGGTTTTTAGTGTTCTCGGCAAAAGTCTTGCCTTCCGGACGCACGTCGGCGTCATGGAAGCAATAGTAGGGCGAGCCGAGCAGCGAGAAGAATTCGAAGGCGACGTCGGCCTTGAGCTTGGCGGCCTTCATCGTGTCCTCGAACCAGGGACGCAGGAATGTCTGCCCGCCGAAGGGATCGCCGCCCGGCCAGGTGAAGGTGTGCCAGTAGGCCACCGCAAAGCGCAGATGGTCTTCCATGCGCTTGCCCATGACGATCTCGTCCGGCTGGTAATGGCGGAAGGCCAGCGGATTGGTGCTGTCAGGGCCCTCGTATTTGACTTTCTGGATATCGCCGAAAAATCCGGTGCTCATGTTGGTTCTCCTTGGGTTCGTATCTTTTCGAAGTTCTGAATTGTTGGCCTACGCCAGCGACTTGATCGCAGGGTAGAGCGCACGGTAGCGCTTGTAAGCATCCTCATAAGCGCCGCTCAGTGCGGATACCGGCTCGATCGTGCCTGCCGTCACCGGCGGCGTGCAGACGGAGACCGGATCGACGCCCGTTGCTGCGATCAGGCCGAGGCGGGCTGCCCCGAAGGCCGCGCCGAAATCGCCGTCGGC